>CAJWBY010000066.1 GCA_913020705.1 uncultured Colwellia sp.
AAATTAGCTACTTGTTCTTTATTAGCGTTATCTTCAGCTGGGCCTTCTTTTAAAACTTGGCCAAATTCATTCCAAAAGACTTGATACTGCTCTTCATCTTTTTTGCCTAATTTCTCAAGCATTTTAAGAACACGTTTAGTACACCCTTTACGGATTGCTTGCGTAATTTTATTATCTTGTAATATTTCACGAGAAACGTTCAATGGTAAATCGTTTGAATCTAATAAACCTTTTACAAAACGTAAATACGTTGGCATAAACTGTTCTGCGTCATCCATTATGAATACGCGTTGAACAAATAGCTTTAAACCATGCTGCTTTTCACGGTTATGCATGTCGAACGGTGCTTTACTTGGAATATAAAGTAATGAAGTGTATTCAGTTTTACCTTCTACTTTATTATGTTCCCATAAAAGAGGGTCGCCAAAGTCATGTGATACATGCTTATAGAACTCTTTATATTCTTCATCAGAAACATCTGACTTTTCACGTGTCCAAAGTGCCGTTGCTTTATTTACAGGTTCCCATAACGCAGGAACAGCATCACGCGCTTCAACAGCATGCGTAGTTACTTTGTCTTCAGCATCTTTAACTTCTGCAACAGCTTCAACAGCTGGTACTTCTGGCGTTAACATTTCAACAGAAACTGAAATATGATCAGAGTACTTAGTAACAATAGACTTTAAACGCCAATCATCAGCAAATTCTTTTTCTTCTTCTTTTAAATGAAGAATGATATCAGTACCACGATTTGCTTTTTCAATATTAGCGGTTGTAAATTCACCTTCACCAGCACTTGACCATTCAACACCTTCAGATGCAGAAACTCCGGCTCCACGAGAACGCACAGTCACTGAATCCGCAACGATGAATGCTGAATAAAAACCGACACCAAATTGACCAATAAGTTGAGAATCTGAAGCTTGATCACCAGAAAGCTGAGAGAAAAACTCAGCAGTGCCAGATTTTGCTATTGTTCCTAAATGATCAACGATTTGGTCATGTGTCATACCAATACCGTTATCAGAAATTGTAAGGGTATTATTATCTTTATCACAACTTACACGAACGCGTAAATCTCCATCACCTTCATATAAACTATCATCTGAAAGCGCTTTAAAGCGTAATTTGTCAGCGGCATCTGCAGCGTTTGAAACTAACTCACGTAAGAAAATTTCTTTATTTGAGTAAAGGGAGTGGATCATTAATTTGAGTAACTTAGCGTTATCCGTTGCAAACTGATGATTTTCTTTTTGGCCTGTTTCTGACATTTTGATACTTCCTAGGTTTAACTGTTTTAAAAGCGTACATTCAAAAGCTGAAGAACGCGTTGATAGTTAACATGTGGGGGTAGTGAAAACGTTTTCAAGCAAAAAATCAAAAAATCTTACATAAACACTTATCCTGCACTTAGTCTCGTTGATCTTTAATTATATCCTCACTCAATATCCTTCATCACAAGATGATTTACTTTACTTCATTGGGATTATTGCACTTAAATATGAACTTTGGTGGATCATTTATGAGGCCCCTTTGTATTAATTATGGGCGCAATCACTGATGCTTATGGTGTTGGACAAGTGGTAGCGCTACTTTACTGAATCGCGTTAATAAAACACTTTAGCAACTATAATGTGCGCTTTATCTAACAGTCTTTACTGTCAGTTGTGGTATGTTTTTACTCAAATACGAGAAAGTTAATTTAATAGTTAATAACAACGTTGCCAATAATTTATAAAATACCTGCCGGTGTCATTGTCTAAAAGACTGACAATATTGCTATTGTTGAATATTCGACTTCAGTTAAAATGAAACTTCTTCACCTTCATTTAATATATGCAAAGGAACTTGGGATCCCATTTTTTTATGCATATGTAACAGTCTTAGCAAAGCAGAGTGTGAGCTATGGTCACCCATTTTCCAACTTGCATTGCCGTATCCCCAAGGGATCATCACTTTACAATTTAGCTCTTTGGCTGCCACTAATGCATCCTCCGGTGTGGTATGAACATAACGATACCAAGCACCACTTTCTTTATGAAAATATGAAGCAATTGGCATTAAACACACATCCATATCGCCATAACGTTGTTGAATGTTTTTAAAGTGTTCTGAATACCCGGTATCGCCAGCAAAAAAGATACGTTGACCTTCGTGTTCAATAACCCAACCTCCCCATAACGCTTTATCATTATCTTCATAGAGATAAGGTACCAAGATTCGATTACTAAAATGGTGTGCGGGAACAAAATTGAGCGTAAGTTCACCTAACGCTTTGTGTGAATACCATGCCATTTCATTAATACTATAAGCATCATTAGGGAAATGTTCTGCAAAACCTAAAGGGGCAAAATATTGAGTCTTATTCCCAATTTTTTCGATATCATCTTTATTGAAATGGTCGTAGTGAATATGAGAATACAGAACTGCATCAACATTTTTAATCTCGTTGTCGGAGGGCCAAACGGGTAAATTACGTTCAAAGCCAGTTGATAGCTTAAAGGCCCAATTTACGGGCCAGTCGAATTGCTTACTTACAGGGTCTATTAATAAAGAACTTCCATCTGGGCTTTTAATATGAAAACTTGCGTGTCCGAGCCAACGAAAAGTAAAACCTGTATTTACTTTTGCAAGGTTTTGTTTACCTATAAAATGACAATTTTCTGCTGGTGATTCACATTCAACTAAAGGTGAAGGTTCATAACAATTTTCTTCACAGGTAATTTGATAATTTTTCTTTTCAGGATACAAATTGGAAAAACGTAGAGGATCCGTTGATTTTTTCTTATATTTTATAATAGAGTCAGTTTGCTCAATACGAGTAACCTGATTATTCGAGGTACACCCCATAACGAAAAGAAAGCTGAGTATTATACTAATTTGTCGCAAATCATTAATCCCTTCGATTAAAATGAGTATTATTTAGGATATGTGTACTCATTAATTATATTAACTATGATATGTCACATTTATTCACAAACACTAAAAACTATAATTTTTACGTCCTGATAACGCATGCGATAGCGTATTACCATCTACATATTCTAATTCTCCGCCGACAGGCACCCCGTGAGCAATACGAGAAATGATCACTTGATGTTTTTTAGCCAGTTCTGCAATAAAGTGTGCGGTAGCTTCACCTTCAACTGTAGGGTTGGTTGCTAAAATTATTTCTTTAAATTGCTTAGTTACCAATTGGTCTTCTAGAATGTCTAAGCCAAGATCGTCTGGTCCTATACCGTCAAGGGGTGATAAATGCCCCATCAAAATGAAATATCTACCTTGGAATTCCCCCGTTTGTTCTATCGCTATAACATCGCCTGGGCTTTCGACAATACAAAGCTGTTGGTTGATAAGGCGCTTGGCACTTTGACAAATATCACAGGTTTCATCTTCAGTGAAATTGCGACATTGTGAACAATGACCAATGTTTTCCATTGCCATCTTTAATGTTCCGGCAAGTTTAGCGCCCCCGATACGATTTCGCTCGAGTAAATGAAACGCCATTCGTTGTGCTGATTTAGCGCCAACCCCCGGTAAACATTTAAGTGAATTGATTAACTCTTGAACAAGTGGACTAAATTTCATAACAACCTTAACAACAAAATGGGTCTGATTTACAACGAACGCAGTTTATCATTTGGTTAATAAAAACCAACATAAATTATTATCTCCCTAAGAAAATAATACGTTATGATGTGTGGAGAATAATTATCATAAATGAACTGCTATGTTATCCAATATCATTATCACCCTCGCATTATTATTTATTTGTGCCTTTTTCTTATCACGATATTTCATCTTGCCAAGAAATATCTGGTTATTATTTGTTGCTCAACCATTAGTGATGGCAGCGTCTCCAGTCATTGTTTTCATTGGTGGTATATTGTCAACCAGTATGGCAAGTGATCCATCTCTAGCGACACTTCCTGTAACGGTAATGATTTTAGGTGTCGCATGTGGCGCTATTCCTGCTGCGATGCTTGCAAAAAATAAAGGCCGTCGATTTGCAATATTTACCGGCTATAGCTGTGGTTTACTTGCTACATTAACAGCGATGGTATCTGCGCTTATTTCCAACTTTGAACTTTTTGTGTTCTCAGGTTTACTCTTTGGTATTAGTACTTCCTTTATTCAACAGTTACGTTTCGCAGCAATCGAAAGTATAAAAGATGATAAAGATATTCCTACTGTGTTATCAATCCTCATGCTGAGTGGAATATTTTCTGCGTTTTTAGGACCTGAGATTGCTGTGGCAGCTAAAGATTGGTTAGTTTCTCCACATGGCTATGCAGGGTCATTTTTAGTTTTAGCAGGGTTAATCGTTTGTGCCATGATTATCATGCTGAGCTTTAAAAATACACAGATTGAAAATAACCAAGAAGTCGGTGAGACTCGTCCGTTAAGTGAAATTATAAAGCAACCTATTTTCATTATTGCGATATTATCTGCAGCAATTGGTTTCGCGTTAATGAGTTATTTAATGACCGCTACACCTCTCAGTATGCACCAAATGCATGGTCATAGTTTAAATGACACAAAGTGGGTTATTCAGAGCCACATTGCAGCGATGTTTATCCCATCTCTTTTTACCGCGTGGTTAGTTAAAAAAATTGGCTTAAAAAGCTTAATGCTCATTGGTACAGTTATTTATGCGATAGTCACTGTAGTCGCACTTTCTGGCGAACAAGTCGTACATTACTGGTGGGCACTTATTTTATTAGGCATTGGTTGGAATTTTTTATTTTTAACCGGTACAACTTTACTTCCACAAAGTTATAAGCCAAGTGAACGTCACAAGGTGCAAGCGATTAATGATTTTATTATTTTTGGATTACAAGCAACCGCATCGTTATTAGCTGGTTGGGTTTTATTTAAAGCTGGCTGGAATATGGTAGTAATTACAAGTATGCCATTTATCGCGATATTGTTTGCCGTGACCTGGTTTTATTATATTAAAGACAGAAAAAAAGCTGCCGATATGGCAGCTCAATCATAGTTCAACAATCTGTTTATGAAGTAATTACAAACTGTTGTCATTATCTGAAAGACCAAAACCAATAGAAAAGGTTATGTCATTAGCGACTTCAAACTCTAAACCTGTTATCGCTTTATAGGCAATATCATTATTTTTATCTTCACCAAAAAGTGTACCGTGGTTCGTTTTTACCACACCAACAGCTAGCTCTATGAAAGGAGATACTTTTTCACTTAAGCTTACATAGTTAAAGCGTGATGTTGCCCATAATCCTAGCGCTTCATAGTTTCCTGAAAAAGATTGTTCTTGAGAAAAGTTATTCGCTCTGTCATTTTCAACAAAACCACTAAAATGCGTTTTAGCATAATGAAGCGAAATTTCATTCGATAATTGCCAATCTTCATTTAATTGATATTTTTTCCCTAAACCGAAAAAAATTTCAGGTACTAAATCAATTTCAGTATGACTTAGATCTAAATTTGCTAAATTGTCATAGTGATTTAGGCCAAGGCCAACAAATTTATAATATTCGTTACCTGTTGCCATCGCCGTGAAACTAGCTGCGAAGGAAGTAGAGGCAATAATAATCTTTAAATAGTTTTTCATCATGATTCCTTATTTATTCGTCTTCTTCATAAAGTAAAATATCACCCGGCTGACATTCTAGCGTTTTGCATATCGCTTCAAGTGTTGAGAATCGTATTGCTTTTGCTCGCCCACTTTTAAGCACTGACAAATTTTGTGCTGTTATACCTACTGACAGAGCAAGATCGTTTAATTTCATTTTTCGCCTCGCCAACATGACGTCCAACTCAATAATCATAGCCACTAGATCACCAATTCCTGTTCTTGATGCAAACTAGTTGCTTCGTTCATAATCCAAGCTATTACGTATATGACTAAACCTATTAATAAAAGCCTTAACTCATCGGAGCCTAAGCTCATGTATATAGCTAATGAATCGGAGGCGCCTGAAAACCTTAAAACTAAAGTTACAACTACCGGATATAAAAGCTTTAATGCAATCCAAGCAAGGAGCACAGTACCAATATTCTTAATACATTGGATATTCGCTGTGGTAAAAATCAATCCATGTTGATATAAGCCAAATAATTTAAACAAAGATAAATAAAGAAGAATGCTAGGTAATAAATCTGCACTACCTAAAATAAGCAAAGTGTTAAAACCTTCATCACTTAAGGCTTGAGCTAAATCTTCCCAGCTTCCCGAGAAATCAATATTTACTGCTGAAGTGAAAAAATAGAAATGTTCAGAAAGCTCAAATGTTGTTCCACCAACGTTATTACTGAACATCAGTAATAACGTATAGCTTATAATTTGCATAAGAAGAAAGAGCGCGACTAATGCACGCACTATTTTACTGACGGTTGGAATACTCTGGTGCTGAAACATAAAACTCATAATGTGAATTCATTCAATAAGCTTAATGTAGCATAAAACAAACAAATAACAATCAACTTTTACCGTAAAACGATAAAACCAACATCCCTCGCATTAATTATGGTACAGCTTGACCATTTCTCGCTTCAAATAACCGATACCAATCTTCCCGACTATAACTAAGTTCTAGTGCAAGCTTTGCAGCAACGATACGCTCTGGTGTTGTAGAACCAATAATTGGAAATATGTCAGCCGGATGCAATAACAACCAAGCCAGAATAACTTGCCAAGCTTCACAGCCATATTTTTGTGCCTGCAGCGTTAACTCACCTGCAATACGTTGTTTATCTTCCTCAGAGAATGTATTTCCCCAAGCATCGTAAGCAACGCCACCCAATGGACACCAAGCAATCGGTGATATACTATTTTGTTGACATTGATCCAATGTTCCATCATTAAGTGCATCAATATTATGAATATTAATTTCCACCTGATTAACTAATAACGGTGAATCTAAAACACTCTGTAACATAGATATTTGTGATGGCTTGAAATTACTGACGCCAAAATGTGCCACTTTACCACTTGCTTTAAGTTGGTTAAATGTTTCAGCAACTTCGTGAATATCAAATAAATAATCTGGACGATGCAATAGAAAAAGATCAAGTTGCTCTATATTTAGGCGCTTTAAAGAGCCTTCAACACTCGATAAAATATAATCTTTACTAAAATCATAACGGGTTGGCGCATATAAGTTTTCATCGTTTTTCGGTCGAATACTTGCTTTGGAAGTTATAAGCATTTGTTCGCGCAATTGAGGCGATTGCTTTAACAACTCTCCAAATAATTGTTCACTTGCACCGCCACCATAAATATCAGCATGGTCAAAATGATTATATCCCGCATCAATCGCACTATGAACAGCAAGCTTACCCTTAGCAATATCATTAACTGATTGATCACCTGCAATTCGCATACAACCATAGACTAATCGTGAAGACTGAAGTTCGCTATTACCTAAACTATAATTTTTCATTACAAATTTGCTCTCGTTTTATCGCTAATTGACTGACATAATAGCGGCTTTATAGTTGTTGTTCATCAATAACTCATTCATTGCATACGTATAAATAAGGTTTTTTCATTGCAACATTTTATTTGGGATATTGATCCAGTTCTACTCTCTCTAGGTCCATTAACAATTCATTGGTATGGCGCTCTATTTGCTGCGGCAATAATGTCAGGCTTGCAGGTAATGAAATGGGTTTATCAAAAAGAAAATAGACCTGTCGAAGCACTAGACAATTTATTAATGTATGCCATATTTGGTATTATTATTGGTGCCCGCTTAGGGCATTGCCTTTTCTACGATCCGCAATATTACTTTGCTAATCCCATGAAAATAATCGCTATTTGGGAAGGTGGACTTGCAAGCCATGGTGGTGGTTTAGGACTAATAATAGCATTAGGTATATATGCTAGAAAATATAAAGAAAATTATCTATGGCTACTCGACCGATTAGCAATTTGTACTGCACTCTTTGGTGTGTTTGTTCGTTCAGCTAACTTTGTTAACTCTGAAATATTAGGCGTTTCGAGTGATGCTCCATGGGCAATTGTTTTCGCACGCATTGATAATATACCTCGCCACCCTGCACAGCTTTATGAAGCCATCGCCTATCTACTCATTTTTATCATTATGTTCTTTATCTATAAAAAATTAAAAGACAAAACGCCAAAGGGTTCGTTATTGGGTTTGTTTTTGATTCTAACCTTTACCGCCCGATTTTTAATCGAATCAGTAAAAGTTAAACAAGCTGCATACGAATCAATATGGGCAATGAATACAGGTCAAATGTTAAGTATTCCATTTTTTATTGCAGGTATAATTTTATTAGTTTGGTCGTTATCAGCTAAAAACAAACAAGAATAGACATTGAGAAAATAGATAATGAGTAAAAAGTATTACGTTGTATGGAAAGGCGCAAAAACAGGTGTATTTGACAACTGGTCTACGGTTCAATCTGTAACATCAGGCCGCGCAGACGCGCAATTTATGGGTTTTCCTTCACAAACAGAAGCAGAAGCTGCTTTTAAGTTAACTTATACGAAAGCATTAACACAGCGTTCTTTAAAAACACCACCACGTAACGGAGGTGAATACCCTGCAGCAGCTAAGACAGCAAGCTCAACGTCCTTAAACAAAACCGCCATTGCTGGAAAAACTTCTGGTGGAACAGTAAGAAGTGATCGTGAAGTCACAAAATCAAATATTGATATTTATTGTGATGGTGCATGTTCACCGAACCCTGGAAAATCAGGAACCGGTGTCGCTGTTTACCATCAAGGTGAAATTAATAGCCTTTGGTATGGCGCATTTAACGCTAACGGCACGAACAATACCGCTGAGTTAATTGGCATGCTTCAAGCTTTTAAATTGGCAAAAGCTTATATCAATGCAAATCCGGATAAAACGATTCAAGTGCTGTCTGACTCAAAATATTCTATTGATAGCATCTCAAAGTGGGCGACAGGTTGGAAAAATAAAGGTTGGAAAAAAGCTAACGGTGAATCGATTAAAAATCCTGAATTAGTGAAAGCTTGCTACACCCTTTATCAGGAAATTAAAAAGGATATATCAATTACACATGTTAAAGGCCATGCAAATATTGAAGGGAATGAATTAGCAGATCGCATGGCTGTTCTTGCCAGAACATCAAAAGAAATTGGTTTTGTACAATATGATAAAAAAATCAATATTCGCGAAATATTAGCGACAGAATCTGGATAACAAGTAGTACAGCAATAAAAAGTTGTCGTATAAAGACAGTTTTATCAAATATAAACCTCTTTAAAATAGAGGTTTTTTTGTTTATAACGCTATTTAATTATTGATATATCTCGTGTAACAGTCTAGAAAATGTTGTGGTAGATATTTTATTTTGACTACGTGTATTCCTGCTATATTATATTAGAGAGGTAAAATTAACCAATAAAGCACTTTATTTGACTTTAAATTTGATTCCACGAATTAATCTACTTTAATTATGCTTATATAAACAATATCGTGTTAAATAACATAGTGTAATAATCTATACATAATGGAGATAATAAATGTCGGATAATAAAAAATACCGCTTAGTAACTCGTAGTGATTTCGATGGTTTAGTTTGTGCAATTTTACTCAAGCATATTAATTTAGTAGACGATATTCTATTTGTTCATCCCAAGGATATGCAAGACGGAGTCATTGATGTAGGTCCAAATGATATTTCCACTAATTTACCTTATGTGGATGGGGTACATATCGCCTTTGACCACCATCACAGTGAAACGCTTCGTAATAAAAAAAGAGATAATCATGTTATCGATCCTGATGCTCCCTCAGCTGCACGTGTAGTTTATGATTTCTACGGCGGGTTAGAAGCTTTTCCAAAAAGCTGGACGAGCATGATGGAAGCCGTTGATAAAGGTGATTCTGCTCAATTCAATATGGAAGAGGTTTTACATGCTAAACGTTGGGAGTTACTCAATTTCATCATGGACTCTCGAACTGGTTTAGGCCGTTTCAGAGATTTTCGTATTTCAAACTATGAACTTATGATGGATTTAATTGATTTTGGTAAAGACCACAACATTGATGAGTTACTTGCACTTCCTGATGTTAAAGAACGTACAGATCTTTACTTTGAGCATGAAGAAAAGTTTAAGGCACAAATTAAGCGTTGTGCAACTGTTCACAATAATTTGGTTGTGTTGGATTTAAGAGAAGAAGAAATTATATTTTCTGGTAACCGATTTGTCATCTATGCTCTATTCCCACAATGTAATATTTCAATTCATATTATGTGGGGACTTAAAAAGCAGAACACTGTTTTTGCTACAGGAAAATCTATCTTTGATCGAAGTTCAAAAACAAACGTAGGTGAATTAATGTTGAAATATAATGGTGGCGGACATAATGCAGCTGGCACTTGTCAGGTGCCACATGAACAAAATGAAGCTTGTCTTGATGAACTGATTTCAACAATTAATGCCGATGGTTAAACATTATTGACAAATTTTGAACAGATATACTATTGCTATCAAGGAAGATGGCAAGGTAAATTAGCTTAACGTTAAAAACGCCATACCCCATGCAATTCTAATAACCTTTATTCCAGTCAATACAACTAGGCAACTGTCCATTTAATCGGTATTCTCGGATATTTTCAGCAACAATATTCACTGCACTATCAAAATGCGTTGGAGCAGAAATATGAGGAAGCACCGTAATTTTTTCATGTGACCAATAAACATCATTTTTTTCTAAGGGTTCCTGTTCAAAAACATCTAAAATTGCATGTTCAAGATGAGCACTATCTAGGTGCTGAACGAGATCTTTATTAGCAATAATACCACCACGGGCAAAGTTTATTAAACTTGCACCTTGAGGAAAGTTTTTAAGTAAATCATGATCTATTAGTTGATGAGTGTCAGCTGTAAGCGGCAGTAAACAAATAATGATATTACATTGCTTAACCATAGTAATTAAACCGCCATCTCCTGAATAACATTTCACACCATTAATTGATTTTTCACTTTGACTCCAACCTATGACTTTAAAGCCATTAGCGCACAAACGAAGCGCACTAAGCTCACCTAATTTACCTAAGCCCAAAATTCCTACTGTGCGCTCTTGTGGAAGTAAATAACGGTGCTGTATCCACTGAGATGACTTTTGTTGCTTTAAGTATTTAGGCATATCTCGATGTAAATAAAGTACCCAAGTTAATACAGCTTCACTCATTGTTTGGGCTAATAATGGATCAATTAATCGAATAAGTTTAAAGCTTGGCTGTTGCGGGTTGTCTGTTAATTGTGAAACTAAAGCATCAACACCCGCCCACAAACTTTGTACCCAAATCAAATGAGTATATTGCGACAAAGTAATAGGGTCAGGATTAGCTACAATAGCAATTTCACATTGAATCTTTTCATCCACTGATAAATCTTTATCAAGCTTAATGCATTCATTGGGGAGCTTGGCTGATAAAAGTGCTAGCCATGCGACTTGATCTTCTTCGAGCAGCTGGCTAACAAAACTAATTATAGGATTATTCAACGTTTTTCTCTTTCTGTTTATTCTTTCAAAACCATATCAATACACATAACGGCAGCAAGAATTAATTTTCTAATAGGGTGATTTTCAGGGACATCATCAGAAATTTCAAGAATGTAATTGTCAGCACTGGTAAAAAGCTCTTTACCTATTCCGCCCCACTCTTTTGAAATATGAGCGAGCTCATCATTGCCATCCATAAAGCGAAAATTCCAACCAACCCAGTTTCCTTTTAACTGACATACAATTCTGTCTTGATTGTCATAAATATCAAATTTACCGCCAATAGAAAAAAGCTTTTGTTGGAAATAACCAACTGTATTGCCATCACTATCAGAAATAGTCACTTTGGAAACAAAAAGAGAAATACCTCGCTGAATTCTCACAATACGCTGTTCATCAGGTGTACGTATTTGAACATCAAAAGGAGTCATGGTTTTGTAGTCACTAAAACGAAGGATTTTTGTAAAGAAACCTAAATTTGGTTCTCGACATTCCATAATGATATTGCCCGTTTCAGGATCATAAACGTCATAATTGTTAGCGGCTTTGAATATACCAACATGTTCTTTAATCAGAAATAAATTCTTATTTAGTATGTCTGTCATTTCTAGAAGTCCTTTTAGTTTTTACATTAAGCTATAACGTAGATCCATCAGCAGGTATTGTAAAACGAAAAAACAGACGGTGCCGTTTTAACATTTATACATATTAACAGTAATATATAAACTATTAAGTTATTTTAAGAGGTTGGAATTTCCCATAGGTAATACTGCGCCATAACCATTCAAAGGGTCCAAATCTAAAGTGCGACATCCAAAAGCTTGAGAAAAATAATTGAAATACCCAAATGCTTATAACAACAAGCAGCATGTCACTTCGTTCAAATCTACCGTAAAACCCTAAACCCCATCCATAAAAAATAAACCCACAGATTAAGGTATGAGATAAATAATTGGTTAACGCCATTTTACCTACATTTGCTAACAAGCCTTTCAATCTCATTAACGATGATGAACGACAAAATACAACTAAAAGGCTCATATAGCTATAAGCCATTAAAATACTGCCCCAGTAGTTAGATTGGATTCCTGACATCATTGAATCAAGTCCCCAACCACTATCAAAATTAGCTTGGTTACCCGTAATAACAAGAGCAAGACCTAGAGCGAGAGCAATAACTGCGCTAATCATTAAGCGCTTATTGCTGAATCGCTGACCGAAGAAATCCAGCTTAAATAATGCCATACCAATCATCATAAGGCCTACAATTCTGAACATATAAAATAAAACATTGGTTTGCATCTTGGAGGCCATAAAATTACGATGTTCCATTTGCCCTAACCAACTTGCTTGATTAACTAAAATATCTTTATCAATCATCTCTTGAGTTGGCGCCCATACTGCAAGGAGGCTTTTTAAATCAGCTTCTTCCATCAGAGGGATTGCGAAACTCGTTAAAAACATGACTGCAGAGCAAAAACCAATAGATAAAAATGCAGTCATGATTAAAAATTTGACTGGTTTTTTACGTACCGTATAAGCTATCATCCCAGCTAAAGCATAAGGGAATAAAATATCACCAAACCATAATAAGTAAGCATGTAACAATCCAAAACCAGCTAAGATAAACATTCGCCTGTAGTGTATTTTACTTGGATTACCACCTTTTTTTTCTATATTATCAGCCATCAAAACAATACCAACACCAAATAGAATTGAAAATATGGTCATAAATTTTTGATCTGCAAACAGATGAGAAAAATAATAAACATAGAAGTTAATGCCAGTTAGATCACCAAACGATGTTGGATTACTGTAAGCAGAGAAATTCATTGAAAAAGCTTGAATATTCATTACAAGAATACCAAGCAAGGCAATCCCCCTTATGATATCAATATTCAGCAGTCTTGATTGTAGGGCTATCGGCTCTTCGAAGTTTTGGGTCATGTCGTTCTCAAATTATAATTAAATTTTTATAGCGCACAGTTAGTCTTATATAATTTAGTTTTATTACAACATTCGAAGTTTTATATTAATAAAAGAACGTTAGCGTCTTAGAAGTTCATCAAATATGCGTTTAACTTGCAGATCACCAAAACTGTAAAGTGCTTCGCTTTGTTGAAATAAACGAAATACTGTCGAAAAATCTTCTGTTTCAAGATTTTTCATAATTAATAACAACTGTCTTTCTGGCCTTCCATAACCACTAGCATCAGGTAACCTGTCTAGTTCAGCGTTTACTGCAGGAAGTAAAAAAGGATATTTACGTAAAAAACTTTCCGCTATGAGTAATAAATTATCGAAATCTTTATCTTGATAACTCGGCCATAAACTAGATAAAGATTTAAGTTCAGTAACCGTTATATTAGTGGCGGTGTTGTAAGCAATAATTAACTCATTATTACTCATAAGACCAAAGCTATATTCATTGCCTAGATTAGGCCGAACTAAGTATATCTTGTAACCTTGCTGTTTTTTTGAGAGTAAATTTAAGACAAACCAAAGATTAGCCTGACAAAACAAGTCATCTTCAAACCAACAATATATTACTGCGTCTGCAGGTATATTTGTTATTTTTGTTATTTCTAGCACTGTACTTTCAAAATATGTTCCCGCAGGTACTTGCGAATAACTTTCTAAGTATTTTTCTCGATTTAGAAATAATTCATTAATATCTTCGCCCTGAATATTGCCATCAACTAAACATTCACGTGCAACGATTAATTCACCCGATATTGATTTGGGGAATTGATTCTTTAAAGAATCACCATTTAGTATGTGATAAATATTATTCATTAGTTTACTTTTTAATTACCTTTACTTAGGAAATAACGGTTTGAAATAATTTTTATTAAAATTTATGATATTTTCAACGTTAACATTAATACAAATCTGAACACAGGTTTATATCGTTAACTAACAAGTGGCAAAAATTCACTTGTTATTTGGATAATACGGCAAAACCTTTCCCATTTAAGGGAAAAAATTATCATAAAACACCTAAATATAAGGCTTTTAGCTAAAACTTCTAATGACTGTTAATTGGCACAGTTACTGCTATCAATTAATAATACGAACAGAAAAAACGAAAGCGCTAGAAGAGTAAATATTATGATGATTAACGTAAACTACAATGAAATATTCGCTCAGTCAAAAACGAAAAGCACAAACCAAGCTAATTTCAATAATATAGACTCGACTCGTTCAAATAATAGTGTAAATCAAGATACCTTGACTTTATCTAATCAGGCATTATCTCTATTAGAGGGTAATAAAAATATTATTCAAGAAATATCCCCAATTTATGTCAGGCCGCAAACTTCAGCAGAATTACTTGCTAACAATCAGAATAATCAATCAACATTGCAAGTGACAACTTCTTCTTTAGATGTAAATAAAGTAAAAAACATAACTGAGCCTGATTCTCGTTTTGGAGATATGATGCAAGCAATACTTGATAAGCGTTTAGGTGTTGACCGAAAAAAACTTGCAGAACTCGAAGCAATGATGGCTGAAATAGCAAAGAATGAAAATCTAAGCCCCGAAGAAAAAGAAAAAGCGATAGAAGAAATAGGAAAAATGCGTGAAAAAATCATCGAAGAAAGTATCGATATTAAAAAAATAGCGAAAGAAACCTTTATAGAAAATGATGAGAAGAGTTAACGGTAGAAAAGTTTAAAACTGTAACTGATGGAAGAGTAAAATGATTAATTTTTATGAATTATCATCCAATTAAAATCAATCATTTTATAGGATTAACATTGCTATTATTCAGCATAAAGAAAAATTATCAGCACTAACAAGTCGACCTATTTACTTATTAATTATATCCAAGTACATAATTTTCATTATCTTCATTAAGTGATAACTCAACAACAATGTTTTGGTTTTTGTTGCTATTACCCAATTCTTCTTTTAGCTCACTTTTAAAAGAATAAAGATTGTTTGATGAAAGAACTAACAGGCTATTTTGTGAGTTTCGATTACTTATCATAGGACTACCCTCGTTTATATATTTAGCTTCAAGATAGGTACTGCATTAATGGGGCCAACAATCGACACCTTTTAACCAATTGAAATATATTAATAATTATAATCCACTGAAATTTTGTTTGTATATTGCTTTGCATTTTAAAAAGGAATATCAACTTATGCGAAATTACCTTGGTCTGGTAGTGTGTACATAAGAAAGAAAATGTGAAACTCAACCATAATAGAATGACTTATACACAATCGGATAAGAAAACCCCGCTATTATGCGAGCTTTAAAATACGGGTAAATATTGACTATTATTCCAGGTGTTAAATCAAATTTTTAACGAGTACGTAAGTTACTTCTTATTGAACAGATATAGTTCCTGTTGCCACAACACCAACTTTAGTTCCATAGGCATACTCAAACGTCATACTATTTACAGAACCAGCCATGTTATCTGAAATACATGTACTTAAATATACCAGGTAAACTTTTTGACTGTCAGGCTGAGCTGTAACTGTTTCAACATTGACAGGTAAATTATTATTTACGATAGTTTAATTTTCAGATACAGCAATGGCCCTATTGATGACAGATTATCAATAGGCCATTTATAACAATTGCATTGATCAACTTGATTTCAAAGGGATAGCTCAATAGTTCGAAATTGACTTACTCACATCGCTCTTATTTTAAAAACGGTAGTTAGCATAAATACCCACGGCATGATCAAAACTATTACCAAGTTCATACCCGTTTTCTTCTGCATCAAAGTCTGAATAGCTTGCAAATAGGCCTATATCGGTATTCTTACTAAACATATAATTAATACCTACACCTACTTCATTTGCGTCGTTTTGATTAAAATCTTTTAAATCACGATAGGTATAACTAGCTGTAGCAGACCAATTTTTTGCTAGGTTAGTTTGTAACCCTACAGAATAGCGGTATTCGTCTTTGTTTTTTAATTTTTCTTCGTCCCACTTTACATAACCTACAGAAAAAATCATTGCTATGTCTTTATTGAAGACATATTTACCATTTAAGTCTGCACCATAAGCTACAGAATCACCGTTAACTTGAGACTCTTGGAAACCTCTAAAACCTAGACCAACAGCTAATTCAAGACCCATTTTATTTTCAGGACGAGCTAAAACACGATAATTAAGGCCACCAAGACCAAGAGTTAAATTATCAGTTAAACCGTAACCTAAATTTAAATTAAGCGCTGCACGTTGATCATCCTCCCCTTCTTCTACCCATGCAATAGCACCACCTACAGAAATAGTACCATCAGTTAAAGTTAAAGGTCTTAGTATACGGTTTTCAGGATATTCTGTTTCTGCAAATACCGTAGAAGATGCTAAAAGTAATGCCATGCTGATAAATGATTTCTTCATAATAATTCCATTTTTTAGTGTCTGATAAATTATGAATCTATAATAAAACCATGTAGCGTTAGTTTCTTCAGGCACTTTGTATAGGAAATGTTGGCTAACGTGAGAAAATGTAATAATGTCAAAAAAGTATGACTTTATGAAAGAAAGAGAATACAAGTTTAAAAATTGATGTTTTATTCAAAGTATATTGCCAGTATGATGGTTACAGAAAAGGGTTGATAACCGCTTTACCTAACTGGTAATGATTGGACCATGGGATATTCATTTATCTAACCACTTAACAGAAATAGTTGGTTACTTAGTGTATAGTTAAGATTCAATCACTGTGAAATTAAGGTTACTGAATGAATAATAAAAAAATATTTTTATTACTAACTTTTCTTTTATGCCCAAATGCCCAAAGTACTGAATTAGTTGCCTGTATTGACGACCACCCTCCTTACCAAGTTATTGCTGAAAAACCCTACGGCACACATGTTACTGCGCTTGAAGTTCTTGCTGACGTGCTAAATAAACAACTTAAATTTATAAAATCACCCAACTTTGCTCGATGTGTGGTTTTTTTGAAACAGGGTCAAGTTGATGTAATTGCAGGGCTAAATCCATCAACAGAAAGGGATAAGTTTTCATTTTATACCCCTTTTAAGCCAGCTGACGACTTACGGGTGCTTTCAAAAGAAGGTATTACCATTACAAAATATGATGATTTAAAGGGTAAGATCATTGGTATTTCTAGAGGTACATCCTACTTCCCTCGGTTCGACAATGACAACGAATTAAAAAAAATAACGATGCAAAGTGATCGGATTGGCTTTTCATTACTATTAAAAAATCGTGTCGACTTAATTTTGGTAAGTCCTGTGATGCTAAAAACACTATCAGAAGAACTTAATACCGAAAATTTAAAAGTTTCCCCCATAAAACTGAGTGAAATGCGCAACAAAGAAACTAACTTTGGTTTTAGTAAGTTACATAAACTTGGATTAAGTAACCAAGAGATAATTGATAAAGTGCAAAAGGCATACAAAAAAGGACGGTTTGATTAGTTCAAGTTAATACCATTTAAATCGCTAGATAAACACTCTTTATATTGATTACTTATTCTTAACTGGCCTCTACCTCTTTAATGCTATTGTTCAAATTAAAAAAGTTTTGAAATCTTTTCATATTCACCACTTTCATGTAAGGCTTTTAACGCAATATCAAAAACCTCTACCTGTTTTACTGAAACTCTTTCTTTACTAAACATAAGTTTACTTCCTGCTTCCTCATCGGTTGTAATACGAAAGAGAGGCACAATATTTTTACTAAACTCTGGTTGAGATAACAAATAATGTTTGCCTTCCATTTCTGATTCAATATAGCCATCAGCTCTTCCTTTGAGTACAAAATCAGACATAACTTGATCATCACTAATATAAACAATCCTTCTAGTGAACTTTTTGTTTTGTAATAAAGCAGGATAGGATTCGTAATAAATAGCACCTCGCAAAGCAGCAATTACCACATTGACTTTAGTTAAGTCAGATAACACATTTACCGAATCAAATAAGTTTAATTTATTTTTATGTACAAAAAGCATGTGGTGGCTGTAACGAAAATTATTCTTTGTAAAAATTGCATATTTTTTTCTTTCCGGTAAGGCTGTTGCTGCTAAAGTCATATCAATAGCCCCAGCTTCAAGCCCTCTTATAACTCTTGCCCAGGGCATAGAGACTATCTTATATTTAAATGGTGTACGACGAAAGACAGCCTTAATTAACTCGATATCTTTTCCAGCCCATTCACCTTTCTCATTTTTGTAACGATAAATATCCCGCTCATTGAGCCCAATAATAAATTCCTGACTAAATACTTGAAAAGAAGCTAATATCAAGCTGATTAATACAACAATTTTCACCATCTACGAGTCCTTCATTAATTAGAGCCTGCTAAAGTTACATGATTTCACAGTTCATATTGTTTATTAAAACTACATAAATAGATATCAGATTTCGATAATATTTCTCTTAGGACAATTGAAATACGCAGTAAATTAATTTTTATTATCATTTTATTGTCTTACTTGAAAGTAAAATGAAGCAGTCCATACTTTAAAACTAGTCAAAATCACAATGGATGTCCATGTTAAATTTCATTGGCAATAAACCTTGAATGTCACCGAACTCTTTTTTGTAGCAAATTAGTCATTGATATAGATCTAGATGAATCCAGAGAAGCACCTAGTTGGTGTAATTCTTCTTCATTAGAGCATACCGCTGTAAGCCCTAAATAATCGCCCTCAAAATCGGCCGATAGCCCTAGTTAAATTACCGATATATTTACCAGGTCACAACTACACCATGACACTTAATAAAATTACGTTTCATTAATTTTCGATTAATTAAATGCTAATTAGAAAAATATTAACTTTAGTCTTTGTAATCTTAATCGCAGGTTGTCAGTCCACACTAATGGAACCAATAACAGAACAAGTATCAACAAATGTGAATGAAGGTACTTCTAGAATCGTATTTATGCGTTCTGCGTTTGTAGGACAAGCGATTCAAGCTTCTGTATTTGAAATTGTAAATGGAACCCCTGAATTTATTGGCATTATATCAAATGATACCAAAGTTACCTTTGATACTTCACCGGGAGAACATTTGTTTATGGTAGTTGGTGAAAGTGCTGATTTTTTGAAAGCTAATCTGACTGAGACTAAAACTTACTATTCAATAGTTTCGCCTCGGATAGGTTTTTGGAAAGCAAGATTCTCCTTACATCCGGTAAGAAATGTACAAAACGCGAAATTTAAGTATGATTCAAAAGAATTTGTTGAGATGCAGAGTGATAGCAAATTTGTAAAGTCGGGTGTAAAGGCAAACGACTGGGCACTTAAAAATGCTGCTTTGATCAATAAAAAGTTAACTAGCTATTTACCGAAATGGAAACAGAAAGCTGTCGAAAAACAACTTGAAGCAACAATAAATGCCGCTGATTTCTTGAAATAGAAATGAAAAAAACCGCACTCTCTATTAGAGGATGCGGTTTTTTATGAAGAATAATCAGATTATTAAGCGTTAGCTTACCAACCTGTTTTCTCTTTAAGTGCTACACCGATGTCAGCTAAAGAACGAACCGTTTTAACACCGGCCGCTTCTAGTGCTGCAAATTTCTCATCAGCTGTACCTTTACCACCGGCGATAATCGCGCCAGCGTGACCCATACGCTTACCTTCTGGTGCAGTAACACCAGCAATGTAAGATACTACAGGTTTAGTAACATTAGCTTTGATATATTCCGCAGCTTCTTCTTCAGCAGTACCACCAATTTCACCAATCATTACGATTGCTTCAGTTTGTGGATCGTTTTGGAACATTTCCAATACGTCGATGAAATTAGTTCCTGGGATAGGGTCGCCACCAATACCTACACAAGTAGATTGACCAAAACCAGCGTCAGTTGTTTGTTTTACTGCTTCGTACGTAAGTGTGCCAGAACGTGAAACAATACCAACTTTACCTGGTAAATGGATGTGACCAGGCATGATACCAATCTTAGTCTCGCCAGGAGTGATAACACCTGGACAGTTAGGACCGATCATACGAACGCCAGTTTGAGTAAGCTTAGCTTTAACGTCAACCATATCTAAAGTTGGAATACCTTCAGTGATAGTAACGATAAGCTCGATGCCTGCATCGATAGCTTCTAAAATAGCATCTTTACAAAATGGTGCAGGAACATAGATAACTGTAGCTGTTGCGCCAGTTGCTTCTACTGCATCACGTACTGTGTTGAATACTGGAAGGCCTAAATGCGTTTGACCGCCTTTACCTGGGCTAACGCCACCAACCATTTGTGTACCGTATTCAAGTGCTTGCTCTGAGTGGAAAGTACCTTGACCACCAGTGAAACCTTGACAGATAACTTTGGTATCTTTATTAATTAATACAGACATTATTTGCCCTCCGCAGCTGCTACAACTTTAGTTGCTGCATCAGTTAATGACTCAGCAGCAATGATGTCTAAGCCAGAGTTCTTAAGAACTTCACGACCTAAATCAGCATTAGTACCTTCTAAACGTACAACTACAGGTACTTTAACGCCTACTTCTTTAACAGCGCCAATAATACCTTCAGCAATCATGTCACAACGAACGATGCCACCAAAGATGTTAACTAAAACAGCTTTAACGTTTTCGTCAGAAAGTATGATTTTGAATGCTTCAGAAACACGTTCTTTGTTTGCTCCGCCGCCAACATCAAGGAAGTTAGCTGGCTTGCCGCCGTGTAAATTAACGATATCCATAGTACCCATTGCTAGGCCTGCTCCGTTAACCATACAACCAACAGTTCCGTCAAGAGCTACATAGTTTAGCTCCCACTGTGCTGCATGTGCTTCACGTTCATCTTCTTGTGAAGGATCGTGGAAAGCGCGCATTTTAGGTTGACGGTATAAAGCATTACCATCGATACCTATTTTTCCATCTAAACAGTGAAGGTTACCTTCGTCAGTAATAACTAACGGGTTGATTTCTAATAAAGCAAAATCACAATCTTCAAACATTTTAGCAAGACCCATAAAGATCTTAACAAATTGCTTCATTTGAGTAGGATTTAAACCAAGTTTAAAACCTAATTCACGAGCTTGGTAAGGTTGAGCGCCAACTAGTGGATCAATCTCAGCTTGATGAATCAATTCAGGAGTTTCTTCAGCAATCTTCTCAATGTCGACACCGCCTTCAGTAGACGCCATGAAAACAACTTTTTGTGAAGCTCTGTCAACAACAGCGCCAAGATATAACTCATTAGCGATGTCAGTACAGCTTTCAACTAAAATTTTAGCAACTGGCTGACCATTTGCATCTGTTTGATAAGTTACTAAGTTCTTACCTAACCAATTTTGAGCGAAATCTTTGATTTCTTGTTTGCTTTTAACTAACTTAACACCGCCAGCTTTACCGCGTCCGCCTGCGTGTACTTGAGTTTTAACAACCCACATATCACCGCCAATTTTGTCGGCAGCTTCAGCAGCTTCTTGAGGAGTATCGCAAGCGAATCCCTCAGAAACTGGTAAACCATATTCAGCGAATAATTGTTTCGCTTGGTATTCATGCAAATTCATGGTGTGTTTCCATTTATCTGTAGATGAAAATGGCAATTTTTTATAAAAAAAGTATGCCATCGAAAAAGTTGACCGATTATAGTATAAAAGCTCTAAGGAACAAAGTCCTTAGAGCTAATACTATAGTCTAAATCAAAAGATTTATTTTTCTTGATTAAATATCAAGAAGTAGACGTGTTGGATCTTCCAGTAACTCTTTAATAGCAACTAAGAATCCAACTGATTCTTTGCCATCAATCAATCGATGATCATAAGAAAGTGCCAAATACATCATAGGTAGT
>CAJWBY010000067.1 GCA_913020705.1 uncultured Colwellia sp.
TGCACTCTCTGCTTTAGCTATATAGGTTTGTGCTGACTCATTGTCAGAACATGCAGATAAAACTAGAACAACACTTATACATATTATCGATTTTAAAAATTTCATTAAACTTCCTGTATGGGTTCTTGTACGTACAAAGTACAAATATTGGCATTACAAATACACCATATTAGTATCATCAGCTTTTTATTAAGGCAATATATACAACTTACACCTTTATTCGTGACACTTAACTTGATGAGTCATGCATACTGAATGATAATCAAAACCGCAATGGTTATTTCAAATCAAATAATATTTCAAATGCTAATACTCTACTCTGTTATTTAATTTGCTTCTGCTATGCTTCATTCAGATACATCATTGAGTATATTAAAAATTTATATAAATTACATAGGTATTTAAAGTAATGGACACTCTATTTAAAAATCTTGAAAATATATTATCTTCAAACTCCACCCTCCTAACAACAATAGAGCAAAAAGCTCCATATTTACGAGGTACTGAAGGATTAACTCGAGATATTACTGCCGTTGTAAAAGTCGCTTCAATTGAAGATATTTCAGCAATACTTAAACTTGCTAATAACTCTGCGATTCAAAAACAAAACCAATTTACAGTGCAGCCAATATGTTCTGGCAGAAATTGGGGGTACGGTACTAGTTTACCTCCAACTGATATTCTACCTGTCGTTATTATGGACTTGTCACAATTAAAAAAAATCTGCCTTATACCGGAGCTTGATCTTGTGACAGTTGAACCCGGCGTTACTCAACAAGACCTTTATGATTATCTACAAGAGAATGAAGCAGACTATATGGTTCCTACCACTGGTGCAGGGCCAGATTGCGCCATATTGAGTAATGCGATTGAACGTGGTTACGGCATAACCCCTAACACTCAACATTTTGATGCCGTTACTTCATTAAAGGGATACTGGGCGACAGGTGAGTTTTTTGAGTCTGCAATAAGCGCTTTAGATAAAAGTACAAGCTCTGATGGTACACTTCGAGACGTAAGTGATAAAACGTTTAGAAATGGTCTTGGACCATACCTCGACGGTTTATTCACACAATCAAGCTTAGGTATTGTTACAGAAATCACCATTAGGTTGGCTAGAAAAAGAGAAGCCTTTAAATCTTTTTTCATCAAAGTATATAATGATGATTTGCTAATCAGCATTGTGCCATTAATACAACAAACGCTACGTGATTATGAAGGTATCGTCGGCTCAGTAAACCTGATGGATAAAAGTCGCATATTATCAATGTTCGCTGATAATCCCAATGGCACGGCTCAGCATCAAGTTATGTCATCGCAACAAATTAATGATATTGCGAAACAACAAGACACACCTTGTTGGACAATTGTTGGCACAATATACGGCACAACCTCAGTTGTAAATGTTGTAGCTAAAGAAATTAAAAAACTATTTAAAAAAATTGAATGTAAATTTATATTTTCAGATAGTGCTGTTATCAAGTTAGGTAACTTAGTTATTAATAATATGCCTAATTTTATGTTCAAAATGAGCAATAAATTAGTTGATGTTAAAAAACAACTCAACTCATTTAATTTAGGTGAAGAAATAATGCTAGGTAAGCCAAATCGAGTAGCTTTAAAGTTGGCTTATTGGAGAAATCCACAACTTCCTAGTTTCGCTAATGATTCAAACCATGTTTTTTCTGTCGCAAAAGACAAATGCGGATTACTTTGGTATGCACCGCTTATATCCATGATACCTGCAGAGATGGAACGTTACGTTAGCTTTGTTAGAGAAACGTGTCCTAAATATAATATAGAGCCTTTTATAACATTTACTAATTTACGACATGATTGTATCGACAGTACTATTCCCATCGTTTTCGACAGTTCTAACCCTGAAGCAGTTAAAGACGCGCATGATTGTTTAAAGGAACTTGTACTAGAAGGATTAAAGCAAGGATGGGTGCCCTACCGTTTGAATATTGATCAACAACAATGGTTATTAGATAAAGATAAACCGTTTTGGAAAGCCGTACAGTTATTGCAAGATGCTTTTGACCCCAATAATATACTTAGTCCTGGTCGTTATAACCCAAAGTAAACAAAATTAAATAAACTTAGACTGAGTTATAAAGTTTTAAAACATTTACTATCAGAAAAGCAAAAGGCCTCCAATATGGAGGCCTTTTAATTTATAAACTTAGTTTATATGAGTTATTAAGACTTTTTGCGACGTGATGCAGCTGCAAAGCCTAATAAACCTAAACCAAAGATTGCAACAGACGTTGGCTCTGTAACAGTAAAGGCTTCAACAGTACCTGCACTACTAGCAGAATAAGTATCAATTGCTGAAATCCCTGTATAGTCACCACTCACATTTTCTTCGTAAGTAACAGAAAATTGAGACGTCAAACCAAACCCAATCGCATCAACTACTGCACCAATATACGTAGCCCAATCACTTTCAAAGTTACTTTGAGCAAGACCAGGAGCTGAATCGTTTATCTGGAAACCAAAATTAGCATCTCCGCCGATTAAGCCTAAAAATGAATTATTGCCCCAAATACCAAAATTATCAAATGCTGGACCAAATCCAGATAAATCACCAGTTGGAGTGTAATCACCTGAAGCGAAGTTCAAACCTAACCATAACTCACCATCTGTAGCATCAGCAAGTTGGTCTGCATTTAGAACATCACCAACAACTGCAGCTGTATTATCATAACCACCAGCGTTATCTGAAAAGTCTTTATCTAAATAAATATTTAGGAAACCACCTGATGTTGGGTCAAGCAAACCAGTCGTTGTATCAACAGTAATGCCGCCAAATTCAAATGTAAGTTCGTATCCACCTGGTAATGGTTGGCCCATATTGTTACCTGTAGTTACTTCACCAATACCACGTAATTCAGTAATTTCTGTATTAACAGCACCTGCATCGAATAATGATTGAGCATCACCGTTCGCATCAACATACCATTGACGGAAAGAAAGAGGTGTAAAGAAGTTGCCACCATTTGCAGTAGAATTAACATCAGCTGTATTCCAATCAACGCCGCCAGCACCTGATACAAGTCCAGCATTTGCTGCTGTTGAAGCAACCAATAGTGCAGTAGCTAATAATAATTTTTTCATTTTCATTCCCTTTTTTATAAAATATAAATTCGTTAGTAATTATTATAAAGCACCGTTCATGCCAACTTTCTAAGCTACTGCTTTATAAGCTTTTTATCTAAAAACAAAAAAGCCGACCTTGAGGTTTGTAAAATAAACTGACACACTAATTGTGCATTAATTACTATCTCGCTGCTTTCACAGTTTTTAAATGGTCATTGATCTCTACATTGTTAGGACTAAGCACCTTGGCTTTTTCAAGTAACTCTATGGCATCATCTATTTGGCCATCTTTAAATGCCATCCAACCTGCAGTATCTACGACATTACCATTTCCCCCTGCAAGCTTAAGTGCCCTCTTTGCATATTCATTTGCCTGAGTATACATCCCTAAGTCATGTTCAAGCCAAGCAAGGTTGTTAAGCGCATAGGCGTGATTAGAATTATTCATAATTATTTTTTCATAATGAATTTTTGCTAACTTAGGGTCACTTTTAGTAATAAAATCTGCAAGCATAAATCGTGTAATATAATCCTCTGGCCACCTTGCCACATGTGTTGACAATAAATCATTAGCCTTGGGTAACTGCTTATTATTAACATACGCAGTAAAAAGCAAAGCTACATGGTGCGTAGTAGGAACAGAATTATAATTTTCTGTTAACAATGGAAGCGCTCCACTAATATTCTTCTGTTTTAAATATATTTCTCCACGCAATGAAGTTACCAAAATATCAGCTTGCTTTGATATTGTTTTCAAGATATTGAGCGCAGCAAGCAATTCTCCCTCTTTATTCAAAAGTGATGCTGATAACAGTTTAAAATCATCATCATTAGGAAAAATTTCCATGGCTATTTTCATTGTTTGGATAGCATCTGAAGTACGTCCCATTTTTTCTTCAAGTCTACTTCTTCTTTGCCATGAGATTTTATTGCTAGGTTGTTTTTCACTCCAGCTTTTATATACCTCTAGTGCTTTTGTGTCTTTTTGAAGCTTTGAAAAGCTGTCCCCTAAAATTAGCCAATACAATGGAGATGTCTTCATTACCTCAGTGGCAGGTAAATCATCTAAAATAGAAATAGCTTCCTCAGCTTCACCTTCCATCACAAGTACACGAGCCAAGTTTATTCTTAAAGCATCATCCTCTTTGTTATTAGAATAACTTTTTTTAAGGAGCAACAGAGCTGGTTTTACATCCCCAAGCGCTTTGTTAGCAAGATAGTTTTGATTTAGTGCAAAAACATTATTCGGCTCTTTATTGAGTACCTTTTCAAATTTTTCGACAGCCTTTTTATATCGACCATTCTTTCTATCTTGGTAGGCTAAATAATTTCCCGCAGATACATTACCAGGAAATAGTTTGTACGCTTCTTCATATGCATTATTAGCTAATTCAATTTCATTTTGAAGGTAGTAAATATGTCCTTCTATATTATAGCCAAATACATCGCCTTTTTGCTTCCATTGTTTAGCAAACGTCAGCGCACCTTTATAATTTTTAGTTTGTATATAACTCGCGATTAATAGTAGCCGAATTTTATCATTTTCAGGCTCCATAGCGAATGCTTGTTCGAATTTTTGAATACCATCCATATTGTCTATTGATAACTGCAACATTCCTGTTTGAACCAATTGAAAAGGAGAATTATCAGAGGATTGGTTATAATGCTCTATTAACTTAGCTGCTTGCTGTTTATTGTTACCTTCGATCAACTCATAACTTGCTGTGGCTAAAAGGTCCATATCATCATTTGACAGTTCACCCAAGGACAACAATGAGTCTGCAGCATCACTTTGGTACCCCAACTTTAACTGCGTTGCAATAAAAAGACGCTGGGCAGGATGAGATTTGTCTAACTTTACAGTAACATTTTTAAAATATTTATACGCTTGCTCAAAACTTTCAACCTTGAATGCACTTACTGCTGCAAGAAGGTATATATCATCGCTAGACACACCATTTTGAAGTGCTTTAGTTAAATGAAATAGTGCGTTCTTATAATCTTTAGAAAAATATAATGCAACGCCCTTAAATTGATTAGCTAAAGGCTGTTCTTTGAACAACGATAATATTCCATCTGCTATTTTTTCCGCTGGTTCGTAGTCTTTATTTGATAAATATGCGCTTGCTAAATACATTTCTGCTCTTCCAAAATCAGGAAGTAAAACCTGATAGGTTTTAAATGCATTAACAGCTGCCTTAGTATCTTTTTTATGTGACTCTAATTGCCCCAAAAGTAAATAAGCATCAGAAAACTTGTCATTTTCTCTAATTATACTTTCAACGGCAAGGTGCGCTTCATCAGTTTTATTATGTAAAGTGAGTATATATGCTGACGCTAGCAATCCGTATTGACTGCCTGGCTCGTTCAACACTGATTTATCAAAATATTTTTCAGCTTCAATCTTCGAAGCTAAAGATAACTTTACAACGCCTTTATAAAAGTTAATTTTTGCTTTAACTCGAGGAAGAAATTCCGGTTGAATTATTATATCATTTACACCATCGACATCATGTTCAAAAAAATAAACTTCCGCTAATTCAGCCAACACGTTTTGGCGATTGTAATTTAATTCATATGCCCGCAAAAGTTCTTTCTCAGCCGCTTTAGAATTACCTAAAGTCAAGTATGTCTTACCTAGCAAATATCTTGGTTCAGCTGCTTCAGGAGCCTTATTTATAGCGTTTTTAAGTTCAATAATGACTGTTTGATATTTTTCTTCTGCCAGATTAACCTTCGCATATTCAATAGACTCCTCAGTTGTTTTACCAGGTTCACAACCTGATAGAGATATTGCGAGCATTACAGAAAGAGAAACTAATTTTATTTTATTTTTATTCACTTTGATTTATCCATTTATCCATTTAAGATCGACTAATAAATACCATATTTCAGTATTTAACTTCCTAAAACGCCACAAGCATCAACTAATACATTTGAAGCTGATAGCTCTTTATAGCTATCATGCCCCGTTAAAATAACACTAACATCTGACCATTCTATTATAGATCCCAAGTCATTCTCTCGTTGACAATTCCATGCTGGAACATGAGGGTCGTGATAACGAACTGAAAAACCTAATGATTCAAAATAATTCAAAATTGGCTCAGCGGGGGTTTCTCTACAATCATCAACATTAGCTTTGTAAGCAACACCTAAAAGGGCAATTTTTTTGCCCCCAGTCCCTTTGAGTGCTTCTATTACTTGGTCAGCAACAATAATAGGTCGTTCGTCGTTCACTTTACGAGCAAGGCGAATTAACTCGCCTGCTTTGGTATTTTCAACCAAAAACCATGGGTCAATTGGGATACAATGTCCGCCAACCCCAGGGCCTGGACTTAATACGTTAACACGTGGATGTCGATTGGCTAGACGTATTACTTCATGTACATCAACGTTAAGCTCTTTACACACTTGGGCAAGTTCATTGGCAAGAGCAATACCTACATCACGAGAAGTATTTTCAACTAACTTAATACATTCAGCAGTCGTTAAATCAGTTAGGAAAATTTCACCATTAACAAAGCTTTGGTAAATATCTTTAACTTTTTGCTGGGCTAATTGGCTTGAAGCGCCAATAATTCGATCATTGTTGACTAATTCGTGTAATGTTTCACCTGGAATGGCACGTTCAGGACAATGCACAACATCAACATTAATACCGGCTTCAGCAAAACGTTGCTCTACCGCTAAACTTGTTTGTGGCGAGATTGTAGATTCAATAATAACGGTTTGACCGTCTTTAGCTACTTTGGCAATAGCATCTGCAGCTGCGAACACATAGCTACGATCACAACGATTATTTTTATGTGGCGTGGGTACCGCCACTAAATATGTATCACTTGAAGGTATTTCAGTTGATGCTTTTAAGAAACCTTGATTAACTACCTTTCGAATTAATTCAGGCATTCCCACTTCATCAAAAGGACATTCCCCACGGTTAATTGAATCTACTTTATCTTTATTTAAATCAACACCCGTAACAGAATAACCAGCCTGAGCAATCAAACTCGATATAGGTAAACCCATGTATCCCATACCTATAACGGCTAAGGTTTCGTTTTTCGCTTTGATAACTGAGTTATCTGTTTGCGTTAAATCTTTTACGATTACATCAAGTATATATTCTGCAACATGACCATCTCCAAATGGATTAGCCCAAGAATAATCATCACAGCTTAACCATTTTTTAGCAGCTTTAACCGCTTTAACCGCATCTCGGCCAACTAATTCGCTAGCACCCACTTCAACAGCTTCAGGTCGTTCTGTATTTTCTCGTAATGTAAGGCTAGGCACGCCTAATAAACATGCTTCTTCTTGAATGCCGCCAGAGTCAGTCAATATTAATTTAGCGTGCTTTTGTAATTGAATAAAATCTAAATATCCAACTGGAGCAATTAATTGTAAATAGCCTGGGAGCTCTATGTTGAATTCTTTAAGTTTTGATTGTGTTCTAGGGTGAATCGGCCAAACAATAGTACCCGTATAATTCTTATGCATTTCATCAAATAAATGCAATAGTTCCATAAGATTCGCTGAAACATCAACATTTGATGCACGATGAGCTGTTACAAGGAAATATTCTCCTGCATCTAAATTTAGATCTCGTAATATGTTACTTTTTTTCGCAGAGATCTCTAAGTGTTGGAAAAGCGAATCAGAAACAGTATTACCCACGGTATGAATCTTGTTACTCGCTATACCTTCTGCCTTTAAAATCTTTTCTTGGTTAGGGCTAACAGCAAATAAATACTCACTGATATGGTCGGTCATAATTCGGTTTGTTTCTTCTGGCATACTACGATCGTAACTTCGTAAGCCGGCTTCAATATGTCCTACTTTTATATTTAATTTAGAAGCTGCTAGAGCACCAGATAAAACAGTATTAGTATCACCTTGAACGAGTACGACATCAGGCTTTTCTTCTAAAAGGATAGGTTCCATTTTTATTAGAATATTACCCGTTTGATTACTGTGCAATCCAGAGCCTACACCTAAATTATAATGAGGAGCAGGAAGATGTAACTCTTCAAAAAAAATACTATCCATTTCTTTTGAGTAATGTTGATTTGAATGAATAATAAAGAATGGAATGTTTCTTTTTTCACATTCTCTAATTACTGGCGCCATTTTAATAATTTCTGGGCGTGTACCAACTATAATTCCTATTTTCACTTTAAATCCTTATTTTTCATATTATTTAGGGCTAACATTCTCTGCTACATCATATTTAGCCATGTATGCTTTAACCATTTGTTTCATTTCATATTTTTCACTAACAAAGTTAAAAGCATCACCTACTTTTTCAAGCCGGCATTCGTCATTAATTTTAACTTCATTCAACTTGTTTGCTAAAGCTTTGCAATTTTTTGACTCAACAAACCAAGCTTGTTTTTCTGATATAAATTTAGATATGCCGCCAACATTAGTGCATATCACTGGTGTCTTGTTCGCCATTGCCTCTAGAATAGTCATTGGCATCGCTTCATAAATAGACGAAAGTACAAATATGTCAGAGTCTTTCAGAATGCTCGTTATATCATTTCGAAAACCGAGTAAGTGAATAGAGTTACTCATATTTAATGAAGTAATTTGTGATAACAACTCATCGTTTAACGGACCATCTCCAACAATATTTAAGATGCAATCTTCAAAGCCATCAATCGTATTAACTGCAAGAGCAAAAGCATCTATTAATAACTTTTGATTTTTTACTTTATCTAACCGACCAACCGTTACAAACGTTTTAGGAGAAGAGCTGGAATGTTCTATTTGCTGTGGCACATCCACACCATTAAAAAGTAATGATACCTTTTTACGGTTAATTTTAAGGTCATTGGTTATCCATTGAAATAAATCATACGAAACAACAACATATTCTGTAATGAAATTTGCAATAAATTTTCTAAAAGTGTTGTGAAGTTTGTTTTTACCTGCAGGATCATCGCCACCACGACCATGATCACTGTGAACTCTTACTGGCACACCCGCCAATTTAGCAACAGCATGATATTCTATGGTGCCAAAGTTATAGGTATTAATAGCTTGGGGCTTTAGATTTCTCAACAAGGAAAAGAGTTTAAAATGCGTTTTTAAATCATTACCTGATTTTTTATCAAGCACAAATACTTTAATTTTTTTGTCCACTTGCTCTAACATACTTATATCATCGGTTAACGATATAAGTATATGCTCGGCATCGTAGTCAGTTGAATGGTTAATCAAATTGGCAATGACTTTTTCAAGCCCGCCACAACCAAAGCTGTAAACCAAATGTACAATGCTATTTGTTACTTTCAACAGTATTCCCTCAGATTTATGCTTTACATTCAATTTAACTAACAACACAATAAAAAGACAGTTATAGAACAATGCAATGTTAACTTTATATATATTATCGCAATAGGTAGTCAAATTGAACTTAAAAAACAAACAACCCCCTACAATTAGTGATGGGAAAGTTCAAGTTAGCATTGAGCAATTTAATATAAGTGAATTCAAGGTACTTGAAGAACAATGGTTACAACTTGAAAACGTTGCAAAGACCTCATTTTTTTTAAGTTGGAAATGGATAGGTTGTTGGTTAAAGACAGTAGCAAATGGTCAAAAAATATATTTGGTTAAAGCACAAAAAAATAATTTGATTGTTGGTTTAGGTCTATTCGTTGAACAAAACATTATTAGGCACAAGCTTATACCGAGTAAACAGTGGTATTTGCACCGAACAGGCAAAGAAGAAAAAGACCAAATTTGGATAGAGAACAACGGCTTTCTTTTGAGTGAATCAGTAAAAAATGTAGTCAACAGCGCTATATGGGACTGCTTGTTAGCGCAAAAAAACAATGTTGATGAGTACATTGTTTACGTCGCAAAAAAATCATCTATTGATAATTTAATCATTTACAATAAAAAATATAATACCGTTATTGAGAATCCTGAAATCGGTTATAAAATACCTCTGACAAATTTGGCTTCTTTAGAAGATTATTTAACAACACGATCTAAAAATACAAGACAACAATTTAAGCAAAGTCTAAAACACATATCTAAGCAAGGTACTGTTAATTTTTCAATAATAGAAAATATAGCTGAGCAGATTGAATTGCTTGAAAATGCTAAACATTGGCACCTCGAAAAGTGGAATAACACATCAACGCCCAGTGGTTTTAGCAATAAAGAATTTAACCTTTTTCACAATAATATAATAACCACAAGTCACCCAAGTGCAAATACAACAATGGCAAAGTTAACCTTAGATAACAATTTAATCGGTTGCCTTTATTGCTTAACACACGAAAAAAAGGTCTATTTTTATTTAAGCTGTTTTAAACCTTACGCTGACAATAAAGTAAAATTAGGGTTGATTATGCACATACTCATGATTGAGTGGTTAATCTCCGAGAATACACGCTATAGTGAATACGATTTTCTCGCGGGTGACGCCAGATATAAAAGTTCTTTGTCTACAGTAAAAGATGAATATTTAAAACTTACACTTCAACGCAATACCATTAAATTTTTAATAGAAAATAAACTAAGAAAATTTTATCAAAACTTAATTAAATAAAGCCTCCCTCCCCTTGTAGAATATTTGTTGTTGAAGTCGTAGTGAGGTATTATGATGCTATATTTATAAACCGTAATTTATTATGTCGAAATATTTTACACTTAGGTTATGGTTCTACATAAGAAGCAAACCAACCTATTAAAAATCAACAACCTAACAGTGCGGTATGTTTCTTGCTTTATCACTTACTATAGTAAGATGATATTAGCCAAAGACATGTAAATGGCAATAAAAGGATGTAGTAAATGAAAGATGAAATAAAAAATAAAGATTCGCGTAGAAATTTTTTAGTAAAAACTTCTGCGGTTTCTCTAATCAGTGCACTTCCTGCAACTTCAGCTTGGGGTGCGTGTACTGTGTCTGGAGCTTTGTCAGGTGGCTCTAAAGTTAATGGCGATTGTACGACCATTATCTTATCCGGTGGCAGATCACCTGGAAGTTGGCGAGATTTTAGTAATGGTAAAAAAATGGGGGCAGCCTTCCCATATATAAAAACTTTTCCTAAAAATTCAGCCCAAAAAAAATGTGAAAGAAATCATCTAGCTAGTTTTATTCTTGCTGCACAAGATGTAACAATTATTTTAGGTAAAGATAAACAGGGTGATGTTTATAGTCTCAATGTAAAAGCTGCTTTAGCTAGTCCTGGCGGAATTGGTTGGAACCTTGCTGCAGTTTATTTGAATGCTGAATTTGGTTTTTATAATAGTCGTTTACCCACGGCATTGAGTACTGGCGATATTATCAGCACCGGGGAAGATCTAGTAAAGCATTTGTTTGCTTTAGATGCTCTTAACGGTACACCATCAAATGAAGATACTTATTACGGTTTTAGTGATGGTTCGACTGATTACGAACCTCCGATTGCTTCTTCCTGTTAATTAAGTTATGCCTAGCAACAAGTATTATCTTGAAAGTAACTTTATAACGTATTACCCCACAGATGGCTACGGGGTAGCGATATATAATATTGACTCTCGGGATACTACTTTTTTTCAGGGGGATAATGACAAGTTAAAAAAGCTATTCTCACTCGAATTTTTTGATATCACAACATTTCAAGAGTTGATTGTCTGTAAGCCGAAAGATGTAACCCTCTTAATTAATAAATTACTACTACACAAAATAATATCTGAAGATAAGCGTACATAATATGTTACTTGATGTTGGAGAGTATTTATTTCGAATCGACTCGGCCCCCTCCGTAGTAAAAAACAATTTACAGTTAATGTATGGCGATGCGATAAGTGATTGCAATTTAACACCTGCTGATTACACAATTTCATTAAAAAATGATTCTTTACTTCGAAAATTTTTAAAACCTCAAGTAACCTTTTATCTCGGCAGCAATAGCCCTTTTAAGCCATTGCCTGCTTCACAATCTTACCCTGTAATGGAATGGGGAATGAACTGGTGCATTGCGGCTACAGATTTTAATAGATTAATAGTACATGCAGCAGTTTTAGTAAAAAACAATAAAGCCATCGTTTTTCCTGCTACACCTGGTTCAGGTAAAAGTACCTTGTCTGCTTATTTCGCCTTAAGTGGCTGGAAGTTATATTCTGACGAAATGGCTATTATTGACCTTGAAACATTAAAAGTAATGCCATTATTTCGCCCAGTCTGCTTAAAAAATGAATCTATTTTTTTAGTCAAAGAATGGTTTCCACAATCTATATTCACAGGTACAGCAAAAGACACTCAAAAAGGCGATGTTGCGCATTTAAAAATTAATAACTTTGCTGAATATAAAACATTTTCTCCAGTCGACGTTGTAGCAATCGTATTTCCAAAGTTTCAAAAGAATACAGAAACTACCCCTTATAAAATCAGTAAGATTGCAGGTTTTGAAAAATTAGCAGCCAATAGCTTCAATTACAATGTTTTAGGCGATGCTGGCTTTAAGGCAATTCAAAGACTGATTGAAAGTACCCAACAAGTTGAAGTTAATTATAATGACTTGTCTGATGTTGATGACTTATTAACGAGTGAGTTTACTCTTTGAATAAACAAGAAATATATACACATATTGAAAAACTGGTTTTTCATAATGACATCCCCAACATTGAACTTAAGCAATGGGAAGATATCATTCATGTACTTCGAGAAGTGAATTTACTTGCCGCTTGTTATTATCGATTAGAAGATGAAAATAAACTTACCTTACTTCCCTTTTTTGCCCTAAAACACATGAAGTCTGCCGCCGTCTATAGTTTACGTCAATCAGAACAAGTGACTTTCGAATGCAAGCTTTTACAAGAAATATTAAATACTGCAAACATCTCATCTGTATTCCTTAAAGGCGCAGGTTACACCCTTCGAAAAAGTAAAAATTCGCAAGGTCGAGTTTACTCTGACATTGACTTATTAGTTGCAAAAGACGATATATCAAATGCTGAGAAAGCACTAGGAAAGCATGCTTGGTGCACAAAAAAATTATCTGAATACGATAATAATTATTACCGTGAATGGTCTCATGAAATTCCGCCGATGTTTAACATTCACAGAGGCACGGTATTAGATCTTCACCATAATATTTTATTACCTATAAGTGGCAGAGAAGTTAATGTCGAATTATTAACTAAAAATAGTCAGAACATTGATAATACCTATACGGTGTTAGGTTATGCCGCTACCGTTTTACACAGCATAGTTCACTTAATTATCAATGAAGATGTATCAAATGGTTATAGAGATATTTTAGATATAATTACATTGATTGAAGAAAATGACACACCTGAATTTTGGCAAGAAATAACATCTTTATCATCAAAATTAGGATTTAATAACGAGCTTTATTTAGCGTTATCTTTAAGTGAAAAATACGCAAACCTCACGGTTCCTAACAATATATTACTGAGTTTTGAAGAACAAAAGAACAACCGTAAACTAAACTTTTTATTAAATCACGTTTATTATTTTGCTTTACAACCTCATTCCCCTGCAGTTCAAACATTTAAACATAATGTTGCTATAAGCATTGTTTATATTTTAGGGCACTTACAGAAAATGCCACTTAAAATACTAATACCGCACCTACTCACCAAATCATTTTTCTCAATAAGAGATCAAATTTTTGGTAAGCATCATTTTGACAAATAGTGTGTTCTACTATTGCTAAGGTAAATTCTTAACCAAAAATGGCCCTAACGTATTCGCAATTGGTAAAGGCAGTTTTTTCCACATCTTAATGGCTAAATCAAATTTAGCATTACTGGGTGATAAATTAGGTAATTCCCCACCTTCTGGTACCCAATGATACCAATAGCATTGCTGAGGCTCAGACTTCCATTGTTTTTTAAATCGATATGTTCCTTCATCAATGGTTGAACGACCGAAGTCAAAAGATGTACAACCTGTTTCAATAGCATGTGAAAGTATTTGCCAGTAAAGATACATATTCACAGAAATTCGATTCGCATAACTTAACGTACTTGCCCAAGGAATTTCCATTCGCCCTTTATAAGTAATTAAAAAGCCAGATGACACTGGCTTACCTTGCCAATATACAACACATATCGTGCAATGCTCTTCGAACGTTTCTAAAATATTTTCAAAAAAAGATCGGCCATAAACAGGTGTACCTAAATCTCGCATATTTTCACAAAAAACTTGGTAAAAATCGTCAAGTAACTCTGCTTTCCCTATTTTATGACTCACCCCTTCTTTAATGGGGCGCTTAATTTGTGATCTTCTTTTAGAGCCTATTAATTTACCTAACGCTTCAGCTGATTCCGGCAATTCTAGTATCATGTTCACTTTACTCGTAGACACTGCCAATTTATTTTCAGTGCGTTCTACAGACTCTCTATATTGAATATGACTTACTTGAATTTTTTCTGTTTGAATTTGCAAATGATTATTTAAGGCATTAGCAGTTTCGTTATTATCAGCAAGTACACCGCCATAATTAAAAAATGGCATAGAGACAACGAAGTTACCAAACAGTTTACTTTTCATATTTACACTAGGCAAAACGCCACAAATGTCTCCGTTGTCATTTAGAGCGTAATAATACAAACATGAATGCCCGAAAGTATTTTCAATGAGTGTTTTCCATGCAGTTAAATGATAAACAGAAGACCTCTCATGTTGATTAACATACGCGTCCCATCTTTGAAAATCATTCGGTGAAATAGAATGGATAGTAATATTCAATTTTAAAAATCCCTAAAGCGCTAATTGTAATTAAGACCCTCAACAATAAAGTGAGGATAATATGCATTATGTTTCTGAAATAATAACAGTGCAAAGGTTTTGACTAAAGTATTATGAATAAACATTAATAATAAGAAAAAAACTCATCGTAAAATATCTTTAATCTAATGCTACCTTCAGTAATAATGGAGTATGACCACTTCCTTCTATTTTTTGCCAGCCAACCACATAAAAATCGCCGTTATTGTCTCGCGTTAAACTACCGTATAACAAAGGTTTCTTAATATCCTTCAATGGCATTAAAACGCTAATGGCCTGTTGAAGATTACTATCGTAGATTATCCACTCGTATTTGCTATTTTTCTTCTTGCTAACCCCAACCAATATGCTTTCACCATCAATTGAAAATAAAGAAGCAATATAAGCGCTACCATCAGGATGTATCATGCCTTTGTATTGAACTTTTTTAGCTGACTTATCAAACGGCTTTATGTGATAGAGGCCGCCATCTGCCGAAGTAAAGTAAATATCACTATTTTTCATACTAGTATAGCCAACTATTCCATGGTGTTTTTCATAATCATCGGACTGATAAGATGGCAAGGGGTACGTAGCTACCAATGTTAACTGGCTATCATATTCAGCTAATAACACTTCGATTTCGTTAAAATCATTTACAATGAGTTTCGGCACATAAGCATGTCCCAAGTCGTCAACAATAAAGTTTCTAGATGCATGCATCTGTGTAGATCCAACGATCACCTTTTTTGTTTTTGCTGTTTTTATATCGTATTGATAAAGAACGTGATCCCAATAACCCAAGGCATATACATAACGACCATTGGTATTTACAGCAACTAAAGCTTCTTCTGTCGCAAATACATGCTGCCAGTGTTTATCGTTAGGTAATTTCCGCCATAAATTTCCGCCCCAAGTAGGATTAATTCCTTCAGCTTCACCACCTTCATCAAAAGAGCTAAAATAAAGATATCCATCGTCGGCTTGATAAAATTTACTGTGCAGTTTATTTTGTCGCATACCTTCACTATAAACATTATTTCTTTTTAGCTCTGTTACTACATCACTTTGATGCACCATTACACCCGTTTCAGGAGCGTACTGATAGAGAAATGCAGAGCCATAATCGCCGCCATGTGAAGAAGTGCCAAAATATATTTTTCCGCTATCATCGCGTCCTGTGGCACCCCAAAGAGCATCTATACTATCAGGAACATCAATTTTTATTTCCGTGACAGTTGGCGCAGCAAATAAATCATGGGGCAAAGGAGTAAATACCGTACCCGCTTTATTAGCAAAGCTACGCTCTGGTAACACTATTTTATCTTCAACTTCGGCCGGTTGTTCACATCCCGATAGTATTATCATTAAACCAAAGGATAAAATGACATGCCGAGCGATGCTTTTAGCTAAATGAAAATCGCCAAAAATAGTAATATAAGATTTAAGAGAGAACTTCATGGTTAATATCCCTTTATTATTTTTATAGGGTTAGTATAAAACATATACTGATGTTGTTCTGGTTGGATACTTTTCCCTCGCCAACGAAAAATAGCAAAGTCACTATTCAACTTATATTTATAGCTAACATCTAATTCATTGTTAATGAGTTTAAAATCATAAAAAGGAATAGTAGAAATATCGTCTGGTGTGATTATAACCAACTCTAAATCATCAAGCGAGGTTGGGTAACCTTGCCAGTCAAGTTCATTGAGAGTTAATGACAAATTGACAATTACTTTATCTTGATCACTATTTACGACTCCAGATTGTCCTAACATTAATGAGCTATTATGAATTTGAACATTAAAATCTAGATTCTGCACAAACTTGCCATGTTGCGCCCAATACCCACCAGAATGAAACCCAGCTAAAACATCATTGTGCTGATTTGAATGAGTAAATAAATGAGTTGTTGAAAATTGACATGGCCAATAATCCATTTGCGTATTATGAAAATCTGACGCTGCTCGCGCAGCCCATATTTTGTAGCCTTGCTGTAATAATTGGTCCCACTCGCCCCCATTATTTGCTACAGCAGGATCCCAACCATTGATTGTTTTTAAGTGTGTTTCATAAGAACCATTATTACCTTCTCTTTTTTTCTGGTGCCCAGGCGCGCCAGAAAAGCCGACAACTAAATTTGAAAAGTTACGCCAATAAGTAATGTCATGACTATTCTCCATCGTTTGATAATCTTTTCGACTAGGATGGTTATACATAACGACCGCTTTGTTTTCTTGTTCAATGCCGTGCTTATTCAACCAATTAAAAGCTGGGGCTGGTGAAAGAAACTTCTGATCAAATTGATTGAAATGGTCATAACGTGCTCGAAATGCCGACAAATTACGGGGTAAATCTTTTGTTTTTGGCAGTAATACTGTTACATGCTCTCGGCCATTCATCGGGGGAATATTCCATTCAAGACCAGGGATTATTGTTAAAGTAGGAAAGCTATTATTCACCCGTTCTATCGTTTCAAAATATTCATCGCTAACAACCTTCTTCAGGTTGTAGTCTCCGTGATCAGTAATAGCAATAGCATCACAACCATGTTGGTAAGCTTTATCTGCAATTTCTTCAACATTTTTTGAACCATCAGAAAATTTAGTATGGATATGAGTGTCTACCGTGATCCAACGTTTTAAAATATCGCTTTGCGCTGGCTTCAACCATGCCTCGATATTTAGCTCATTTTTCTCTAGTTGCTTATATAAGCTCAGCTGCTTTAAGCGTTTGTCTATCTCCCTTTCAATTTCTTTATATGTATCTGAATGGGTAGATTGAATAACGCGCTTAAAGTTATTACCGGTAAAACCTTGAGGTAAATCGTGTACAAATGGAAAGAATACATTTTCATTTATTATATCGTTCAGCACATTTTGTGTATGTGTTGCATTATCATTATCTTCCGTAATATACTTTGCAAAAGTGATCCCTGCTTTATCGGCTGCTAAATCGGAAAAACTGTAACCAGAACCTCCAGAAATAGAGTCTAGTAATTCTTTAGATTCACCAATATTTAACCCTATTGTTGAATCACTTAACTGGTATAAAGCTGCAGAGTAAATAAAATGTTGAGTTAAATCTTTACGGCCTCTAAGTACTGGAATCGATTTAGACTCTTTTTTCGCTTTTACGCCAATTAACCTTCCAAAACGATAGTCCCCAAAACTAACGGCAAGTGCCCATATTATCGCTCGATTTTCGTCTTCAGCTTCATTCTCGAATGAGCGTTTTTTGGCGAGGGTAAAAAGTGTTTTTAAGTAATCAGACAACTCAGAAGAGTCAACTTTACTCATTTCATCAATATATAAACTAACCAATTCAGGAGAGACATTACCCGATTGCGCATAAATAGAGGCTAAATCACCGATAGATTTTAAAGAGGAGTTTATGTTTTCTTTAAAATATTTTGATTTTTGTGTTGAGAAAAAAATTGCCTTATTTTTATATGATGAACGAGTAATTAACTGTTCGATAGTATTAGCAACTTCCTCATTAAATAAAGCCGTTAAAGCGTAAACAAATACATTCTTAACCAACCAACCACTTAAATTGATATTGCCAATTGTACATTTGTCGATGTACGTTATTTCATTGTCTTCTTCAAACAACCAACAGGTAATATTGACATATTGAGTGAAAATATAATTAATCTCTGTTGTACTACTAATAATAATACCTAACTCAGAGGCATTCATATTAATACGCGTTTTTGGTAATAGATGCGTTCCTAGTTTAGAAATAGCGTCTAACTCTTGGTGATTAAGATCAAATTCGACAAACTGATGATACGAAGTAAACTTATCGGCAACTTCCTTGATAGAAGCGCGGGCAATTTTCATTTCTTGAGGTGAAATTCCTTTTTGTTCATTCACTAAAGGAGTTTGTTGTAGCATGAATAATATAGCGATTATTACAATCACGATGAATACACTAAATAGTTTGATCACCTTTTTAATTTTTATTACTGTATCTTTACCCATTTAACCTAAACTTCCAATGTTGTGTGCTGAAATGAATTTGGCTACAGCCTCTTATGGATCACTTTCCTACTTGCCAAGACTAAAAATGAACACCCTCAAGACTTATTCTTTCAAAGTAAAAATAAATAGGTGAACCAAAGTAATAAAATAAAAAAGTAATTCATTTTTTCTATGTTTTAATGAATAATTACAAACAAGGCGTGTTACATTCTACTTTATAATAGTCTATTTAATAACTCTATTTAAATAGTTACATACAATCAACAATGTTAATTAAGTGCTGTCACAATATGCTTAGCTTTTTACTGTCAATCATATATAAATACAATAAATTTAAGCGTGGTGAATACCCTCTGAGTATTCTTTATTATCATCACGTGTTTAATGAAAAGAACCCATACCACCCAGATGACTTAACCGCTCAAGAATTTGAGTGTCAAATTAGCTATTTGAAACAACATTTCATTATACTCTCGATTGAACAGGCAATAACTCTACTTAAGCAAAAAAAACTACCAGCTAAAGCTTTAGTTATTACATTTGATGATGGTTACGTCGACAATTCCACCATCGCGGCTCCAATTTTAGAAAAACATAATTGTACGGCAACATTTTTTATTGCTACAGAAGGCGTTGAAAAAGGTTATCTTTGGAATGACATTGTTGAGCATGCCATTAGAAATACCAAGGCAGACACGATTTCAAAAAACATTATCGGTAACACAATCAGTTTATACACAGATGATGATAAAATAAGAGCATTTAACCAACTGGTTGGCTCTTTAAAGTTTTTTAGTAGTGAAGTTCGAAATACCAAAGTACATAATTTAATACAAGAGCTTGAAGTCGACACAACGCCCCAAACAATGATGAACAAAAAGCAAATACAAAGCTTACACGAAAAAGGCTTTACGATAGGCGCGCACACACATAATCATACAATTTTATCGACTGAAACCAATGAAGCCTGTTATACAGAATTATCTATTAATAAAAACTGTCTTGAAAAAATGATATCTACACCGGTAGAATTTTTAGCATATCCTAATGGTTTATTTGGTCGGGATTTCACGCAAGTACATGCTAAAATGGCTAAAAAATTAGACTTTAAAGCCTCATTTTCAACCAACGATGGCGGTTCAGTAAGCACAACAAACTTACATCAAATACCACGTTTTATGCCTTACAGAAAACAACTTCCCTTATTCGCACTTTCCATTGCTAAAATTGCAGGTGAACATGTCTAAAACACTATTAATGGTTGCCTTTGAGTTTCCACCGAGTAATGGTGCTTCAGTACCTAGAATTGAAAGCTTTTATCGTTACCTAAAATCCTGGGGTTGGAAAGTTATTGTATTAACAGCCAAGCCACATGCTTATGTTAATAAAGACAATACATACCAAGACAATGCTGACGATTTAATTTTCAGAACCACCGCACTTGACGTGCAACGTCAGCTTTCTTTTAAAGGTAAGTATTTAGAAGTAATGGCTACGCCAGACAGATGGGGCCTTACTTGGATACCTTCAGCGATTATAAAAGGTAGGAAGTTGGTAAAACAGTATAATCCTGATGTTATTTGGTCTTCCTCTCCAACGCCAAGTACGCATTGTATTGCTAACCATTTATCGCAGAAATTCAATACGCCTTGGGTCGCTGATTATAGAGACCCTTTTCATTATATGAATGGAACGGCAGGTAAATGGTTAGACAAATTTCATAAGCGAATTGATCAAACAACATTAAAAAATGCCGCGCATTTAACATTTGCAACAACAGGTGTTAAAGACCTATATGTAAATAAATATACAACACTTATTAATCAAAAGAGCACGGTCATTGAAAATGGTTACGATGAAGCTAATTTTGAAAAGTTAAAAGGGATTAAAGATACATCAACTCCATTTGATAATAATAAATTCACCCTCTATTACAGCGGTGTTCTTTACCCTAATGGCAGGGACCCCGTTCCTGTTTTTGAAGCGTTGTCGGAATTAAAGAAACAAAACCATATAAATGACAATACTTTCGAGATTATTTTTCAGGGAGCTGGCGAAGGCAATGAATTTACAGATAAAATAGCCCAGCTCAATTTACAAAATATGGTTAAATTTATTCAGCCTGTGCCATTTTTGAATGCGTTAAATAACATGATGAATGCAGACGCTCTTTTACTTATTCAAGACAAGCGCTTTAATAAGCAAATACCTGGTAAAGTATATGAATATTTAAGAACTAATAGACCACTTTTAGTAAAAGCAGATACCGATGGAGAAACGTATAAACTAGCGTCTCAATTTAAAGCTGTTTATACGGGGATGAGCTCAGAGGAATTACAAAAATCATTACAAGGCTTAATTGAAAGTGACAACGGGGTAATTCAAAGACATCTTGATAACTTTAATAGAGAAGGCAAGGCAAGATCATTACAACATATTTTAATAAACTGTACAGTTAATCGGCATAGTTAATAAAGACCTATGGGCTAAAAGTGGTTCGTTTCTATTGTTATGATGGTGATTTATAAGTTTAATGCGTTATATCAAATTCGTTAGTTATCTGCACATTTTAACAGATAAATGAATAAATCTGCGTCATAAAATGAGTATAGGACATAAATCCTCACCTTAGTTATTAAACAAACAGGAATAAAAAGTCAAACACTCTACTTTACTGGTTAAAATATCGTTACAACTTAATTAACATTTAGCTATAATATAAATATATACCATGTACCAACTATTAAAATATGTGAGAAAGTATTAATTGTACATTTAGCTAAAGTTTACTCATTTCAAGTATTTTACTTCCCTATTTGCATAAAAAATATACTAA
>CAJWBY010000068.1 GCA_913020705.1 uncultured Colwellia sp.
TTTTTTACTACTCAGTTAGTTGCTGAAACGATCCGTATAACGAGCGGAGAATGGGAGCCATTCTTATCTAAGCATATATACAAATATGGCCTTGATTCTCATATAGTTACTGAAGCATTCAAGTTGGAAGGTATCAATGTAGAGTGGGGATTTTTCCCATGGCAACGATCTTATGCGAATGCTAAGAACAGTAATAGTTGGGATGCATCTTGTTGTTGGTGGCCAGATGACGACACAAAGAACGAATTTTTAGTCAGTGATACGATTACTGAAACTTCTTTTGTTTTTTATCATCTTAAAAGCTATCCGTTCCATTGGGACTCACTGAAAGATTTAAAAGATATAAAGATTGGAGGTACCTCTGAATATCATTATGGCAATGAGTTTATGAGTGCTATAGAAGCAAAAGTATTAAATGTTGAATATACGTCAAAGGATGAGTTCAATTATAAAAAACTCTTGGCTGGCCGTATAGATATTTTCCCTAATGATCCCGCTGTTGGCAATGCCCAAATTAGAAATAGTCTATCTCCTGAGGAGGCCAACCTCATTACTTATAGTCGTAAAAAATTCGGCGAAAGCACACTGCACTTAATAATGAGTAAAAACAAAAGACGAAATAAATATTTCCTTGATAAATTTAATGCCGGTTTGAAAAAATTGAAAGCAAGTGGTCGATATCAAGAAATGTTAAAAGATTTAGAAGCTGGAAAATATGATAACTGATATTAATGTCTAAGATTAACCTTACACAATCTATTAAGGCACTGGTTGAATCCAAATATATTCCTTTGTTATTTAATACACACTCAATTTTTTGAAATTTTAACCTTACCTTTTACCGCTCAAATTTTATTATCATGGCAAAACTTGATATGCTGGTAATACGCATAGAAGAAATTACGTAGTCCTTAGTCAATCAAAGTGGGAATAACGCAAATATGCAAAAAATATTCAAGCGAATCTCCGTAATATTAATTTTTATTCCCTTATTAAGTTATGCAAATCAACTCGAGTTTGTTGCTGAAGAATTTCCACCATTTCACTTTTATGACGCTGATAAAAAACCTACAGGGGCATTAGTTGAAGTTATTGAAGCATTAATGATACAAACTCAACTTTCAGGCATTGTAAAACTTATGCCATTTGCACGTAGTTTTGATTTAACATCAAAGAAAAAAAATACGTTCATGATATCTTTAATGAAAAGTACAGAACGAAAAAACCACTTTCAATGGGTTGGCCAGATTTATAAAAGTACCGCGTTTTTGGTAGGATTACGCAATCGTACTGACATCAACCTTAGCAATATTGAAGACGCAAAATCATTTGTCGTGGGCACAATCCGTGGTTATCACTCGGAAAAATACTTGAGGAAAAATGGATTTACCACCCCAGAAAACCTCCATTTATCTGTTAACTATAAACATATGTGGAACATGTTATTCGGGCAGCGTATTGATTTCATTCTAACCAACTTTGTCGCAATAGACACCGAGATGAAAAGTATTGGGCTCAAGAAAAAAGATATAAAAACGGTCTTAGCTCTTCATGATTTTCCAGGCGACCTTTTTATAGCAACAGGAGTGAATACTTCAAGTGAAACTGTTGCAGCTTTATCTGTGGGGTTGCAACAAATTAAAGCCGATGGAACCTATAGAAAGATCATGGACAAATGGGGATTATAAATAACTTAAACTCAATATTTATTAAACTTTCTCACTGATAAGTTTAGTATTTTCATTCAAAAATACTAAAGAACGAATAAATATCAACCCAAACAACCACGATTCAGACTCCAAAAAAAACATCAAACCCTTCATTCAATTTCAAATGTGCTATATTTTTATAATGAATTTAATTATTTGGCTTTAAATATTAGATGCTTCAAAAAAACTTCATTTTTACTTTACTGTATTTATCTGTGTTCAATATTCAAGCACAAGAGAAAAACTTAGAAATAATTGAAGTGACTACTCAGTTTAAGCATGAAAACGTCCAAAAAATACCTATTTCTTTGTCTATTTTAAGCAGTGAAGTACTCATTAGCCAAGATATAAGCGACGCAACCAACATTGCTCATATTTCACCCGGCGTATCATTCGCAGAATTCGCCCCGGGGCAAGGATATATGTCAATCAGAGGTATACTCTCTGTCGAAGATGGCGCGAGTATGGATAACTCTGTGGTTGTGTTAATAGATGGTATATATGTTGGAAGACTTGCACATATTAACTTTGATCTTTTCGAAATTGAGCGTGTAGAAGTTTTACGAGGCCCTCAGGGAACGCTATTTGGCAGGAATGCTATTGGCGGTGCCATTAATATTATTACTAAACAACCGGATAGTGAATATTCACTCAACCTATCGCTGACCAAAGGTAATTATGGGGCGACCCGATATAGCGGTGTAATTACAGGTTCACTCACCGAGAAATTAACGGCGAAGTTAAGTTTGAATCACCGAGAACATGATGGCTATACGCGTAATGTTGTTTTAAATGAAGATAATCAGACCGAAGATACTGACACCATAAGGCTACAATTAGCTTATGCTTTAAATAACAGTCAATGGCAACTTATGTATGAACGTCATAACGATGACCGTTTAGACATGGGGAGAACCCCTGTCATCAACGGTAATTTTGACTATATACAGACATGGGAATCATTAGGAGGGAAAGCGTTTAAATCAACATCTCCTATCTCCGGTTTTTCAAAACGTGATAATGAAAGCATTGGTATTCAAGGTAATATTGATTTTTCATCAGGAAAATTAACGGCTATTTTGGGCTGGAGAAATAATGTATCTGACTGGGAAATGGCAAGTGTAGGCGCACCTCTTGGTGGAAATCATTCATTAGCTGATGGTATTTATGGTGCTGACGTCAATGATGATATTTTTGAAACCGTCAAACAAAAATCTGCAGAGTTACGTTGGACATCACAAATAAACACGTCATTAGATTATACGATAGGCGCTTTCTATCTATCAGAAAAAACCGAACGAATTGAACAATACAAGTTAGACTTTAATTCTCAAAACACTGGGCAATATACCTTAGGCAATGAAGTCACAGAACAGTATAACCAAACGAATAGTTTTGCCATTTATTCACAGATTCATTGGGCATTAAGTCAAAACTGGAAAACAACTATTGGCGCAAGATATACAAGGGATATAAAAGATGCCGAATTTGTTACGCTTAATTGTGGACATCAAAATAATAACTTAGTGTTAACGAGCACTTGGTGTGACTCTGCTAAAGGCAGTTTAGGCATTCTCCAACAAACTTTTGAAACAAAAATCGATGAAGCTTGGAATGACTTTTCTCCCAAAATTTCATTACAGTATTTACCTGAAAAAAATTGGATGGCATATGCCAGTATTTCTAAAGGCTTTAAATCTGGTGGTTTTCCAGGCTCTCCTGGGTTAAAAGAAACTTCAGAAAAGTCGGTAGCTCCAGAGGAAGCCTTAAGCTACGAAATAGGCATTAAATCTGATTGGGCTGAACAAACAGTTCGTATAAACACCAGTGTTTTTTATACTGACTATAAAAATTTACAAGTAACTTGGTTTGGTCCTTCAGAATTAAACCCTGAATTTGGCAGCTTTATTTCCACCAATATCACAAAGTCTGAAATATCAGGATTAGAGATTGAATTTCAACTTATTATCAATGATTACTTGTCGTTTGCAGGTAACTATTCCTATATTGACTCCACAATCAATGATTTTATTATTCCAACTTTCGGTAGTGAACTTGATCTCAGTGGCTCTTCATTGCGACAAGCGCCAAAAAATAAAGCGTATCTTTCTGCTGATTTCGTTATGCCAACCGCAGACAACGACAGTGTATTATTTAACATAAATTATCAATATACGGATGAGCAACTGGGTGACTACATTAACCAAAATGTAATTTTAGAGTCTCACGAGTTACTTAATGCGAGGTTAGCTTGGCGTTCCAATGATGAAAAGTATGAAATCTCTTTTTTAGCTAAGAACATATTAAACGAAACTTATATTTCTCATAATTATGTTATTGGTCCCGGTGTTATTGGTATTTGGGGAGCACCAAAAACCTACAATATTACTTTCAATATGCGATTTGAGTGAGCTAACTAACTATGGAATTGTCAGATGTTATTAATATTGTAGGCATTACTGCCTATATACTGCTAACCATTTTCTTTTTATGGGTATCTAGAGTTTCAAGTAGTTTTTCTAGAACTCACTATTGGCTAATTTCTGTATCATTAATGCTCTGTGGTCGGTTAAATTTATATTTTCTGCCTTCATTATTGGGCCCAGAAAACATACAAACTATTTATGCCCTTTTACTGACACTTGAAAAATATTTTTTAGTCCTTGGCTTACTTTATTTCATCGATAAGAATGTTTCCAAAACACACATTCGTTATCTCTCTATATTTTCATTAACCATTCTGGCTGGCCTGATTACTTTTAATTACCTTTTTGACTTGAGCACCTTCTTTTTAATTTTATTTTCAACAACACAAGCCTTATATTTACTTATTATATCTATTATTTTATGGAAAAATCGTACAGGACGTTATACAAAAAATAAAAACCTCCTTATTATTGTTCTTATTATTTATGCTATTCATTGGATTACCTTCCCAGTAGCCCTTAATTATCCTATATGGTTATCTTATGGGTATTTATTTGGTAATACTTTAAATTTAATTTTATATTTATCGTTGGCTTACCTTGTTGTCTATCGCTTTGAATATAGAATGCTTCAAGCCGAAAAATCAGCGCTTGCATTAGCTGATGAAGCGGAAACTGCTAATCAAGCAAAAAGTGATTTTTTAGCGAATATGAGCCATGAGATTAGAACCCCAATGAATGGTGTTTATGGCATGTTAGAGCTATTAAATAATGACCTACTAACAGATAAACAACACGAAAAAGTGAGCGTAGCATTACAATCGAGTAAAGGTTTATTAAAAATAATTAATGACATATTAGACTTTTCTAAAATCGAATCAGGAAAGTTAACATTTGAGAAAATTGACTTTGATTTAGTTGCTATGCTGGAAGAAGTAACGGGGGTTATGAATAATCTTGCAGAGAACAAGTCAATAAACTTAATCCTCGATACCTCTGAAATTACGAATAACAACGTAAGCTCAGATCCATTAAGAATCAAACAAGTCATCCTTAATATTATAGGTAATGCTATAAAGTTTACTGATTCAGGTGAAATTGTAATTAAGGCGAGTATAGAAGAAAACGACCAAGGAGCATTATTTACTTGCTCTATTACCGACACTGGCTTGGGTATAGAACCAAATAAAATTGACGCAATATTTGGTTCATTCAGTCAAGCAGATACTTCTACAACTCGCCACTACGGTGGAACTGGACTTGGTTTATCTATTTCAAAACGCTTGTGTAACATGTTAGACGGAAATATCACTGTAACCAGTGAATTCGGCGTAGGCAGTTGCTTTACAATCAGATTACCTTTAACTCTCTGTAAAAAAGAACAAAAGACTATTTCTCAGTCAATACCAGACCCTGTTGAAAAGAGAGTTATTGATCTCCCCTCTGTTGAAATATCTATTCCAAAATGGTCATCTGAAACAAAAATATTATTGGTGGAAGATAATAGAATTAATCAGATAGTCGCTAAACAAATGCTTAAACATTTTAATTTGGCGTGTGATATAGCGAATAATGGTTCAGAAGCTCTAGCGAAGCTAAAAGTATCTAGCCACATAAATATGCCATACACAATTGTATTAATGGATTGTCAAATGCCGGTAATGGATGGTTATGAAACAACGATAAATATACGTTCGGGTGTTTGTGGTGAGTTGCATCAAGATATTCCCATCATTGCTATGACAGCGAATGCAATGACAGGTGATAAAGAGAAATGTTTAGAGACTGGCATGAACGATTATTTTACTAAACCAATAGATCAAGAAGCAATATTCACTATTCTAAAAAAGTGGATAAAGCATGAATAGCATTTAATTTACATAGAGTTTTAGAACATAAAGTACTAGTATCATAATAATCGTCAAGTTTGAGTGTATTTGTACAAATGTCAAAATTAGAACAAGCATTGCCTAAAATAATCAAAAGTTTAAAGTCTACTTATGGTCGTGATTTTTTCAATGAAATAACATTACAACTCAACCAAATAACGGAGGCTGATTACACTTTTATAGCCCAAGTTGATTTCGAAGCTTTCACATCAAAAACCATTAGTTTAGTTGTAAAAAACCAACTAACCGATAATTTTGAATATCATTTAGACGATACACCTTGCGCTATCCTCACCGAAAACAACGTTTGTTTGTACCCCAAAGAAATTTGTCGTTTATTCCCAAAAGATCAGCTTTTAATAGATATGAACATTGAAGGCTATGTAGGTGTTCCTTTGAATGACTCTCAAGGGCAAGTTATTGGTATTATCGTCGCTTTGCATGAAAATGAAATTAAAGATCCAGACTTTATTAAAACCTTATTTGAGTTATTTTCAGGCAGAATTGCCGTAGAAATGGAAAGAAGAGTACAAGAAAACAATTTAAACCAACTCAATATAAAATTAGCCACTAAAGTAAATGAATTAATAAAAAGTGAAACTAAGCTATCACTCCACATACAAAACACTCCCTTAGGTTGCATAACATGGGATAGAAATTTATATTGCACCGAGTGGAATAAAGCCGCAGAAAAAATATTTGGCTACTCGTCGAATGAAGCAATAGGCAAACATGCGGCAGATCTGATTGTACCGCCAGAGTTTAGAGACGATATGAATCGAATATACGCCTCACTATTAAGTCAAACAGGTGGATATCAAAACTCAAATAAAAATGTAACAAAGGAAGGTAAAACGATTAAGTGTGATTGGTATAATACGCCTATTGTCTCTGAAGACGGCACTGTTATAGGCGTCACTTCACTAACACAAGATACGACTGAACGAGATCTTAAGGAAGAATTACTGCGTAGAAGCCAAAAGATGGATGCTCTAGGCCTTTTAACCAGTGGCATTGCTCACGATCAAAACAACATGCTCGGTATTATTTCTGGATATAGCGACTTATTAAGCCTTAATTTAAATGAGCAACCTAAACTACTGAGTTATGTATCTCAAATACAGCAGGCGAGTATGCGAAGTGCCTCATTAATCAAAAAATTATTAGCTTTTTCCAAAAACAAGAGTCTTGCATCATCAAAACTTAATATCAACGACTTGTTATTAGAGCAACGAGATATGATGCAAAAAACAATAACTGTTGAAATTAATCTAGATTTAGAGCTTGCTGATAATATATGGTCTGTATGGCTTGATAAAAACGATTTAGTCGATGCAATTATTAATTTAATTATTAATGCTATGCATGCAATGAATAATGAAACGGCTATGCCCCACATCAAGATAGCAAGCAAAAATGTGACACTGAACGATTTAACCGCTAAAGATAAAGGAATTATTGCTGGTGACTATGTGATGCTATCTGTTTCCGATAATGGCTGTGGAATAAACAATGAAATTAAAAAAAAGATATTTGACCCTTTTTTTTCAACAAAAGGTGATAAAGGCACTGGACTTGGTCTTTCACAAGTACTCACCTTTGTAAACAACTCAAAAGGTGGTATCTATCTAGAATCTCAACCTAACCTTGGGACGGAGTTCACATTATATTTTCCTCGCTACCAGAAATACGAAAACAAAATAATCGCAGTAGACGAGCAGGAAAACACTACAATTGAAGGTTCTGAGTCAATTCTTGTTGTTGATGACGAGGAAGGTTTAAGAGAATTAGCTGAAGAGTTTTTAACGATGGTTGGTTACACTGTTCACAGTGCCGATGGCCATAAAGAAGCGTTAGAAATCCTTAGTAATCATAAAATAGATTTAATGTTATCTGATGTAGTTATGCCAGAAATGAATGGTTATCAACTGTCATCAATAGTAAAAAAAGAATACCCTTCAGTAAAAATTCAATTAGTTAGCGGATATGCCGACTCAACAAACATTACTGATATAGATAAAAAATTGCATAAAAACCTAATACATAAACCTTATAGCTATCATGTACTAAAGAGTAAAATTAGAGAGTTACTTAACGATAATTAATAGCAACGCTTACTATTATTCCCTATCAATCGTCGCAACCTTTTTAAATAAAAAAGTACCGATAAATAGTTTATCGGTACTTAATAATCAAAAGTTTACTCGAAATTAATAATAAGAAACTTGTGTAGGTATTGTTAAAATACTTTTTCCAAAACGCTTTAACCAATAATATATCGCAGAAAAAATGCCAATAACAACAATTATACTTATCCCTGCAGATAATGGATTGGTCGTAAATGTCGCGACTTGATAAGTGAACGTAGCGGCTAAATAAGCGAGCGAAAAACTCCATAATGCAGCGAAAGAGGCCCATCGAGTGCCAACTTCACTTTTTATTGCGCCCATTGCAGCTGCACAAGGGGTGTAAAGTAAAATAAATAACAAATAGCTAAAGGCACCAATTTTCCCCGCGAATGCGGCCTGCATGACGGTAAATGTCCCCTCATTCACACCTTGTTCTTCTGCTGCAACTTTTAAGTTTGAAACATCACCAATATCAGTTCCTAAAGGGTCATCTGCTTCAATTCCTAATAAATTTTCTTTTACTGAATCCGTTGCATCATTCCATATTTCTGCCATTGACTTTAATGCTTCACCTTCATCACTTGCGTCAGTGTATAAACTATTGAAAGTAGCAACTAACGCTTCTTTCGCAAAAAGTCCTGTAATGATGCCAACACTCGCTTGCCAGTTATCTTCTTTAATTCCCATTGGTGCAAGTAATGGTGTCACAACTTGAGCACTTTTACTTAAGACTGAATCTTGAGAGTCATGATGGCCAAACTGACCATCAGTACCTAATGAATTAAAGAAGTTAAGTACACAAACTACGAGAACAATAGTTTTACCTGCACCAAGTATGAATGAACGAGTACGTTGCCAAACACGGTGTACGAGATATGAAAACTTTGGCATTTCATAAAGTGGTAATTCCATAATATTGACAGAATTCTTACCCATTAATACAGTATGTTTTAATAAAAATCCTGTAAACAAGGCTGCAGCGATACCAATTAAATAAAGTAAGAATACTAAATTTTGCCCTGAATCAGGAAAAAATGCTGCAGCAAACAAAGCATATACAGGTAAACGCGCGCCACACGACATAAACGGCGACATCATGATGGTAGTAATACGTTCACGCTCACTGTCAAGAATTCGTGCCGACATTACCGCTGGAACTGTACAACCAAATCCAACAATTAACGGTACAAAAGCTTTACCTGGCAAACCAATTCTTTGCATTGCGCTATCAACCACAAATGCTGCTCGAGCCAAGTAACCACTGCTTTCCAAAATAGACAAACCAATAAACAAACAAGCAATGATTGGAATAAAAGTCGCAACAGTTTGAATACCTAAACCCGCACCTTCAATTAAAGTCAGTAGCCATTGCGGCAAATCAAAACTTGATAAGAAGTGCTGTGGATAATCAACAAAAATTGCGCCGGCTAAAATATCAAAAAAATCAATAAAAGCACTACCGACATTAATGGCAAACATAAATAACAAATACATCATGCCAAGAAAAATAGGTACACCTAACCATGGATGAAGAATAAAATGGTCAAGACGATCACTCAAACTGATTGCAGGTGCTTTTTTCGATGTTGGTAAACTTTCTTTAATCTCAAGCAATAATTGTTGAATAAATTCATATCTCGCCTGCATGATGCTAATCGCATCGTCATTCGTTTGCTGACAAGTACCATCATCATTGCAAGAACCGCATTCAAGTTCGAATAAAGCATCAGTAGAGCTTTTATCTTCGATTTGATTAAGAAGTTTTTCAGGAAATATTAATTTCTTTGGACGCGTACTTGCCTTAGGCATTTCAAGTAAAGCAGCTTCTACATCTTTCAAGGTATTTTTGGATAAACTATTAGCGATAATAACTTTACAGCCAAGTTCTTTCGCTAAAATTTTCGTATCAACGTTTTGAGCTTCTTTTCGGTCCGCTTTATTAATCACTAATAAAACAGGTAGACCAAGTTCAAGTAACTGAGTTGTTAAGTACAATTGACGTTTTAATTGCGTAGCGTCTACAACATTTATTAAACAATCAATCGATTGGCTTTTAATAAAGTCTTGAGTAATAGAAAGGTCTTTGCCTTGCTGATTTCGACTAGCGAGCGAGCTGATACCCGGTAAATCAGATAATAACGCTTGTTTTTTATTAAATGAAAAGTTCTGCTGCTTGGTTGCAACAGTAACACCTGTCCAGTTACCTGTTTGCTGTTTTGCACCAGTTAAGGCATTAAAGAATGTGCTTTTTCCTGAATTGGCAAAGCCAACAAGAGCCAAATGTAAAGCTTGTGACATTAGACGATTTCTATACCTATTTGTTGAGCGATACTAGGAGCAAGGCAAATTTTAGTACCATGGAGGTGAAAGGCAAGCGGCCCGTTAAAGGGGGCTTTGTGAGCTAATGATATTTCCGTTTTCAACGCAAAGCCCTGTTCGATTAACTGTGATGTTAAATCGAAGTTTTCAGGTAACGAACGAATTACCGCTCGTTGGGTACGCATTAATTGTGAAAGGGTCATAAACAAAAACTCAAATAATAATGATTATCATTTGATTCTACTTTACTATTAAGTTTTCAGCAAGAGCATATAGCATACGAATTGATCTATATCAGATAAGTAAAGCCGAGGTGTAGCAAGCGAAATAAACATTATGAAGCAATAGGTGCATAAACTCCTCATCGTTTTGCAGAAAATGTAATAAAGAGAATTTGCTTTATTTAGGGATAATTGATGACAATTCCCATAAGAGTGGCACAATGAGTTAAGACTAAAAATAAGGAATATAAATGAAGGGTTTCACTACCTTAATTTTATTGTGTTTTAGCACAATAAGTTATGCCACAGAACAAGCAGAAGAAATATTCAAACAACTTGCTCCATCACTTTATCAAATAAGGCTCATAGATACCGCTAGTGGAGAAAAGTCGTCTATCGGTTCAGGTTTTCAAATTAGCAGCGACGGGTTAATAGCAACAAATTATCATGTTATTTCTGGTTATGCTCGTCATCCGAATAAATACACCATTGAAATTTTTGATCATCAAGGAGAAAAAGCACCACTTACTTTACTGAGTGTTGATGTAATCAATGATCTAGCTTTAGTTAAAAGAAAAACTGATAGCGAAATGCCTTTTTTTGAAATAGCTAAAAGTGTGCCTCAAAAAGGTGAAGAGCTTTATTCATTAGGAAATCCACACGATTTAGGCATGATAGTTGTTCCTGGGACTTATAACGGTTTGAAAAAAGAATCGTTTAACGATCGTATACATTTTACCGGCTCTGTAAATTCAGGAATGAGCGGCGGACCTGTTGTGAACAAAAATTCAGAAGTAGTAGGGATAAATGTTGCAACATCGGGTAACCAGATTGGATTTTTAGTACCTCATGATAAATTGCTTAACCTATATCAGCGCTATAAAACATCTGAACCGACGAGTATTGATGCCCAAATGGCTCAACAACTCACCGATAATCAAGACAAATTAATAACAACATTACTCAATAGTGAATGGCAAATGCGACCATTAGGTGAAGGTTTAATTCCTGTAGTCAACATTCCATTTATCCGTTGCTGGGGTGAATCAAATGCAGATAAAGCAGACGCGATTGTATCTGCCGTTGTAGCCAACTGTTCTTTAGATGAAAATACATATATATCAAATGACTTTTTCACGGGGTCAATCGAGATGCAATATCGCTATATGCAGGCAAAAGAGCTAAGTGATACAAAATTTTATCAAATATTTGAGCGCCAGTTAAACCAAGTAAGGTCAGGTAACAAAGCAGGTAAAGATGATGTCTCTGAATATCAATGCCAGCACGACATCACTACACCGTCAAATCTAGCAATTACTAACAAATCTGTTTTTTGCACCCGTGCTTATAAAGACTTCCCCAAATTATTTGATGTTTTATATGTCGCAATTTCTGTTGATAAGGGAGACCAAGCATTACTCAGTCACTTCACCATTTCAGGTGTTAGCCAAGGCAGTGCGCTTAACTTCACCGAGAAATTTATGGAGTCTATCTCATGGAAATAATCATTGAAGAAATTACGCGTGGACACAAGTTAATAGCTCGACATAAATTTTTGCAAGATAATATCAATATTGGCCGTGGTTATGATAATGATATTATTATGGCTGATCCTCATATTTGTGCTCAGCATCTTGGCTTGAATTTTAATGGCGAACATTGGGTGTTAAATGACGAAGACACTATTAATGGCAGTTTCTATGAAGATGAATTTTCACAAACGAAATTAGCGGTTCATCAACACATAGTTCACTCAGGGCAAGTGTTTCTAATTGGAAAAAGCTTAATACGCGTTATTTTTCCTGATCACCCCGTACCGGATAGTATCTGCTTCAGCCCATTTGAAAACATTTTAAACGTAACGAGACACCCAGCTTTTTTAACCGTGAGTATTTTGCTTTTCGCAACGGTTACCGGTTGGTTATTTAATCTTCACAATCCAATTGAAGCTACATTCACAGGATTATTAGTACCTGCCATTGGCATGACTTTAATGTTTACTCTATGGCCTGCTGGCGTTGCATTAGTTTCTCATTTAACCAAACATGAGGCTCGATTTTGGGGGCAGTTAGGTATTTGTTTTGTATTTTTCAACTTGATGTGGGTAAGTGATTTTATTGAGAACCTAGTGAGTTTTAACGCTTCATCTCAATCTATGTTTGGCATGGTTGTTTCTTTATTACCAATAACAATAGCTTTTTGTTTGTTTTGGCTTAATTGCCATATTGGTTTCCAGATGACCAAAAAGCGTAGGACGGTAGTCGCCTCTTGTATGACATTACTGTTATTCGGCGGTAGTTATTTAATTCAGTTAAGTAAAAAACCAGAATTCAGTGTTCGACCAGCCTTCAACACCACATTAATGGCGCCAAGTTATTTATTTACGAGCAGCAATAATGTGCAAGACTTTATTGAGAATAGCAAAGCGTTATTTACTAAAGCACAAGAAGCAGCAAAAGAAGAAAAGTGATAGGTTATTTCAACGAAACATCGTCACTCCTTGCCATCCATGGCAACGTGACATACCGTTCATCCTGAACATAAAAAGGCTAACGAATATTCGTTAGCCTTTTTTATTGGGTTTGATTAATAATTGATTATGGGCGAGGGATAAAACCGACTCCGTCATAAACTTTTGCTAATATTTTACTTGCTCGTGCCGAGGCTTTTTCAGCACCCGCTTTCATTACAGAATCTAAATATGCTTGATCATTTCTGATTTCGTGATATCTCTGTTGAATGGGTTCTAATAAAGCAACCACTGCATTAGCCACATCACCTTTTAGATGCCCGTACATTTTATCTTCATATTTAGGCACTAGCTGCTCAACAGTTTCGCCGGTACAACATGACAACAAAGACAACAAGTTTGATACACCAGGCTTCTCTTCAATATTGAAATAAATATTAGCTTCTTCATCAGAATCAGTCATAGCACGTTTAATTTTTTTACTGATTTTTTTAGGCTCTTCTAACAATCCAATAAAATTGCCTGGATTAGTATCAGACTTAGACATTTTTTTAGTCGGTTCAAGCAAGCTCATTACTCGCGCACCAAACTCTGGAATGTATGGGTCTGGCACAGTAAATGTTTCACCATGAAGATTATTAAAGCGCGTAGCAATATCTCGGGCTAATTCTAAATGTTGCTTCTGATCATCACCTACTGGTACACGGTCAGCATTATAAAGTAAAATATCCGCCGCCATTAATACAGGATAAGTAAATAAGCCTGAATTCATGTTTGCTTCTGATTTTTGAGATTTATCTTTGTATTGAGTCATTCTATTCAACTCACCCATTTGTGTGTAACAATTTAACACCCAACTAAGCTGAGCATGTTCTGGTACATGCGATTGAATAAATATGGTGCTTTTTTCAGGGTCAACGCCACACGCTAAATACAAGGCTAAACCGTCAAGCGTCGCTTTTCTCAAATCTTCTGGATTTGGACGAACGGTAATAGCATGTTGATCTACAAGCATGTAATAACACTCATGACTATCCTGCATGCTAACCCATTGTTTTAACGCACCTAAATAATTACCAATGGTTAAATCACCTGATGGCTGACAGCCGCTTAATACGATAGGTTTACTCATGATTTCCCTTTATTTTAATTAATTTGTTAAATATCTATTTGTTAGCTTTAGCTAATTCACTGCGCATTTCATCAATGGCTACTTTATAATCTGGCTTTGAAAAAATGGCCGAGCCAGCAACGAACATATCAGCGCCCGCCTCTGCAATTTCTGCAATATTATCAGCTTTAACACCGCCATCTACTTGTAAACGAATATCTCGTCCACTCGCGATGATGCGCTCTTTTACTAATCTTAATTTATCTAGCGTAGTGGGAATAAATGATTGCCCACCAAAACCAGGGTTAACCGACATCAGTAAGATGACATCGAGCTTGTCCATAACAAAGTCTAAGCAATGCAAAGGTGTCGCTGGATTTAAAACGAGCCCAGCTTTACAACCGTGATCTTTAATCAACTGCAGAGTACGGTCAATATGATCACTGCCTTCAGGATGAAACGTAATAATATCGGCACCTGCTTTAGCAAAACCAGGTATTAAACTGTCAACTGGCTTCACCATTAAATGTACATCAATGGGTGCCGTTATACCGTAATCACGTAGAGACTGACAAATCATCGGGCCAAACGTTAAGTTAGGTACAAAATGGTTATCCATTACATCAAAGTGCACAACATCAGCACCGGCAGCTATAACCTTAGCAACATCATCACCTAAACGTGCGAAATCAGCAGATAAAATGGAAGGAGCAATTAAAAATGAAGACATAGACAAACCTTATTAGAATATTGGTCGCATTATAACAACGACCTAAGGGAAAACTCTATAGATAGATTCATTCATACACTTACTATTTAGCTGAAATGACTTAAAAATGCCAAGGTTTGATATCTAATGGAGAGAGGTAGCTTAAATTCGAAGTTAGTATTATTTATTGCTCATATTCCAATTGCCCCTAATTAAAGGGTAAATTTATTAATGAAATACCTATCACCCCATAATCACTATTTCATGCTCTTTTTGTGAGCATTCGTTTTATCCTTGCACCAAAACAGATCGTTTTTAATAGGTATTAAATTCCGTCAAAAACAACACCTTCGCAACCAACTGAATTTAAAGGATAAATTTTTATCGATTTGCCTGCTCGCTCAGGCATCTACCTTGCAATGTAAGGTTAGCACTAAAATATTAAACATAAAAAACATATAACTATATAAAGAGACTCTCATGAAAAAGACACTAATATCACTATCACTTACATCTTTAATTGCCGCAACGTCATTGTTGTCAGTACAAGCATCTGCTGTTGAAGGTTTATCAGCTAATGTTGCTGCTACAAGTAACTATTTATGGCGTGGTGTAAGCCAAACGGGTAACGCTGCAGCTATTTCAGGTGGTATCGATTACGCAGCCGACTCAGGGTTTTATGCTGGAACTTGGGCTTCAAACATTGATTTTGGCGACGATGCTAGTGCCGAGTTAGATTTTTACTTAGGTTTTAGCGGTCAGTTAAGCGAAGACGTTAGTTACGATGTAGGTTATATCTATTATGCCTACCCTGACTCAGCACAAACTGATACGACAAACGAATATGATTTTGGTGAAGTATACGGCTCATTGTCTTACTCATATTTTTCAGTATCAGCAAGCTACGGAATTAATAATGATGACGGTGCTGCATTTGCTGACGCAAGCTTATATATTTCGGCTGATGCAGAGTTTGAAATCGCTGATGGATTAACATTAGCCTTTCATTTAGGTGATTATTCTTTTGATGATGCTATGGTTGCTGAAGACTATAACGATTACGGTGTTAGTTTAAGCAAAGATGGTTTCACCTTTGCGGTATCTGATACAGATATGGATAATGATGATATGAAATTTGTTATTTCATATGCTGTTGATATCGACTTATAACAACAAATAAAGCCAGTAATGCGCATTACTGGCTTTATTCCTATTATTTAAAGAAAGTGCAAAAGCCCTCTCACCGTAGTACAATTCAACCTGTGTTGATTCAAAAATAAGCGGCAGCAAAGCTAAGATACTTAAAACATTATAAAAAAATGTTTTTAGCTAAACTAAAAAGCCGATTTTCATCACAATATATATTTGCATCCGTTAGTGAAATTATAAATTTATACCAAATTAAATTAAATTTTAAGGATTTTACATGCAAATAATTATTTTTGATGATGCTGAACAAGTGGCAGAGAATGCTGCACATTGGGTTAGCGAATTAATCACGAAAAAAGCAAAACCTGTTCTAGGTCTTGCTACCGGTAGCACTCCAATAAGCCTTTACAAACAACTAGTAAATAAACATAAAAATGCTGGTCTTAGCTTTAGCAATGTTTCTTCATTTAACCTTGATGAATACCACAACATTAATGCTGACAACTCACAAAGTTACCGTAGTTTTATGAAGGAAAATTTATTTGATCATGTAGATATAGATCAAAAAAATACTTTTTTACCTACTTGCAATAATGAACAAAATCCTCGTGTTCAAGGGCTCAGCTACGAAGATAATATAAAATCATTAGGTGGCATAGATTTACAAATCTTAGGGATTGGTGCTAATGGTCATATTGGTTTCAACGAGCCTACATCAAGCTTGTCATCTCGTACACGTATCAAAACATTAACTCAACAAACACTGACCGACAATAGTAGATTATTCAAAGAAGGTGAAGAACAACCCTCGATGGCAATGACTATGGGTATTGCTACGATTATGGATGCACGATATGTATTATTAATGGCTACGGGTGAAAATAAAGCGAAAGCAGTCAAAGATATGATCACAGGCGCTTTATCAGCCATGTGCCCAGCATCAGCGTTACAAATGCATGAAAATGCGGTTATTTTGTTAGATAAAGCAGCGGCCAGCCAATTAGAAGATCAAGAGTATTATATTTGGGCTGATAAACAACACCGCAAAATAAACGAAACTTATGGCTTTTATCATAATTATTAAGTCGATAAATAAAAATATAAAAGCGCTTGGTTAACAAGCGCTTTTATATGATTTAATTTATCTTCTGAAGATTTTTTTCACTGTACATTTTACTATCAGCAATTGAAATTAATTGCTCTAAACTTTTAGATTGTTCAGGAAAAAACGCTAAGCCAAATGAGAAGGTTAATGATAATTGGTGCGCTCCTACATGGTAAATTTTCTCTTGTAGTGCCTTAAAACGTTCATTGATATTTATTCTAGTTGTTTCCAATGTTTGCCCCTGAGCAAGTAAAAGAACAAATTCATCCCCTCCCCATCGACAGCAAAAATCATCAGTTCGTAAGGTGTTTTTTAGGTTAACAGCAAAAGCTTTTAACAACTCATCACCAACATTATGTCCATATGAATCATTTACTCGTTTAAAATTATCTAAGTCAATTATCACTAAGCTGTAACTATCATTTCGCGTTAATGTTACTGAAATTTTTTCAAAATATTCAATTAATGCATGCCTATTATCTAAAGCCGTTAATGAGTCGTGAAAGGCTTGGTCTGTTAGTTTTTCATTCTGTACTTGAATATCCGTAATATCAGTTACGGTTACTGCTACAGATTTAACGCGATCAGAATCGTTGTCAAAAACAGGTTGATAAACAACTTTTAAAAAGAGCATTTGCTTCTTTTTTTCTGAATAAAACCAATCAGTATAGGCTCTCACTTTCCCAGAAAAACATAAATCCAGCTCTTTTTTTACCACTTTATTAAAAGCTTCTTCACCTAATATGGTTGAAACATGTTGGTTAATAATATCAGATTTTGACATTCCCCATTTATGGCTATATTGTTCGTTAACTGATAGATAATGGTAATCTTTATCAACTAAAGATAATAAGTTATCCGAGTGATCAACCAAATCTTCAATGGTAGAATCCTGAAGAAGTGCAGCACTATATTCAATCAGAAAAAGGATGGGGTCCTTACTTATAACGCTGACATAAACTTCTATATTGGTTTTGATAAAACTAAAATGCGTTAAACATTTATCGTTTGAGCCTAGCGGCATATTTGAGAAATTGAGAATGAATTCAGAGAAGCTAATTTGACTATCACATAAAGCAAAGAAGTCATCTCCTTCGTTGATATGGTATTTTTTTTTGATGTGTTTGCTACGACTGACTACTGTTCCATCTTCATTGATGATTAAAGCAGGAAAGTTAACATAATTTAATAAATCCGTATTCAATTGAAAATCCTTTTTCTTATTATTAACAGCAAATTAGACAAATATACAATTTAATGTAGACCAGCTAAATTTCTCTGTCAAAAATATATCCCGTTTTAAGGACTCAAGCACCCTTTATCTTTATTATTTTTTCGACGAAAATAAAGGTATGTTCGAATATGTAATGTTTTCTACCCCAAGGTTGTTTTACCCGGTAAATTAAGCGATTATATTTTTATCACTTTACAACAAAGCTTATGATGCAAAATAAAGACTCATTAAATAAATCTTCGACTCCTGATAATACGAGTAGTTTTAAAGAGACAGCTAAAAGTGTCGGTGCTGCATTTTTTGGTGTTCAAAGTGATAGTAATCGAGAGCGAGATTTCAACCAAGGAAAGTTAAGCCACTTCATCATTGCAGGTATTATTGGTGCCGCACTTTTTATCGGTGTACTAATTGCTGTGGTATCTTTAGTTTTACCTTAGACGGCTTTACTTATAAAGCACCATCAACTCAGCAACTTTAGTACGTTTACTTGTGGAACGACTTATCGTACGCGCTACTTGTATGGTTTTTTGCTTATTAGCATGTTCGTATATTTTACGTGTCCAGATAGTGTCATGATTGCTGATCAACACAGATATTTTATGTTTCTTTGTTACTTCTTCCGCAGCATTTGCTAAATCAGCTTGTTCATCCAAACCAAAACCATTACCGGCATAACTTGTAAAACTAGCCGTCTTACTTAATGGAACATAAGGTGGATCACAGTAAATTACATCACCATTTTTCGCTCGTTCAAATGTTTCTCGGTATCCTTCACAAACAAATGTTGCTTTCTTTGCTTTTTCAGCAAAAAATAACATTTCGTTTTCAGGGAAGTAGGGACGTTTATATTTTCCAAACGGAACGTTGTAACCTCCCGACTTATTATAACGGCATAAGCCATTAACCATGCCGGTTCATGTATAAGAAAACTAACGAACGAAAATAACTATCATCACTTTCATTAAATTCTTTTCGAAATTGATAATATCGTTCGCTTTGATTGTTTTCGATTACGAAAAGTGACTTTGCATCTTGAATAAAAGCATCGGGCTTGATTTGCAGTATTTTATAAAGATTAATTAAATCTTGGTTAATGTCATTAAGAATATACTTAGGGTAATCTGTATTTAAGAAAATTGAACCTGCACCAACAAAGGGTTCTATTAAACACTCCCCTTTTGGTAGAATTTTTGCAATTACATCACTGAGGCCATATTTCCCGCCAGCCCACTTTAGAAATGCACGATGTTTTTTGCTCATGTTCGCCTGACTCATGTTCGCCTGAATAGGCAACCAATAAAAATGAAAAGCGATTGTATCTTTATTTAATCATTAACGGTATTCATTTCTATTTATAATGACTTATTGATTTCATCCTGAACAATTGAAAGCGCCTTAATCCAAACACCTCTATCAATAATAGCTGGAGGTAAAGCTTGGAGTGCTTCACGAGCTTGTTCTTTTTCTGCAAAAATTTTCGTTGTTAATACTACAAACATCTGGTTATTTAGCTTTTTTTGGTAACTAAAGTACTCAATACTTGGGTATTGTTCTATAAAACGAGCTAATAAAGTTATATCCGTAAAGCCAACGATTTGAACAACATAACCCGTTGGCGAATTTAAATAATAACTTGGTGTTAACACTAAGGGTGATACGGTATTAATAGGCTTATTTATCTCTTGTACTGCCTTTTGCTTTACCTCTTGATAATCCACCAGACTAGATGTTACTTCTTTATTGGTACCTGATTTATCAAGCTGACCTTTTGCCTCTACCGCTAATGTAGCAATACTTTTGGCTTCGTTATAATCAAGTGCTTGTAATATATCAGTTGTTTGAGCACGCGCATTCTCAGCTTTAGCGACAAATAACTTTTCTCCCAGCAAAGCCGCGTGTATATCTGCCGTCTCAGCCAGTTTATCTGTTTTTTGTGCCACTATTACATCATTAACCACTGGCTCTTTGTCATTTTTATTTTCTTTATTAGTGATCGACTTTGCATCAGATAGAATTGTGCTTCTATCTGAGTCATTAACATTAACTACAGGTAATTTAGATAGACTGAAGTTATCATAGTCAATCAGCACAAACCAAGAAAGCCCAATAAGCGTACAAATTGACACCACAGTTATCGCTAACTTTAGCCAAAACTTATTGGTAAAAATTGAATTTTCACTATTGAATTTAGCATGCTCTAAAGAAAATAATTGCCCGGACTTTGCATCCACAATCGCTAACTTATTTTTAAAAATACTTTTATTTGTTGCTGCATTCTTAGCCGCTTGTTCTTGCCCAAATAATGCAACATTGATTTTGCCATGAGTTTTATTTGCCACATCAACTAATTGACAAAGCTCATATTTCATTTGTAATGATAATGCATGAGCATGTTCTACAACAATAGTTATACTATCTTTGCTTTGTTTACTAAGGTTTAAAATGCTCACAGCTAGTGATTTTTCAGGATCGAATAGAGCATTAGCAAATAGCTGCTCGATTAGGCGGCAACGCATTTGAATATCATTTAATTTCGTTGAAGCCGAAACAAAGGCAACATTGGTTTCTTGAGTAGACTTTTCTTTGGAAAGGTTAATAAGAAATTGACGCGCGGCCTGAGTATATACAGAGACATCCTGATCAATAACCAAAACAGCTTGTTTAGAGAAGCGCTGGATATAATCAATTCGTGCACTGACACTGATTGAAGTAACTGCTGGTTCAGTATTCAGTTGCACGGAGGCAATATTAGTATTATCTATACTTGTGTGTGCTACTGCGGACATATTCAACCCTTTCTACAATTGTTATTACCTAAAGTAAAGTATTAGGCAATAACCAAAATGATTATAGAATTTGTTGAAGTATCTCTTGAGTGATGTCATCACGAATTTCTGACTGTCCTATGGCAGTAGGAACAATAAAGCGTAATTTTCCACCAACATTCTTTTTATCACGACGCATATGACGAATAAAGTCATCGCTGCTCATGTTTTCAGGAGCTTCCAATGGTAAATCAAATGCTTTTAAAAGCGATTCGATTCGACAAAGTTCTGACACTTCAAGCAAATTCATTGCTATTG
>CAJWBY010000069.1 GCA_913020705.1 uncultured Colwellia sp.
GTCTACTAAAGAGGCGACAATAGTGGCTTATGGATTAAAACGTTTAATTTGGCGTGACCCTAATAAAGCAATAAAAATTTACAGTAAAGCATTAGAAGTATTACCGTTGTCTGAATCACAACAACAACAAATCGTTTTGAAATTCGCTATTGCTTTAGCAAGTAAAAATCATAAAGAGTCAAAGAAATGGTTAGCAAAAGTAGATGAAAATTTACAATCAAAAAATATAGTTCAATGGAAAATGGCTGATTTACTCAGAGGACAAGATTGGCCAGAAATAAAAAATAGTTTACTCGCACTGCCTAAAAAATCACATACTAATAATCAATGGCAATATTGGTATGGCCGTAGTTTATTAGAAACAAATGATAAAACTTTAGGCCATGAAACCTTGAGTAAGCTTGCAGATAAACGGCATTATTATGGATTTCTTGCAGCAAGTGCTATTCAACAAAGTGTAAACCTTCAAAATAAGCCTTTAGAAATTACTGATATAGAAAAAACTGAGCTATTAAAAAACCCTGCCGCTAAAAGAGCGTTTGAATTTTTTCATATTGGACGCTTTCATAGTGCTAGACGAGAGTGGAATTATTGGTTGTCAAAACTAAATGAACGAGAAAAGCTTGCTGCATCAAGAATTGCTTATGAGGCAAAATGGTTTGACCGCGCAATTTTTACATTATCTAAAGTTGGTTATTTAAATGATGTCGATTTACGTTTTCCATTAGCTTTCGAAGATGAAATTACACATTCATCAAGTAATTATAAAATAAACCCTGCTTGGGCATTTGCAATTGCACGAAGAGAAAGCTCATTTATGGCAGATGCTAACTCTCCAGCAGGCGCTAAAGGTTTAATGCAAGTTATGCCTTCCACCGCTAAACAACTGCACAAACGCAAAGTGACCAATAAACATTTAATGAATGCAAATGAGAATATAAAACTAGGCACCAAGTATTTAAAGCGATTACTCGACCGACATGACGGTAATCAAGTATTAGCGACGGCTGCATATAATGCAGGACCTTATCGAGTAAAAACTTGGCTAAAAGGTTTACAGTCTATGCCTGCCGATATTTGGATTGAAACTATTCCTTATAAAGAAACACGTGAATATGTAAAAAGCGTAATGGCTTATCAAGAAATTTATCAATTGAAAGTAGGGCAGAACAAATCGCTTTTTGACCAAATATCCAAGATGAGTATTGGTCAGTAAATTAACATTTTAGGATAATGTGATATGATGTTGGAAAAATTTCAGAGTAGTGATCAATGATCAAATTAGCAACGCTTTATCCAGCCCATATTACAGAACTGCAAAAAAGGTCTAAAGCGGCTTTGAGTCGTGAGAACCTTCAAGGTTTAGTTATCCATTCTGGTCAAGAAATTAAAGTGTTTCTTGATGATTATGGGTATCCATTTAAAGTAAACCCTCATTTTAAATGGTGGTTGCCATTAGTGAATATCCCTAACTGCTGGTTAATTGTTAATGGTGAAGATAAGCCGACGCTTATTTATTATCAACCTGTTGATTTTTGGCATAAAGTTACACCGTTAGCCGATACTTATTGGAATGAATTCTTTGATATAAAAGTGCTGACAAAAGCTTCTGATGTCGAAAAGCTTCTCCCATATGATAAAACAGATTTTGCTTATATAGGCGAACATATTGAAGTCGCTAAAGCACTGGGTTTTAAAAATATAAATCCAGAACCTTTACTTAATTACCTTCATTATCATCGCGCTTATAAAACACAATACGAGCAGGAGTGTTTACGTAAATCTAATGCTATTGCTGTCACTGGTCATAAAGCAGCGAAAAATGCATTCTTACAAGGTTCTTCAGAATTTGACATTCAACAAGCTTATTTGAAGGCAACAAATCACACCAGTGATGAAACACCTTACGGAAATATAGTTGCACTTAACGCTAATACATCTATTTTACATTACACAGCATTAGATCGTGATGTACCACAAGCTCATCGTTCATTTTTGATTGACGCAGGTGCAAATTTCCATGGATATGCTTCTGATATAACACGTACTTATTCATTTAAGCGTGACAAGTTTGCTGAATTAATTGCCCGCATGGACAAATTAATGCTAAATGCAGTAGACGGTTTAAAGCCGGGTAAAAGCTATGTAGATCTACATATTGAAACATACCGCGATATTGGTAATGTTTTACATGAGTTTGGCTTTATTAATGTTGATGTTGATACCGCTGTTGAAACAGGCCTTATTTCGACGTTTTTTCCGCATGGTCTGGGTCATCATTTAGGACTACAAACACATGATGTTGGTGGTTTTATGGCTGATGAGCGTGGTACGCATGCTAATACACCGGAACAACATCCTTTTTTACGTACTTCTCGTATTATTGAAACTAATCAAGTATTCACTATAGAACCTGGTTTGTATTTTATTGATTCTTTATTAGCTGATCTTAAAGCTTCAAAAAATAGCAATATGATTAATTGGGACAAAATAGACCTTATGCGCCCATTTGGTGGTATTCGCATTGAAGATAATATTATTGTTCATCAGTTGCATAACGAGAATATGACACGTGAATTAGAGTTGAAATAAACCTTAATATTTTATACTCCTACGTTAAACTTTATGAACAAACCTTACAAAGTAGCGGCTAACAGTATTGTTGATGAAACAATCGTTAGCCGTAGTCGTTTTATTTGTTTTATTGCTCCTTGTTCAAGCCATGAAGAGGCTAAAGAGCAGTTAATTCAGTGTCGAAAATTACATCCTCAAGCTAGTCATCATTGTTCAGCGTTTCTCACAGGAAGACCAAATGATAGTCAAGGTTATGGTTCTTCTGACGATGGGGAACCTTCAGGTACAGCAGGGCGGCCCATGTTAGCTGTTTTACAAGGAAGTGATGTTGGTGAGTTATGCGCAATAGTTGTGCGTTATTTTGGCGGCACTAAACTCGGTACCGGTGGATTACAACGTGCTTACGGTGGCAGTGTCCGCCAAGCGTTATTATTACTAGGAACTAGCATGAAAGTTCCTATGGTAAAAAAGCAATTAACGTGTGACTACGGACAAATAAGTGATGTGTTGTATTTTGTTGAACAAGCTAAAGGTGAAATTATTCAACAAGACTTCGCTGCACAAATAGAATTGATCATTGCTTTACCCGAAGAGCAATTAATAGAAGTTAAAGAGCAACTACAAACACTTTCTGCAGGGTTACTGAACCTTAGGTCTATTGATAACCCATAACATCATATAAAAAGGACACTCGATGCCACACTTTATTATCGAATATTCAGAAGAGCTTACTCAAAAACTAGAAATTAAAGACGTTATGTCTGCAGTTTTTGAAGCAGCTTTGCAGTCTGCATTGTTTTCATCGACTGATATTAAAATTAGGGCGATACCTTTCACCTATTTTTATAGCAAAAACGATAATGAAGATGTTCAGAATCAACAAAGGTTCATTCATGTCTGTTGCAAAATTCTTTCTGGTCGTAATTTAGAGCAAAGACAAAAATTATCTGAATTAGTATTAAGTCACCTTAAATCGTTTGGGATTGAGTCAGTTTCAATTAGTGTTGAAATAGTTGATATGGAACGTGAATCATATAACAAACGTCTAAGCTGAATAAATTAAGACGAAATACGTGATTTAAATTCGCAGAGTTGATCTTTATGCTTTATCATCAAAAAACATGTAGTCGATGACTTTACTTAATAATAAAAATTAACTCGTGCAAATAAAAAATATCATTCGAATTCTTGGTTTGTTGGTGGCTTTACTTAGTGTCACCATGCTGCCTCCTGCTTTAGTTGCACTACTTTACCGTGATGGTGGTGGTGTTTCATTTCTTACTGCATTTCTATTTTGTTTATGTGCGGGTTTACTTGCTTGGTATCCTTTTAAAAATGAAAAAAGTGACTTGCGCGCGCGCGAGGGCTTTTTAATTGTTGTATTGTTTTGGGTAGTACTGGCAAGCTTTTCAGCGGTTCCGCTTTTATTACTCGAATTCCCTAATCTATCTGTAGCAGACGCTTTCTTTGAATCATTTTCTGGCTTAACCACTACAGGTGCCACTATTCTTAAAGAAATTGATGGTTTACCTCATGCCGTACTTTGGTATCGCCAGCAATTACAATGGTTGGGAGGTATGGGGATAATCGTTTTAGCGGTTGCTGTTTTACCGATGTTAGGCATTGGTGGTATGCAGCTTTATAGGGCTGAAACACCCGGTCCAGTAAAAGATTCAAAAATGACACCACGTATTGCAGATACGGCTAAACACTTGTGGTATATCTATTTATCTTTAACCATTGCATGTGCAGTTAGTTATTGGGCGGCAGGTATGTCTGCTTTTGATGCAATTTGTCATGCTTTTTCAACCATAGCAATTGGTGGTTATTCGACACATACCGAGAGTATGGGATATTTTAATAGCCCTGCAATTAACTTTGTTTGTGTGTTTTTCTTATTAATCGCGGGAGTTAATTTTGCACTTCACTTTGCCGTACTGCACAGTAAGTCATTGAGAAGCTATTTTTATGATCCGGAGTTTAAGGTTTTTATTGCTATTCAGTTTGTCTTAACTTTGGTTTGTTTAGTCGTTCTTTTAGCTACAGGTACCTATGAAGATGGTTTTGAAGCTTTTGATCAAGCTTTGTTTCAGTCTGTTTCTATAAGTACTACTGCAGGTTTTGCTACAACAAGCTTTGCAGATTGGCCTACATTGCTACCCATGTTATTAATTTTTGCAAGTTTTATAGGTGGTTGTGCGGGGAGTACTGGCGGTGGTATGAAAGTCGTGCGAGTTGTACTTTTATACTTACAAGGATTACGTGAATTAAACAGACTCGTTCACCCTAAAGCCGTATTCACTATAAAGTTAGGTCGTAAAGCTTTACCAGGTCGTGTTGTTGAAGCTATATGGGGTTTCTTCTCAGCTTATGCCGCAGTATTCATTATTTGTATGTTGTTACTTCTTGCTACGGGAATGGATGACTTAACTGCTTTTACCGCAGTTGCTGCTTGTTTGAATAACTTAGGCCCAGGCCTAGGAGCCGTTGCTGCAAATTTTGCCGATATTACTGATTTCAGTAAATGGGTATTAATCGTAGCGATGTTATTTGGTCGTTTAGAGATATTCACTTTACTGGTGTTGTTCACACCTGCTTTTTGGCGTTCTTAAGTTAAATTTTCTATCAATAAATAGACAATAAAAAACCCAGATATTTCTGGGTTTCTTTGAATTTGACTTTAATTTACTTTTAATAAAAGTTCAGCGCATCTACATGAAACAGTTTCTCTACATCATATATATAACGCTTATTCACTAAGAAAAGAATGACGTGGTCTTCTGACATAATAGTTGTATTCGAGTGTGCAATTAATACTTCTTCTTGTCGAACTATTGCGCCAATGGTTGTACCGGGAGGCAATTTAATTGACTGAATTGTTTTACCAACCACCTTAGAAGATTTTTCATCGCCTTTAGCAATAATTTCAATAGCTTCTGCGGCACCGCCACGCAAACTATAGACGTTATCAATACTACCTCGGCGTACATGTGTTAATAAGGCTGAAATAGTGGCGTGTTGAGGTGATACTGCAATATCAATATCGCTACCATGTACTAAATCTATGTAGGCACTGCGTTGAATAAGCACCATGGCTTTTCTAACACCTAAGCGTTTCGCGAGTAATGATGACATGATATTCGCTTCATCATCATTTGTTACGGCAATAAAAACATCAAATTGGTCAATATGTTCTTCAAGTAATAGTTCTTGATCGGAGGAGTCACCTGTAAAAACTAAGGTATCATTTAATTCTGATGCCAGATGTTCTGCGCGTTTAGGTGAACGTTCAATAAGTTTTACTTGATGATTTTTTTCTAAAATTTTAGCTAATCCAGCCCCTATATTACCGCCGCCAGCGATCATGATTCTTTTATAAGATGCTTCGAGTTTTTGTAGTTCATTCATCACCGTTCGAATATGAATAGTCGCTGCAATAAAAAACACCTCGTCATCTGCTTCAATAACGGTGGTTCCTAGAGGTCGGATAGGTTTACCGTTACGATAAATAGCAGCAACACGCGTATCAACATTAGGAATATGTTCACGTAACGTTGAAAGGGCATGACCTACTAATAAACCGCCATAATAAGCTTTTACGGCAACTAAACTGACTTTCCCTTGTGCAAACTCTAATACTTGAAGTGCGCCGGGGTAATCAATTAAACGTGCTATATCACGGGTAACTAATTGTTCTGGTGCTATAACATGATCAACAGGAATATTTTTTGATTGAAATAATTCTTCTTGGTAGCGCAATATTTGTGATGAACGGATCCTTGCGATTTTATTTGCTGTATTAAACAGCGAATAGCAAATTTGGCAGGCGAGCATGTTCGTTGCGTCATCACTACTTACCGCAATGATTAATTCTGCATCTTCAGCACCTGCTTGCTTCAATATATCAGGGTGTGAGCCATTGCCAATAACAACCTGCAAGTCCATTTTATCTTGTAGTTCATGTAACGTTTCTGCGTTAGTATCAATTATAGTAATATCGTTACGTTCACCTACAAGGTTTTCAGCTAATGTTCCGCCCACTTGCCCTGCACCAATAATAATTATTTTCATAAGTTAACTTTAAACGATTACTTTTTCTAATTTAGCGTAGTAAAAACCATCCATTGATTGTTCATTTGGCAATATTTGCCAACCAATATCGGTTTTCTCATTTGTTATTTGTACTAACTTAGCATTGTTATTCTCAGATAAAAACTGTTGGATCTGCTGAATATTTTCTTCTGGTAAAATACTACAAGTTGCGTAAAGCAAAGTACCACCAGGTTTCAAAAGGGACCAAATGTTATTTAATATCTGTTGCTGTAATACAGTGAGCTTTTCAATATCATCTGCTTTTCTTAACCACTTAATATCAGGATGACGACGTATTACACCAGTACCTGAACAAGGTGCATCAAGCAGTATACGATCGTAAAGTTCACCATCCCACCACTCTTGTGAGGCAGCATCTGCAGTTATCACTTTGGCCGATAGGTTAAGGCGAGTTAGATTCTCTTTAACTCTTAACAAACGATTTTCTTCAATATCTATAGCTGTCATCTGACCTAAGTCTGGTGTTAACTCAAGAATATGACAAGTTTTACCCCCTGGCGCTGCACAGCAATCAAGAACAATATCATCCGTTTGGGTATTCAATAAAATCGCGGCTTGTTGAGCGGCACCATCTTGAACTGAAATCCAACCATCAGCAAAGCCAGGCAGTTTGTTAACATCAATAGCGTTGACAAGTTTAATTGCCGATGATTTTTCATCAACAAGCTCAAAAGGAATATCTTCTTGGCTTAATAAGGCTAAATACTCAGTAACATTATGATGTTGTTGATTAACCCTTAACCACATCGGTGGGCGTTCTAAATTAGCGGTAAGAATTTCTTGCCATTGATCTGGATAAGCGCTTTGCAATTTTTTGATAAACCAACTTGGGTGTGAATACTTTATCGCATCAGGTAATTCTGCGGTAGCTTCATCTGCGTCATCTTTGGCTAAGTTACGTTGAATATTCCGTAAGACACCATTAATTAAGCCCCTTAAAAAATCACACTTTAACGGTTTTGTTGCTGCGACTGTTTCACTCACCGCTGCGTGATCTGGAATACGCGTATGTTTTACTTGATAAATACCGACTAAAATTAAAAAGTGACCAACACGTTGTTTGCCCTTTAATGGCTTATCCATGAGCTGGCGTAAGTCGTATTCAAGTGCAGGTAAGTAACGTAAAACACCGTAACAAAGTTCCTGCAAAAGACCTTTATCTTTACCTTCGACTTTCGCTTGAGCTTTCGGCAACTCATCGCTAAGGCTTCTGCCTTTATCTACGACAGCAAAACAACACCTTGCCGCTAGAGCTCTAATATTCGTCGCCATTATTTTTCACTCAAGTTGTTTGAGGTAACGCTATTGATATTGCTTTTTTCAGCAAACCATAAAGCTTTACCATTTAAAATATCACGTACGGGTAATGGTTTTTTACCCGGTAATTGTAATGATTCTAAGCAAAATGAACCTGAAGCTGTCGCAACAGTAATGCCACTTTTATTTGCAGAAATTATTGTGCCCGGCATACAATCATGAGCTTCGTCTGAATAGCTTGCTTGCCAAACACGAATACGATGTTCAGTTTCTTTTTCATCAGTAAAAGTAAATTGTGCAACAGGCCAGGGGATATAAGCACGAATTTTACGATGTAATTCTTCTGCAGATAATTGCCAATTTAATTCTGCTTCATCTTTATTAAGTTTGGCAGCATAGGTTGATACACTATTATCTTGAGGTTCAGCTTTATGTTTATTTTCAGCCATTAAATCAAGCGTGCTAAGTAAAGCTGCAGGCCCAAGGTTAGCTAATTTTTCATAGAGTGAAGCACTGGTATCTTGAAGTGTAATATCGCATGTAGCTTTAGCGATCATATCTCCAGTATCTAATCCTTTATCCATTTGCATAATCGTAACGCCGGTTTCTTTATCACCTGCTTCTAAAGAGCGCTGAATAGGAGCTGCTCCACGCCATTTTGGTAATATCGAGCCGTGAACATTTACACAACCTAAACGTGGAGCTTCTAGGATTACCGTTGGCAGTAATAAGCCATAAGCGACTACTACCATGATGTCGGCATTATAACTTGCTAATTTTTCCTGATCGTCAGCATCTTTAAAATTAGTCGGCTGCTCAACAATAATATCATGCGCTATTGCTAGCTCTTTAGTGGCACAAGCTGTCAGTTTTTTACCACGTCCTGCGCGTTTATCAGGGGGACAGTAAACTGCGACTACATCATGATGAGAATTAATGAGCGCTGCTAAGTGCTGTGCTGCAAAATCTGGCGTGCCAGCAAAAATTATTTTAAGGGCTTTTGACAAGTTTTTATTCCGAATTCTATTTATGTTGAGTCACAATTAATTATTAGCTAAACGTGCTTCTTTTTCTAATTTAGCTTTTATGCGCTGTCGTTTTAATGGCGATAAGTAATCAACAAATAACTTACCATCTAAATGGTCGAGTTCATGCTGAATACAAATGGCTAGTAGCTCTGTTGCGTCTAAAGTGAATTCTTTACCTTCACGGTCGAGGGCTTTAACAGTAACTTCAGTGTAGCGATCAACTTTTGCGTAACAGCCCGGTACAGATAAGCAACCTTCTTCATTTATTTCTGTGCTATCGCTATGGCTAATTATTTCTGGATTGATCAAGACAAGTGCTTGTTCTTTTTCTTCAGAAACGTTGATGACGACAATGCGTTGATGAATATTGACCTGTGTGGCTGCTAAACCAACACCGTTTTCGTCGTACATGGTTTCAAACATGTCGTCGATAATTTTTTTTACATCACTGTTAACTGTTTCTACAGGTGTAGCTTTTGTGCGTAAGCGTTCGTCAGGAAATCTAAGTACGTTTAAAATAGTCATAAATCTTCAAAAAATTAGCGAAAAATCGCATTGAGTGTTATGTTTCAATTTTAGCCATTAAATATAATTAATAATAGTGGTTTAGGCTAAAAGCTTAATATATCTGTTTAATAGGCGCACTATCATGCTAATACGTAGTTTATTGTTAATAATCAGCTTATCTTTTTCAGCATTTTTGAATGCTGATGAATTAACTTTAAATAAAAATGCTCCGAAATCTTACATCGTTAAGAAAGGCGATACTTTGTGGGATATTTCAGAAATTTTCCTCAATCAACCTTGGTTATGGCCAAAGTTGTGGCGATTAAATCCTGACATTAACAATCCGCATTTAATTTACCCTGGAGATGAACTTCGTTTAGTGTTTGATGAAAAAGGGCAGCCTATGCTCGTACGTGGCAAACCTGAACTTAAATGGTCCCCTCGAGCGCGTGTACAGTTAAAAGATCAATCTGCTATTTCAAGTCTACCTCTAGATGTGATCTCACCTTATATTCAATACGGCAGTGTTTTATCACAAGATGAAATAGAAACACTTCCTTATGTTTTAGGTAGTGATGAAGGATATAAATCAAGTATTGATGGATTTAATGTTTATGTGAATGAAGAATTAGAGTTGGGTCAAGGTTACGGCATTTATCAAAAGAAAGACGAAATATATGATCCAGAAACGGAAGCGTTCTTAGGATATAACATTCGAGTAGTGGCTACGGGCAAAATATTACGCACAGGTAATCTTGAAAATAATGTTCCTGCAACGCTTTACGTTGATGGCTCAAAACAAGAAATTCGTTCTGGTGATTTTATTCTTCCTATAAATGAAAACCAACAATATCCCTCTATTTTTAATTTGAAGCCTATAAATAAGTCATTACGTGGGCAGATTTTAAATAGTGCTAACGGGTTTAGAGAATTTGGAAAATTAGAAGTTGTGATGATTAACCTTGGTGCTGAACATGCTGTTGAGCAAGGAGATGTCGTATCAGTGAAGCGTGTTAGCCCAGGCGTTATTGAAACGAGCGAAGGCCCAATTTATAGTCAAGATGGCTCTCGCTGGAATCGCATGGCAAGTATAGATGATTCTGATTATAATATGCCAGAAGAAGTGGTAGGCGAAATGATGGTTTTTAAAGTATATCAAAAGGTCAGTTTAGCTTTGGTATTACGTTCAAGTAAACCACTTAGAGTATATGACATTATTACCTCACCACTGGAAAATGATTAACTATTAGGCTTTACTCTATTCAGAAATAAAATAGCTGTTCTTAAGGAGAAGACAGTGACAACGAAGCAAGCATCAGGTATTGCAGTTTCACATGGGTGTGAGCATAAAGATAAAAGTGAGAGCCATTATTGGTTAGCGCTGAAACTTGTCCCGCGCTTAGCCAGCCACAAAAAGTTAACCCTAGTTGAACTTTTTGGCGTAGAGCAGCTTTTTCATCCATCACAAGAATTATCATCACTGAATCTTACCCATAAGCAAATTTCGGCGATAAGGGCACCAGACTGGCTGAGAATTTCAAATATTATTGACGCGTCGCAAAGATGTGGCAGTTCCATCATTCCTATTACAGACTCCCGTTACCCGCTCAACCTAAAGCAAATTTTTGATCCACCGCTTGTCTTGTTTGCACAAGGAAATATTGCGCTTTTAAATCAACAACAAATTGCAATGGTGGGTAGTCGAGATGCCAGTATTAACGGTCGAGATAACGCTTTCGAATTTGCCCAAAAGTTAGCTCAAGCTGGATTAGTTATCACCAGTGGATTAGCTTTAGGTATAGATGGTGCTGCTCATAAGGGCACTTTATCAGTTAAAGGTAAAACCATTGCCGTTGTCGCCACGGGATTAGATCAAGTGTACCCAGCGAGACATCGACTATTGGCAAAAAATATTCTTGATAATTATGGTGCTATTATTAGCGAATTTGCACCGGGTACTCCGCCTAAGCCAGGGTATTTCCCAAAACGTAATCGAATAATTAGTGGTTTAAGTCTAGGGGTATTAGTTGTTGAAGCAACCATTAAGAGTGGCTCTTTAGTCACAGCTCGTTGTGCTATAGAACAGAACCGTGAAGTGTTTGCTATTCCAAGTACAATTAATAACCCTCAGGCTAAAGGTTGTCATTGGCTCATTAAGCAAGGCGCTAAACTTGTCGATAATGTTGCCGATATAGTAGATGAAATAGAATTGTTGCCGAAAAGTAGTCTAAACTTAAGTATAGACTTAGAGAAAGAGCCTGCGTTAGAAGAAAGTGAAAAACAACACTTGTTTAACGATTCATTGTTAGCTAGTGTGGGTTATGAAATTACTCCCGTAGATATTGTGATTTCTCGAAGTGAGCTACCTATAGACGTAGTCTTGACTCGATTAACAATTTTAGAGCTTAAAGGCCTGGTTGCTACGGTTCCAGGAGGTTATCTAAGAGTAAAGTAGGGGCTAATTATGTTTGATATCCTGATGTATCTATTTGAAAATTATATACATAGTGAAGCCGAGATTATGGTGGATCATGAGTCATTAACTGATGAACTTACCCGAGCAGGTTTTCATCAAGACGAGATATATAAAGCGCTAAGTTGGTTAGAAAAACTAGCCGCTCTGCAAGACACCGAAGCTTATCCATATCTCACGCGAGTAGGTCGTCGTTCAGTTCGTGTTTATATTGATGATGAAATGCAATTGCTTGATGTGGAATGTCGAGGTTTTCTTTTATTTTTAGAGCAAGTCAATGTGCTTGATTTTACTACACGAGAAATGGTGATTGATCGTGTTATGGAATTAGACACTAAATTCTTTTCTCTTGATGACCTTAAATGGGTTGTACTCATGGTGTTATTTAATGTGCCTGGTAAAGAGAGTGCGTACTCACAAATGGAAGATCTTATTTTTGATGAACAAGATGGTCCATTACACTAAATGTAAATCGTAAAGTTCACTTAAACCTCTCTAATTATGGCATAATGACTTCAACAATAATCTGGTGAATGCATTATGCCCAATTCCGATAAACCTTTATTTTCTCAGCACGAACATGCCTTAGAAAAAGCGTATGAAGTGTGCCCAGAATGCGGTAGTGAAATTGTTATAAAGAATAGTAAATCAGGAAAGTTTTTTGGTTGTGCTTCTTACCCTACTTGTGATTTTACAAGACCAGTCGTTGAACATGAACGTGTTGAAGATAAAGTTTTAGCGGGTACTCAATGTCCTGAATGCCAGCATGAACTGGCGGTAAAACAAGGTCGATATGGTATGTTTATCGGCTGTACAAATTATCCTGAATGTCATCATATTGAACATGATGAAGTTTCTGATAGTGTGGAAGTTGGCTGCCCTAGTTGTAAAAAGGGACAGTTAATTGAAAGACTAAGTCGTTTTGGCAAAGCGTTTTATGCATGTAACTCATATCCAAAATGTAAGTATGCGGTCAACCATCAACCTGTTGAAGAAACATGTCAAAAATGTGGTTTTGGCTTGTTACTGAAAAGGAATATGGCTGCAGGAGAGAAACTTCAGTGTGCTCAGAAAAAGTGTAGCCACTTTCAAAAGTAAAAAAGCGAGTTAATAACTCGCTTTTTTATTTTAAACAATCCTCGAAGATTATCTAACGTTATCTAAATATTTTGTAGAAAAATCGGCTAGATCAGGGAACGATTCATTATCTAATAGATTGGCGAGTTGAGATAAACGATGTGCTAATTCTACTTCTGAATTACCACTAACATTTAAATGTCCCATTTTTCTGCCCGCACGCTTTTCTTTGTTGTACCAATGCACAGTTAAACTTGGTATGGCTAAAATTTCATTAGGTATAGTGTTTTCACCTAATATGTTTACCATTGCCGTTGGGCGTATCAACGCTGTACTACCAAGGGGTAAGCCACAAATTGCACGTAAATGATTTTCAAACTGGCAAGTATCAGCGCCTTGCTGTGTCCAATGACCCGAATTATGCACACGAGGTGCTATTTCGTTAACGAGTAATTCCTCACCCACTTGAAAAAACTCTATTGCTAAAACACCGACATAATCGAGTTTTTCCGTTAATTGCTTGAAGGCTTCACTAGCTTGGTTTTGTAATTTTTCATTTGATGGCGCAGCAACAGATACACTTAAAACCCCATTAGTATGATGATTTTCAGTTAGAGGATAAACTGCTATCTCACCCAATGTACTTCTTGCTCCGACCAAAGAGATTTCGCGATCAAAAGGTACCATCTGTTCTGCTACTATGCCTTGTGGTACAGACGAAGTGGCTGCTTCAATGAAAGCTGACATATCTTGCCATATAGCATCCGCTTGATCAGCAGACTTCATGCGCCATTGGCCTTTACCGTCGTAACCTTCTAAAGCGCTTTTAAAAATAATAGGCAGATCAAGTTCAGTTAGCGCTTGCTCAAAATCGACTTTGTTTTCGATGATAAAATGCTTTGCGTTAGCAACAGAACAAGATTCAAGTAGATTTTTCTCTAAACGGCGATCGCCACCAATTTTAATCGCTTGGCTGTTTGGTTTCAGTTTTCCTGAAGCTTCACATAACGCAAGAATGTCATGAGCAACATGTTCAAATTCTGCTGTGATAACGTCTGCTTCGACTATACCATCCGTTAATGAGCCATACTTATACTCTGGGCTTATAGGGTGTACAACTTCATTTGTACGAACATCAAATGCTTTTACATCCATACCTAAATGTGAGCCCACTAAATCCATCATACGAGCTAATTGACCTGCGCCTAATACCAATACTTTCTTCATGAAATATTTTCGCTTACTCTGCTGGGTTAGGGTTATTTAAAATATTTTCAGTTTGTTCCTTTCTGAATTTTTCAATGTTATCCATAATCGTTTGATCAGACGTTGCTAAAATTTGTGCCGCGAGCAAACCAGCGTTTGCAGCACCTGCATTACCAATAGCTAATGTACCTACAGCAATACCTTTTGGCATTTGAACAATTGAAAGTAACGAATCTTGACCACTTAACGCTTTAGATTGAACAGGTACACCTAAAACAGGTAATGGAGTGAATGCAGCTGCCATACCCGGTAAGTGTGCCGCGCCGCCAGCACCAGCAATGATAACTTTAATACCTCGGTCTTTAGCGCCTTCAGCATATTCTGCTAATAAATGTGGTGTTCTGTGAGCTGAAACAACTTTTGTTTCATAAGCAACATTAAGTAAATCTAGCATATCTGTAGCATGCTTCATTGTTGGCCAATCTGATTTTGACCCCATGATAATTCCTACTTTCATCATTTATCACCTTGGTAATTTGTTACTAAGAACGAGGTACATTAACCCCAAAAATAAGGCGCGTATTATACCTATCTTTCGCTCAATACGGAAATATTCTCTTAAGAAGTTGTTGAAAAAAACATCAGGAATTGTTCTTAGTACTTTAGTCGACTCTAGACTAAAGGATCATTGGTTAAAAGTATAAATTATGTACACTAAAAGTATAGTTGAAGGGGATGAGTATGAAAATAAGCATATAAGCCCTTTGTGATAATGAGGAAAGACAATGAACAGTATTTATAACCAAGGGCTAGAAAAGGTAGCTGCCAATAGCCAGCCCTTAACACCAATTAACTTTTTGAATCGCACTGCTGATGTTTCCCCTGAAAGAGTTGCTATTATCCATGGTAAGAAAAAAATCACTTATCAAGAATATCGTAAAAATGTTCGACGTTTGGCATCGGCATTAATGCAACACGGTGTTAAGCCAGGTAATACAGTGGCAATTATGGCTGCGAATATACCAGCCTTTCTAGACGCTCACTATGGTGTGCCGTTAACGGGTGCAGTATTACATTCTATAAATATCCGTTTAGACGCTGAAAGTATTGCCTTTCTTTTTGATCATGGGGAGTGCGATGTGCTGTTAACCGATACAGCTTTTTCAAGTGTAGTTAAAAAAGCGCTGCTGTTATGTTCACGACAACCATTGATTATTGATATCGACGATGTCACGAGTGAAGGGGGCGAGCGTTTGGGCTGTATTGAATATCAAGACCTGCTTGCCGAAGGTAATGAAAATTTCACAGGAAATTTGATTCATGATGAATGGCAGGCGCTGGCGTTGAATTACACTTCAGGAACAACGGGTAATCCGAAGGGCGTGGTTTATTCTCACCGTGGTGCTTATTTGAACTCTTTAGGTAATAACATGATTTGGCCATTAGGTAATGAATCAGTATATCTATGGACGCTGCCGATGTTTCATTGTAATGGCTGGTGCTTTCCGTGGACTGTTGTTGCAATGGGGGGAGCACAAGTTTGCTTGAGACAAGTAGAAGTGGGGGCTATTATTGAAAGTTTGATTAAGCATAATGTCAGCCATTTTTGCGGTGCACCGATTGTATTAAATATGATTTTAAATGCGGACAAAGAGCTATTAGCAAAGATACCTCGTGGTGTTAGTATAATGACTGCTGGCGCACCGCCACCAGCATCGGTAATAAAGGGCATGGAAACTATGGGCTTTGATATTACTCAAGGTTATGGTTTAACAGAAGTTTATGGCCCTTGTGTGGTTAGTGAGTGGAAAGATGAATGGAATGATAAAAGCGATGATGAGCGAGCGGCCTTAAAAGCACGGCAAGGCGTGCGTTATCCAACACAAGAAGAAGTTGATGTTTTAGACCCCGAAACGATGCAACCTGTGCCTTGTAATGCTGAAACCATCGGTGAAATTATGTTTCGTGGTAATAGCATGATGAAAGGCTATTTAAAAAATGAAAAAGCGACTAATGAGGCTTTTAAACATGGTTGGTTCCATTCAGGGGATTTAGCCGTTAAGCATCCTGATGGTTATATAGAAATACGAGATCGTTCGAAAGATATTATTATCTCCGGTGGTGAAAACATATCTTCTGTAGAAATAGAGAGTGTTTTATATCAACATCCAGATATTTTAGAAGCAGCAGTTGTTGCTAAACATGATGAAAAATGGGGAGAAACACCCTGCGCCTTTGTTTCTTTAAAACGTGGTCGAAGTGCTACAGAGCAAGATATAATAAAATTTTGTCGAGAGCATATGGCTAGATTTAAAACCCCTAAAAGCATCATATTTAGTGATTTGCCAAAAACTTCTACGGGTAAAGTACAAAAATTTGTTTTACGAGAAAAAGTGAAAAGTCTCTGATAAGCACTCATTATTTTATTCCACCTAAATAAGTTCTTTGGGTGGAATAAAACACTTATTTTATCTCTCTAATAAACTGAGTATAATCCACCAATCACTTATCTATGTTTCATTTTTATTTATGATGACTTCTGCTGAAGAAGCTTATTATCAAGGCGGCATTATTGCTTATCCAACTGAAGCCGTATTTGGTTTAGGTTGCGATCCTGATAATTCACAAGCAATTGAAAAACTACTTAGCATTAAAAAACGTTCACCAGAGAAAGGTTTGATTTTGCTTGCAGCAAATTACGCTCAATTATTACCTTATATTGATGACAGCAAAATACAGCAAGACCAGCGTGTTACTATTTTATCTCGTTGGCCTGATGGTATTACTCAGCTGGTCCCAAAAAGCACTCATATTAATGAATTACTAACGGGAATTTTTTCCACTATAGCGGTTCGAATTACAAGTCAGCCTGATGTAGTCGCGCTTTGTAATAAGCTTAATAAACCGATTGTTTCTACGAGTGCTAACTTATCTGGGCAGGCACCAGCAAAAACGTGGCAAGAAGTTGAAGAAACACTTTCTCAGGAAGTTGATTTCATCATAAAAGGCAATACATTAGGTTATACTCAACCTTCAAAAATAATTGATGCACTGACCGGTGAGACTATTCGCGCATGAGCCAAGTAAATATAGAAACAGTAATTGAATTTTTAAAATCATTACAAGACAACATTTGTTCAGCATTAGAAGCAGCTGATGGCAGTGAAAAATTTGTGGAAGACAATTGGACTCGAGCAGAGGGTGGTGGTGGACGTACAAGGGTGCTCACTAATGGCACTGTTATTGAACAAGGAGGAGTTAATTTTTCAGAGGTTTCTGGTGATAAATTACCCCCTTCAGCCAGTGCACACCGTCCTGAGCTTGCAGGGAGAACGTGGAAAGCTTGTGGTGTTTCTTTAGTTATTCATCCTAACAATCCTTTCATTCCTACTTCCCATGCTAACGTCCGTTTTTTTATTGCTGAAAAAGAAGGTGAAGACGCAGTTTGGTGGTTTGGTGGTGGTTTTGATTTAACTCCATTTTATCCAGTGAAAGAAGATGTCGTACATTGGCATCAAACAGCAAAATCTCTTTGCCAGCCTTTTGGCGATAATGTTTATGACGAACATAAGAAGTGGTGTGATGAATATTTCTACTTAAAACATAGAGATGAAACTCGTGGTGTCGGTGGTTTATTTTTTGATGATTTAAATCAATGGGATTTTGATACCTGCTTAAATTATATTAAAGCGGTAGGCCAAGGTTTTATTGATGCTTATGTGCCAATAATTGAAAAGAGAAAAAATACTGAGTTTTCAGAGCAACACCGTCAATTTCAATTATACCGTCGAGGCCGTTATGTTGAATTCAATTTAGTCTTCGATCGCGGTACACTGTTTGGTTTACAATCAGGTGGTCGAACAGAGTCTATATTAATGTCTATGCCACCACTTGCACGATGGGAATATAATTATCAACCCGATCCAGTAAGTAAAGAAGCTGAACTATCACAGTATTTAGTACCACAAGACTGGTTATCGGAGTAATTAATGTGAGTGAGAATTAATCTCCTGATTTTTTCTCCTCTTGTTTCTACGACAAAAATAGTTTGTTTAGCTTTATAAAATATAGACTTTATTTTGATAAACACAGTCTCTAAAATTTGAGAGTCGATAGCCTGTCTATTTTTATGTAATACCATTTTGTTAAGCCTGTTAAATTCCCCACCTACACTTACTTTTCTATTTTATCTTTAGTCATGCATAAAAATGTTAAAAACAAGAGCATTTATTTGAGCTAGGTCAAATTTATTATTTTGAGTACCTATAAAATCATCGCCATTAAGTACCCACAAAAATTATAGAGATTATACTCATGAAAAAAAGTTTACTCACATTGGCAGTTATATCATCGCTTTCTTTAAATGTTATTGCGGAAGATTATAAAGCAGGAGACATTGTTGTTCGTGGTGGTGCTACTATGGTAGTAACCGACAGCGGTAAATCAGGTGTTTATGTTGAAGCATTAGGTGGTGATACACCATTATCAATTTCAGTAGATGATAATACTCAACTTGGTTTGAATTTTGTTTACTTCTACGATAATAATTGGGCCGTTGAGGTTTAGCTGCTACACCATTTACTCATGATGTAACTATTCATGACCCACAAAGTATTTCAGGTGGCCTGTTTGGTGCAGATGTTGACGGCGCAACTTTAGCTGAAGTTACACACTTACCTCCAACAATTAGCGCACTTTACTACTTTGATAGTGCTTCGGATATTAAACCTTATGTTGGCGTTGGCATTAATTACACTATTTTCTTTGACGAAGACTTTAAGAACACACCTAAATCATTAGGTTTTAGTGAATTAGAACTTGATAGTTCGTTTGGGATTTCAGTACAAATAGGTGCAGATTATCAGTTAGATGATAAATGGCATGTAAATGCTTCTGCACGCTATATTGATATTGGAACTGAAGCTAACTTTAAAATTGGTGACGTCAAAGGTTCTGCTTCAATAGATGTTGACCCTATGGTTTACTCCATCATGTTAGGATATAAGTTTTAATCGCTATTTATAGCAATAACCCATAATAAAGCTTATAAGGCAGTGACTTTTTATATAAAGGTTACTGCTTTTTTTATATTCATCATTCACTTATTACGATAATCTTAAGTACAAACTTATTATTTAGTACCCTTCATGGATCAATATCTCGTTTTTGGTAACCCAATAAAACAATCTCGTTCGCCTATTATTCATCAGCTTTTTGCAAATCAAACTCAGCAGAAGCTTAACTATCAAAGTGAATGTGTAGAGTTTAATGAATTCTCAGAAACGATCGCAAGATGCATTAAAAACGGTGTTAAAGGTGCAAATGTTACCATGCCATTTAAAGAACAAGCGATGGCATTGTGTAATCAACTCACCGAACGTGCTGAATTGGCTGGTGCAGTTAATACGTTGAGTTTTGTTAATGGAAAAATACTAGGAGATAACACTGACGGACAAGGACTCGTTCAAGATCTCCTTAATAATCATGTAAAATTAAAAAATAGTAAAATTCTCCTTTTAGGCGCAGGTGGTGCGGCAAAAGGTGTTATTTTACCATTACTAGATCAATCACCAGCCGTTATTGTTATTGCAAATAGAACAATAGCTAAAGCTGAAAACTTAATAAGTAAGTTTAACAATAAAAAACTATCAAGTTGTGGCTTTACAGATTTAGTTGGTGAAAATTTTGATCTCATCATAAATGCAACCTCAGCAAGTCTAACTGGCACCGTACCTCCTATATCTAATGCACTTTTTGCTAATACCCATTGTTACGATATGGTCTATGGAAAAGAACTAACGCCATTTCTAAAATGCGCGCAAGAGCATGGGGCAATTAATGTTATAGACGGTTTAGGAATGTTAGTAGGGCAGGCCGCAGAAAGTTTTAGGGTCTGGCGGAACGTTTTACCTGAAATAACGCCGGTATTGAATGTGTTGAGAAACGAGCAATAAACATGAACCAACAAATTATCTTTAACGATGATATGACATTTGATTCTAATAAGAGAGAATGCGTCTTTACGGGATTAGTTTCAGGCGAACGTGTAACGATAATAATAAAAGCGAAAAATGTAATCGAACTAACTAACACCGTAAAATTTGATTTTGAGTGCCAAGTAGAAGAATGGCTCGAGGATAACGAACCACCAATGAATCAGAAAATTGAGTTGCTATATACTTAACTAGCTTAAAGTTGAGCAATATACTCATTTTTCAGTTCAACATAATTAATTGCTGATTTCCTGAGGAATTCTTGCTCACTCTCTTTTAACAAACGTACCTGTTTTACAGGGTTACCTACATAGAGGTAACCACTTTCTAATGTTTTATGAGGAGGAACTAAAACACCCGCACCAATGAAAACATCATCTTCAATAACAGCCCCGTCCATAATGATTGCACCCATTCCAACAAGAATACGATTACCTAATATACAACCATGCAACATACATTTATGTCCTACAGTGACATCTTCACCAATAACGAGAGGGTTACCGTTTGGATTGGCTGCACTCTTTCTAGTTACATGCAAAACTGTACCGTCTTGAATATTAGTACGATCACCAATTATTATTGTATTTACATCACCTCTGGCTGCAACTAAAGGCCAAATACTTACATCGTCTCCTAAAGTGATATCGCCAATAAGAACAGCGGCTTGATCAACATAGACGTTATTGCCTAAAGTGGGGGGGATATTGTTATACATACGTAGGTTAGATTTATTCATATTAGTTACTAGATGATGAACTTGTCCTTTTATAGTAGCAAATAAGAGGTAAATGATGAAAAAATATCGATTACATGAAGGTTAATTTAAATATATCTAAAAATATAAATAGAGGATTAGAAAAGTTAACTGGTGAAAAAACAGCATAAGTGTTCGAATAAACCTCAATAAAAACGTGGCTTGTACGTAAAATAGACGAACAATCGTTTATTTCAAATTAATGACAAAAAAGGGTTGACGCCCAGCGAGAAATGTCTAGAATGCGCTCCAGTTCCAAGGGGCAACCCAAACGAACGTTTTGATAAGTTAACTCTTCGAATAGTATTCAAAAAAGTTAACTTAACGTTTTAAAATGAATTTTGAATCTTCTAAAAAGAAAGTTCAAAAAACTTAAAATAAAACGTTGACATCGAAACTGAGACGCGTAGAATGCGCATCTCGCTTCAGGC
>CAJWBY010000070.1 GCA_913020705.1 uncultured Colwellia sp.
TTTCCCGATGGCGGTTAAGTCTGGTGCCACTTTATAGTTTTGCTGAGCGCCAGCATAATTCACGCGAAAAGTGATCACTTCATCAAACATCAATAATGCGTCGTTTTCTCTTGTCCATTGATGAAGCGCTTCAACAAATTCTTCACTCGCTGGCACCATACCAACGCGATGAGAAACAGGGTCTATAAGTATTCCTGCCAATTCATCTTTATGCTGATTTAAAATGGCTAAGGCTTTTTCAACATTGTTATAAGGAATTATTATAACGTCATCTAAAGCGCCTTCAGGGGTACCGTTTGCAACAGGTACACTTGCCGGTTGATCTTCGTCTCCCCAGTTTTTAGGCGCGGCTGTTTGGCTAACTTCAGCGTAATCGTAGGCGCCGTGGTAGGCACCTTCAACTTTTGCTATTTTTTCTTTACCGGTAAAAGCACGCGCCGCTTTGATCATCGCCATTACCGCTTCAGTACCAGAATTTACAAAACGGATTTTTTCAAAACCAGGTACACGCTCACACAGTAATTCGGCATACTCAATTTCAATTTCGGTTGCCATAGTAAAGGCTGTACCTTTTTGTACTTGCTCGATAATCGCTTGAGTTATTTCTGGGTTAGCGTGCCCATGGATCAGTGACGCCATATTGTTCGCAAAATCTATACGAGTAATACCGTCAATATCGGTAACATAACAGCCCTGCCCTTTTTCAACATAATCAGGATGAGGCAATTTAAAAATTGTATTGCGACTAACACCGCCGGGTAATACTTTTTTTGCACGGTCAAACAGTTCAGCGCTTTTGCTGTTTTGCTCATATGAAATAGATGACATTATGATTTCTCCGCTATATTACATGGGTCTAAAAGCTTGGCGCCGGTGCGTTCTTGAACAAAGTCGAACGCGACATTAGGGGCTAACTCAACCAGTTCAAAACCTTTACTCGTCACTTTAATAACACATAAGTCAGTATAAATTCGGCTAACAACACCTTGACCTGTTAACGGATAACTGCATTGTTCAATCAGTTTAGCAATACCATTTTTAGTCGTGTGTTGAGTGATAACAAAAATAGTTTTCACGCCAGCAACTAGATCCATTGCACCGCCAACCGCAGGAATTGCATCTGGCGCTCCTGTAGACCAATTAGCTAAATCACCATTTTGTGCCACTTGCATTGCGCCTAATACACAGACATCGATATGTTGCCCGCGTATCATTGCAAAACTATCAGCATGGTGAAAATATGCTGCGCCAGCAATAGCCGTTACTGGTTTTTTACCGGCATTAATTAGGTCGGCATCTTCTTCACCCTCTTCAGGTGTTGGTCCCATGCCCAATAAACCATTTTCGGTGTGATAAATAAATTCACGACCTTTAGGTACATATCGCGCGACTTTCTCAGGAATGCCAATACCTAAATTAACGTATGAACCATCAGGAATATCGAGCGCGGCACGTTCAGCCATTTGGTCTCGAGTCCAGCCAACTGCCTTTGTATTTTTTTCTAAGCTCATGGGTAAGTTCTTCCTTGTGCATTTAAGCTAGATTCTTGTAAAGGGTTTTCAACATGAATAATGCGATCAACAAAAATTCCTGGAGTTGCAACGGTTTCAGGATCAATATCGCCAGCATCCACACAATGACTCGTTTGTACTATGGTGGTCTTTGCCGCCATTGCCATAATAGGGGCAAAATTCCGCGCTGTTTTGTTGTAAGTTAAGTTGCCATAACGATCTGCGTCTTTCGCTTTGATAAGTGCAAAGTCAGCAGTTAAACTTCGCTCCATTACGTAATCACGATCATCAAAGCTACGTTGCTCTTTACCATCTGCCAAAGGAGTACCTACCGAAGTTGCGGTAAAAAAGGCTGGAATGCCAGCGCCACCCGCTCGAATACGTTCAGCAAGCGTACCTTGAGGAACTAATTCTAATTCAATTTTGCCTGCGCGATATAAGTCAGGAAATACGGTAGAATTTGCGGTGCGAGGAAATGAACAAATCATTTTTCCCACCTGACCATTTTCAATTAATGCCGCTAAACCAACATGACCACTACCGGTATTATTATTAATAACCGTTAAGTTTTTAGCACCCTGATCAATAAGGGCATGAATTAACTCTATTGGGCTACCTGCTTCACCAAATCCGCCGATCATCACTGTGGCTCCGTCAAAAATATCGGCAACCGCGTCAGCAGCAGTGGTACTAAATTTATTTATCATACTTAGCTTCTTCCTCTTTCAACTCGCCGCCTTGAGGTAAATTCAGGATGACGTTCTTTTTATAAATATGAATAAACTTTACTGTTTGTTTTTACTATTGAAAAATATAATGTTTTTATGTGAGCTATAGGAGTAAGCTATAACTAATTTAAAATAACATTAACGAATCATATATCAATAGATAGGATCTACTCATCTTTGTAAATAATAGTTGGTAATAACCTTGGAACTTCGCGCACTAAAATATTTTCAGTCGGTTTATGAGCAAGGCAGTATAAGCGCTGCTGCTCGGTGTTGCTTTGTTTCGCAACCGTCAATAACTTCCGCAATTCAATTACTCGAATCAGACTTAAATATCACTTTATTTGTACGTCATGCCCGTGGTGTGTTACCAACAGATGCAGCGGATAAACTTTATCCTAAAGCTAAAGAAATAGCAGATAATGCAAAAACGATCAGTAATCTGTTTTCTACCAGTCCAAAACCAGTATTACTCAGGTTAGGTATTATGCGTTCATTGGGCGCGCAACGAATGAGTTATTTATTGAAAAAAATAACAGAGGAAATTGATAATATAGAACTAACCTTAGTCGATCCCGAAGAACCTTGTGATGCACGGGTTGTCATTGCTAGCTCCGTAGCCAACAACGAAAGTTTCATTCCTCTTTGGCAAGACAACTATCAACTAGCAGTTCCAAAAGCATGGCAAGTGGCAAAAAACTCATCTATTAATATTTTAGAATTGGAAGGTATGCCTTTCATCAATATAGCCCCATGTGAAACACTTGATAAATTAAAAGCAGTGATGTCAGACGTTTCAGTAAGGTTTCAACCGCGTGCTAATATCAAAACGGTTGAATATGCTTGGCAATTAGTGTGTGCTGGGATTGGTTCGGCATTACTGCCTGATTGGCAAGAGATCTTGGATGCTGATGAATTAGTACTAATTCCTGTAGAAGGTATTCACTTAATTAAAGATATTGGCTTAGCCTTTAACAGCAACAAAGAGAATTCATCAATCATTACCGCAGTAAAAGAGATTTGCCGCTCAGAGAATATGAACTAAAGAGCATTGACCTTTTAAATAAAATCTAAACAAATATCAGTACAACCCTTACCACAATATACGCCTGGTGTGGTTTTGTCTTCGGGGACAATTAAACGGAGCACGGTGCCACAGGTTTCACATTTTATTTGTCGCCCGGCCATCACTTTTTTGATCAACGCTTTTTGATCATTAAATGATTTACCACTCGTTTTTTTTAGTTGGTCAAATTGCTTTATATCAAGCATGAACTGCCCTTATAGTTCTGAAGAACAGTGACTAAGCCGCTGCACAATAAAAACCGTCGTATTGGCCACCAAGCGGTTCAGCACTTGAGATCAATAAATTCTGATACGAGCTAATATTCTCATAGCTTGCACCGACAAATGGATAAGCGGTAATTTCCCAAGGAAAATCTTCGTTACCATCATAAGGCGAAAATGAAAGTTTTTGGTTATTTTCCAATAACAATTGGCCAAACTTTAATGCGGCATCTTCACTGGGGAAAATGACTGAAAATTCAATCTCGCGTTCTTGATTTAAATCGTCGCCGTCATTCATCATTTGCCATAAAGCATTACCAACATTATCTTCTGGGAATAAGGTTAAATCACGTTTCATTAGTTTTATCTTTTGTTTATATAATTTATTTCGCTATTTTATCTGATGAAAAACATAATACCAATCCAGTTATCGATTAATTTTGATAAACTAGCGCTATTAATCATCACAAAGAACTTTTACGTTGAATACTGCCTTGAATACAACCATGAATAAATTTGAGCTTCACATTGATATTACAACAGAAAATAGCTCAGTGATCACTGAACTCAATCAACAGTGCGCGCTAAGTAATGCTCAATTAAAACAAGCAATTCAACAAGGTGCATTATGGTTAACGCGTGGTAAGAGTACACAAAGATTAAGGCGAATTAAAAAACCATTACAAACTACTGATACTTTACACTTTTATTACGACGAACAAGTGTTGAGCCAACAACCTAATGAAGCACTATTAATTGAAGACTGTACTGATTACAGCGTTTGGTATAAGCCTTATGGCATGTTGTCTCAAGGTTCCAAGTGGAGTGACCATTGCACTATTGCGAGGTGGGCACAAACACACTTAACACCTGAACGAGCGGCATTTATCGTTCACCGTTTAGATAGAGCAGCAACGGGATTAATTCTGATAGCACACAGTAAAAAAGCAGTTCGTGCATTAAGTGCAATGTTTGAGAAGCACGATTTAGAGAAAATCTATCATATTATTATTCATGGTGATCACCGTTTACGCCCGCAACCAGACACATTAACGAGTGATGTAGATGGAAAAAGTGCGAGTAGTCATTTTACCCAACTTGGTTATGATGAAAACAATAATGCTTCATTAGTTCGAGTTAAGATTGACACAGGTAGAAAACATCAAATAAGAATTCATGCTTCGAGCATTGATATGCCTGTAGTTGGCGATAGATTACACGGGAAACTTGGAAGTATTAACGATGAGATAAGTGATGATTTGCAGCTATGTGCGGTATCTCTGCGTTTTATTTGTCCGTTAACTGCAGAACAACGGGTATTTAAACTGCCAGAGCATCTAATGCCATCATTAAACGCTCTAAAGTAAATTTATTTACGAACAGTAATTGAAATCGCTATCGTTTAATAAGGCTAATTTATCACCAACAAGTTCAGATATTTCAAATTGAGCTAAATAATCAAAACCTTCCTGACGTTGCTCTAAGGTCAATGCTAAATAAGGTAATCTAAAATTACGTTCAACAGCACCTGTCATCATTAACGTGGTATTAATGGCAATTGGGTTGGGTTCACAGAACAACCATTTCATTACGTTTTGTAAACGATCGTTCAACTCGCTATTTTGAGTATCCATTAAAGTTCTCATTAAGCTTGGAACAACATTTGACGTTACTGAAATAACACCATGAGAACCAAATTCGTGACGCCCCACATAACACTCATCATCGTTACCTGACCAACAAGCGATCCCTTTCTTCTCATAATAATCAATGCGTTCATTTCCGCCACATTCTTTTACGCCAATAAAGTTTTTATGCGTTGATAAAGGTTCAATGATATCTGGCGTAAGATCCTGACCTGTTCTGCCCGGTACGTTATAGATAAAAGCAGGTCCAATATCCAACACTTTATTGAAATGTGCCACTACACCAGCCTTTGATGTTCTACCATAATATGGATTGATTTGAAGTGCTGCATCCATACCCATTGCAAAACCATTTTGTGTTGCTTTAATCGCTTCGCGCGTATTATTACTGCCGGTATTCCCAACAATAATAAGCTTGTCGCTATACTTATGAACAGTATGAGCAATTAACATTAAATGTTCTTCCCAACTTAATAAATGCCCTTCCCCCGTTGTACCACCAACAACAATACCGTCAACACCTGCGGCAATTTGTTGCGCAACAAGTTGATCATAAGTAACAAGGTCAATTTCACCTTGTGCGTTATAAGGGGTTTTTATCGCAGTAATTAAACTTGCTGACTTTATATTTTTCATTTTTTTTCAACTACTTATTAAGTAAAAGGGGATTAATTTATTACGTTGTACAGGTAACTAAATTTAACAGTGGCCGATTTTATCAATAACTCGACGAAGGATAAACACTTCATTGCTTACAATGTGTTGATATTTAAATATTTGGCTATCTAACGCTAATACTTTATAGGCATGGTAATTGTTTTCATCGGTTAAATCTGAACGAAAAAGTTCACCGTCATCAACTTCTTCTTGGGTAATAGTAAAATGAATATCACCAACTAAGCCCCAATCTCCTAGTTCAATATTTTGACAAAGAATTTCCCCTTGAGCATTTTGTTCAACAAAAGAAAATTCAAAACTACCATCAAGGCTAAGCTCAGCATACTCAACGAGTTGGTGACCATTATCGTTCATTTCCATTCGATACCACCGTCCAGCCAATAACGCTCGGTTATATTGTTCACTCACTTTAAAATACGCCTTAGACCTTTGTCAGATTTAATCACTATTGTGCATTATTTTTACCAACAACCAAATAAAAAAAACCACAACATAAATGTTGTGGTTAAAGTTCATATTGGAAATCTTTGATGAAAATTAATTTTTCATTACTTTAATACTGCCATTAACACTTTCTAAATCAATTTTTATATCGCCACTACCAACACTGCCAGATAAGCTACGGCCAGAAAACATTTTTTTATTACTTGAAAGTCCAAACGCAGTCTTGATACTACCATGCATTGTTTCTGCATTTATCGTGGCATTCAAATCACTTGGCATATAAAGTTTAATGCTTCCATTAACTGTTGTTAATTCTATTTCATCAATATTATTATCAATTTGTTGGTAAGTTGCTTTTATACTGCCATTAACTGAATTCAACGCCACATCATCAGCTAAGCCTTGCACGTTAATTGAACCATTTACCGTATTAGCTTTTATCTCCCCTTCTACTTTATTAATAACTAATGAACCGTTAACTAAGTCTATGTCAGCTAAAGAAGCACCAAATGGTACCATTACGGTGTAGTCAACTCGGCCAGAACTGTTATTACGTCCCCAAGATGATTGTTTTTCGTATTCAGTTTCAACAGTAACGCTATCAGTATTTTGATCAAACTCAACTTTGATACGGTCTCTGTCTTTTTGGTTTTTAGCGGTAATGATTGCGGTTACTTTGATTTCATTTTTATCCCAGCCTTTAATATCAACTGCGCCATTAATATTAGCCAATCGTAAAGCTGCTTTGTCACTTACATCAAAAGATTTTTCAATAGTATCTTCAATGTCTGCGTAGACAGCTGAAATAGTAGAAAGTGATAGAATCGTTGCCAAAGTAAGTTGTTTTCTGAATGAGTTTTTCATGGATATCCTTTAAATATTATTAATGGTTTTTTATTTCAATAATGATAAGTCACCTACAAAACAAAAAAGGTTTAAATTTATTTATATTTTTTTAAAACAAAATTTTATTTACATTAATTAGCTAACAATAATTAAACTTATGCAGTAGTCTACTGCCCTATTACATTTGATTTTTGAGCTTTAAAATGACTACAGCTAAAGTACACCTTCTCCTTACGGGGAATGAGTTAATGACCGGTGATATTGTTGACAGTAACTCGGCAATGATAGCTCAACAATGCAAATCTATTGGAATGAAAATTAGCCGGAAAGTCACTTTAGCGGATGATCTACATTTACTTGCCGATGAGATAAACACGTTAACAAAAAATGCTGACGTTTTGATTATTAATGGTGGTCTTGGACCAACGACAGATGATTTAACAGCGCAAGCATTAGCCATAGCTTGTAACCTTCCTTTAGAGCAACATCCAACAGCATTAGCTCACTTAGAAAATTGGTGTCAGCAAAGAAACGCGCATTTAGGTAAAGCAAACCTTAAGCAAGCAATTTTGCCCAAAGGGTGCGATATAGTTGCTAATAGAGTGGGTAGCGCCGTAGGGTTTTCATTAATATTGAATGACTGCCACGTTGTTTGTACCCCTGGCGTACCCAGTGAACTAAAGATAATGCTCGAAGAGGAAATTATCCCTGCACTGGAGTCTCAATCAAGTTTCACTGCCGAAATGGATATTACTCGTTTACAATTGTTTGGTATTGGCGAATCGACTTTACAATCAATGTTAGTAAAAGAATTTCCTCATTGGCCTAAAGAAGTAGAAGTTGGCTTTCGAGCTTCCTCTCCATTAATAGAGCTAAAATTAACGATTGAAAAGTATGTTCATTTACCATTAAAAACTCAACTTGTTGAAAAAATAAAAATATTACTTAATGATCATATCATTGAAGAGATTAAAGAAAAGCCACGTACGTTATCCGAAATAGTATTGCAATTATGCCTACAGAAAAACTTAAAAATAACCACTGCCGAATCTTGCACAGGAGGCCTAATTGCTAGTCAATTAACCAAGGTTTCCGGTGCATCAGCTTCATTTGAAGCAGGATTTGTGACTTATTCCAATGCAATAAAAAGCAAATTATTAAATGTTAATAAGAACACCATAGAAAAGTATGGCGCAGTAAGCGAAGAAACAGTTAAAGAAATGGCTGAAGGAGCATTAGCTTCAGCAAATGCTGATTTAGTTATTGCCGTTACAGGAATTGCAGGTCCCAATGGAGGAAGTAAAGACAAACCAGTTGGTTCTGTTTGGATTGCATGGGGCAGTAGAGAAAAAATTTACTGTCATTACTTTTGCATTAAAGCCAATCGTGGCTATTTTCAGCACGCAGTTGCAGCAAGGTCACTCGACTTGTTAAGACGCTTATTAATAAAGAGTGACAATGTACCGCTTTACTTTTCGTAATCGATTATAAATGTTTTATACATGTTAATTTTTGGTGTTTATCTTAAAAATATCAAAAGAAATGTCATTTTTATTGCGCCATAAATCAAAACTTTATATATTTATTGGTATAATAAACTAGAATAATAGTATTGTAGACATATTAGTGAGAGATAGGAGCATATTTTGATAGAAAAAAATTTCATTATCAGTGGCCGAAATACAATCATCCACAAAATGAGAAAGTTTGATTTACTCATATTAAATGGCAATCACCCAGTAGTAGTCGTTAGTAATCGTGGTATTGGTGTTTATAAAGGTGAAGTACCGCGTAAGAAATCAGATGCTAAAAAAGCATATCAAGATGTCGTTGATGTTAGTGCTTCAGAGGTTTTTGGTGAATCAAAAACACTTATATTCATACAGGCACTTGATAATAAAGAATATAAAATAGATTATTCTAAAATCAATACAGGTTCATTCATTAAAGTTCACCAAGAAAATTACATTTAATATTTTATAAGTTGTATGTTGGAGTAAATGTCGCGTGACACAAGCAAGTTTAGAGATCAATAAAAAAAATAATATCGACCTTGTTTTGCAACCTGTTAAAGATGCTTCTCAAATATTAGAAGTAACTATTCATGAGCTTATAGAAAAATCAGAATTTAAAAATTTATATGTTGATAATGGCAATATAAAAAATGCCATAGCAGAACTTAATAGTGTTTTAAAACCACTGCAAGCAAATAAGTCAGGTAGAGAAATAATTTACCAAGTATTAGAGCGACGAGATGCAACCATTACTATTTCTATAGATAGTGATGAAATGTCTGCAACTGCTGAAATTACAGCAGCGCTCGGTGGAAAACATTTATCTGCTAAAGCAATCCTAAATGCAGCTCAACAATCTGGTGTTACTAAAGGTTTTACTAAAGAGCAATTGCTTAAACTTGCCCATAAAGCAGCGAAAGAGCCTGCTGGCTCAATAGTGAAAGGTGTTATAGCGCAAGGCAAAGATGCGGTAAATGGTAAAAACTCTAAAATAAAATTATTAGTGCAGAGTGCTCAAGACCGAATTTTACGTCCTAAAGAACGTGAAGACGGTAGTGTCGACATGCGTGATTTAGGTGATATTATTTGCGTAAAAGTAGGCGAACCTCTTGCTAAAAAAATACCTCTTACTGAAGGTGAAAAAGGTTTTACGGTTACAGGCTCCCCACTAGATCCTGTAGCGGGTGATGACGTTGATATGCAAGTAGGTGAAGGTACTGCTATCAGCGCAAAAAATGATAAAGTATTAATATCCACCCTAATAGGCTTACCAAGAATCATCGAAAATGGGATGGAAGTAGACGGCGTTTACCGCATTAAAAATGTAGATGTTAGTACTGGACACATCAAATTCGAAGGCAGTGTTATTATTGATGGTGATATCTGCGAAGGCATGAGAGTTGTTGCTACTGGCGATATATCCATTGGTGGTTTTGTTGAATCGGCCTCATTAGACGCGGGAGGCGATATTACTATAGGCAGTGGTATAATTGGGCGAAAACAAGATATAGAAGATATACCTGTTGATGACATTCAAATGAGTGTCAGTATTAAGGCTAAAGGTTCTGTTTACGCAAAATATAGTCAATATGCCGAAATATCATGTCACGACTTACGTATTGAAAATCAAATGATGCACTGCATTATTGATGTAGAAGAAACATTATGGTTGGGGTCTGATGAGAAAGCCAATGGCAAACTGATTGCTGGCTATATTCAAGCAGGTAAATCGGTCCATGCTGGTATGGTGGGTGCTACCGCAGGTAGTACAACTATTATCAACTTTTCTAAAAAAATTATTGGTATGAAAGAGCACATAGAGGATATTGACGCTAGATTAAAAATAGACTCAGATAAAACGACTGAATTACAACTAGCCGTAAATAAACTAAAAAAGCTTCCTAAAGATAAAGTTAATCCTGAAATGCTCAATAAATTAGTCTCAACTTATAAATTTCATGCGAATAAAATGGGTGAAATTTTAAATGAAAAAGAAGCCTTTGAGGAAGAAATTCAAGCTTATATGACAGGTGTATTCGTAGAGGCAACTGAAAAACTATATCATGGGGTAACACTTATTGTTGGAGATTTTAATGATAATACCCGTCGAGAATATGGCCCAACAAAAATGAGTTATAGAGAAAGAAAGATTCATTTAGATCCTATCGTTCATACCCCATAAATTACTTATACTATTTTATAATATTCATTTCCATTACTCTGGATTATCGATGAAAATTCTCACTTATTCCTTTATTTTTACTAGCCTAATGGCTAGTAATGTTAATGCTCAACAATGTGATATTAACTTTAATTACGGTGTTGTGATTAACCCTTCTCATCTACGTATAATGCAAAAAAGCCAAACTTTCGTTCAAATAAATAATGATAAACAGCTATTTATTAGAGGACGAGAAGTTTCTCTAAATGAGGAGCAAATAAATTTAATAAATCAATACAGCCAAGGTATTCGTAAACAAGTTCCTGAAATAGTAGATATTGCCATTGAAGGTGTTGATATTGGCCTAAAAGCGGTAAATAAAGTTATTGCAGGTTTAACCGGAGAGAACAGTGCTTCACATCAAAAAATTCAAGAACGATTTGATGAAATGCAATATCGGCTTCGCGAACGCTTTAATCATAGTGATACCAACTATTACATTGCCTCACAGGACTTTGATGATTTTGATGATATCTTTGCCGGTGCGTTCGAACAAGAAATAGAAAGTATTGTCACTGAATCCATTGGGACTATTCTAATGGCTGTTGGTGAAGCCATGACAACTAATGAAGAGCGTAGTAGTGAGCAGCGAGTAGAAGCTTTTGATCAACGTATAAAAGGTATGGAAAAAGGCTTACATCTTGAAATTGAACCAAAAGCACAAGAAATAGAATTAAAAGCGGCACAATTTTGCGAAAATTTGAAAAAGTTGGACCAGCTTGAGTTAACTTTACAGCAAAGTATTAATCAGCTCAGCGAATTCGATTTGATAGAGACTAAATAAAACGCCCCTTATTTATTGACTAAATATTAGTATGACTAGTGATGACTTTTGAACATCGTCACTCATTCACATCCATGTGACCGTGACATTGCCTGCATGGATGCAGGTACTTATGATTTGTCTGGAACTAAAATCATGACCGTTGACGTGCAGGGATGCACTAATGCCTTGAAAGACAGGATGTCTGAGAAAGGCCATCCTGAACATAAAAAGCCTGCATAAGCAGGCTTTTCTATATGATTAAAAACATATTAAATTACATGTTAGGGTAATTTGGTCCGCCGGTACCTTCTGGTGTAACCCAAGTAATGTTTTGGCTTGGATCTTTAATATCACAAGTTTTACAATGAATACAATTCTGCGCATTAATGACTAATTTATCGCCTTCTTCTGTCGCTTCAATCTCATACACACCTGCAGGACAATAACGTTGAGCAGGCTCAGCGTATTTAGTTAAGTTAACTGAGATAGGAATACCAGCATCCGCAAGTTTCAAATGACAAGGTTGCTCTTCTTCATGATTAGTATTTGACAGAAATACAGACGTTAACTTGTCAAAGCTAAGTTTATTATCAGGTTTAGGATAATTAATTACAGCAACTTCAGATGCTAATTTTAGCTGCTCATGATCTAACCTGTCATCTTTGAAATTAAATGGTAATTTACCATTGAAGATGTTTTGATCAAGTGTGTTATATGCACCGCCTAATGTCATACCAAACTTATGCATAACAGCGCCAAAATTACGTGTGTTATATAATTCGTCATATAACCAAGATGATTTAAAGCTTTCAGTATAATGTGTTAAATCTTTACCACCTTCATCACCTGATGCTATTGCTTGAAAGATACTTTCAGCGGCTAACATACCTGACTTCATCGCAGTGTGATTGCCTTTGATCTTTGCAAAATTAATAGTTCCTGCATCACAACCAACAATAATACCGCCTGGCATTGTCATTTTAGGTAATGAGTTAAATCCGCCTTTTGCCATAGCTCGTGCGCCATAAGAAACACGTTTGCCGCCTTCGAGATATTGACTAATTTTAGGATGATGCTTATAACGCTGAAATTCATCAAACGGGCTTAAATGTGGATTGCTATAATTCAAATCAATAATCAAACCTACAAATACTTGATTGTTTTCTGCATGGTATAAGTAACCACCACCTGTTGTGCCTTTATCTAAAGGCCAGCCAGCCGTATGAACAACAAGACCTTCTTGATGTTTCGCTGGGTCAATATCCCAGATTTCTTTAAAACCTATACCATAATGTTGAGGTGATTTACCTTCATCAAGGTTAAATTTACTGATCAACTCTTTACCTAAGTGACCTCGACAACCTTCAGCAAATACAGTGTATTTAGCACGTAATTCCATACCAGGAACAAAGGAATCTTTTTCTTTACCGTTAACATCTAAACCCATGTCACCCGTAAGAATACCAGCAACACTACCATCATCATTATAAAGAACTTCATGCGCAGGAAAACCAGGGAAGATTTCAACGCCTAATTCTTCAGCTTGTTCAGCTAACCAACGACAAACATTACCCATACTGGCAATGTAGTTCCCATCATTGTGCATAGTTTTTGGTACAGAGAAGTTAGGTAATTTGATACCGTTACTCTCACTATTGAGTAAATAAATATCGTCGCCAGTAACTTTTGTTTTTAGCGGTGCTCCTTTTTCCTGCCAATCTGGAAATAATTCATTTAGCGCTCTTGGTTCAAAAACCGCTCCCGATAAAATATGAGCACCAACTTCTGAGCCCTTCTCAACAACACAGACCATAAGTTCTTGGTCTTTTTCTTTTGCTAGCTGCATCAAACGACAAGCTGTTGCTAAACCAGACGGACCAGCACCAACAATTACAACGTCAAAATCCATCGATTCGCGTTCCATAAACTTCCCCAAAAAATATTCATTGAAATAAAATCAAACACTCGTTTGATTTTCAAACACCTGTTTGATAATATCACTCATTATAGATATTTTGTCCATAAATACTATCTTCTATTTTAAAGATTATGTGACAAAAGCTATTTAAGCTCAATTTATCAGAGACAACCGCTTTATTACGTTGACGTTCACGTACTCTAGTATTAGTCTGTCGAGCAATAATTACAAATATTTGCTAATGTTAGTGTAGTAACAATAACGTTAGCTTAACTATATAAATACAAACACAACAAACGCAATCAGAGGCAACGATGAAAGTATTAGTACCTATCAAACGTGTTATTGACTATAACGTCAAAGTTCGCGTAAAAGCAGACAATTCAAATGTTGATCTTGCTAATGTAAAAATGGCAATTAACCCTTTTTGTGAGATCGCCGTAGAAGAAGCGGTTCGTTTAAAAGAAGCAGGAATAGCAACTGAAGTTATTGCGGTTACTGTTGGTGATAAGGCTTCCCAAGAACAGTTAAGAACAGCTTTAGCATTAGGTGCAGATCGCGCTATTCAAATCGAAACAGATGAGAAATTAGACGCACTTAATATTGCAAAGCTTTTACAAAAGATTGTTGAAGAAGAACAACCACAATTAGTTATTTTAGGTAAACAATCTATTGATAGCGATAACAACCAAACTGGTCAAATGCTTGCTGCATTAACAGGTATGGCTCAAGGTACTTTCGCATCAGAAGTCAAAGTAGATGGCGATACAGTTAACGTTACACGTGAAGTTGATAGTGGTTTACAAACTATCTCACTTAAGTTACCTGCAATTGTAACGACTGATTTACGTTTAAATGAACCACGTTATGCATCATTACCTAATATAATGAAAGCAAAACGTAAGCCATTAGTCGTAAAACCTGCTGCAGACTTTGGTATTGATTTAAGCCCACGTTCAACATTATTGAAAGTCACACCTCCTGCTGAACGTAAAGCCGGTATTGTAGTAGACAGTGTTGATACGTTAATTGAAAAATTAAAGAATGAAGCGAAGGTGATCTCATGAGTATTTTAGTATTTGCTGAACATGATAACAGCACATTAAAAGCCGATACGCTTAAAACCGTTGCAGCAGCTCAAGCAATTGGTGGAGATATTCATCTTTTAGTTGCGGGTAGCAATTGTCAAAGCATTGCACAAGAAGCTGCAAAAGTTAACGGCGTAACCAAAGTACTTGTTGCAGATAATGCAGCTTACGAACATCAATTGGCTGAAAACATTAGTTTGTTGGTTACTGAACTTGCTGCGGATTACAATCATATTTTAGCTACAGCGTTAACAACAGGTAAGAACTTCATGCCTCGTGTTGCCGCATTATTAGATGTTGCGCAAATTTCAGATATCATTGCTGTAGAAAGTGCTGATACATTTGTTCGCCCTATCTATGCGGGTAACGCTATTGCAACAGTAAAAAGTTTAGACAGCAAAAAAGTGATTACTGTACGTCCTACAGGTTTTGATCCAGTTGCCGCTGACGGAAGTGCTGAAATTGTTGCATTAGATTCAGTAAAAGATGCAGGTATATCATCTCACGTAAATGATGAACTATCAGTATCAGAACGCCCAGATTTAGGCGCAGCAAGTGTCGTTATATCAGGCGGTCGTGGTATGCAAAATGGCGATAACTTCAAATTACTTGAAGGTATTGCAGATAAACTTGGTGCTGCAATTGGTGCATCACGAGCAGCTGTTGATGCTGGCTTTGTTCCAAACGATATGCAAGTTGGCCAAACAGGTAAGATTGTTGCACCAGACTTATATATTGCAGTAGGTATCAGTGGAGCCATTCAACATTTAGCGGGTATGAAAGACTCTAAGATCATTGTTGCGATCAACAAAGATGCTGAAGCACCTATCTTCCAGGTAGCTGATTACGGTATTGTTGGTGATTTATTTGATGTATTGCCAGAACTTGAAGGTAAACTTTAAACGATAACGTTTTCAGACTTATTTTCTAGCGTATTCTAGGTATAATAAAGCCACTTTTCAGTGGCTTTATTTTTATCTTAAATTTAGCAATTGTGTTGATTAAATAGTGGTATGAACATTATGAAAAATAAACTTACTAGTCTTAGCGATCTTGCCAGTGCATTCGGTAGAGAAACCGCATCAATAGATAATTCAGAAATACAGCAAACATCTGACAGTTCATTAGTATATTCGACACAAACTGGGCGTATCAAGCAAGATGGAGTCGCCAAAGATGTTACTCCCAGTGACGGTTTTGCAAGAGTGAGACGTGAAACTAAAGGAAGAAAAGGGAAAGGCGTTATTACCATTAGTGGGTTAGGTATAGATGCCAAAGCACTCAAAGAGCTCGCTAAAAAGCTAAAAAAGACCTGTGGTACTGGAGGCAGTGTTGTGGGTGAAGTCATCGAAGTACAAGGTGATAAAAGAGAGCAAATAAAACAAGTTCTCGAAAGTAATGGCTTTAAAGTCAAGTTTATTGGTGGTTAATAACTCAGAAATGAATCACTAACTTATCCTATACTTTCGAAGTTTCATTGCTATTTTATTGTGTGATACTTTCAATCGTTCAGCTAATTTTCTTGTTGTCGGATACAGCGGATAAAGTTCTTTTAACAAGTTACTTTCAAACTCATCTTGAGCAGTACTCCAATCACTCCATTCATTATGTGTAATGTTATTCTCAGTCTCACTGACATATTCTTCAATATTACTCGATATTGTTAAACCTGAAGTGGAAAATTGAGATAAAGCTCCATCAATATCTGACTTCTCGATAATACCTGTCTCATTAAGGGCAATCGCTCTGAATAATATATTTTGCAATTGACGAATATTCCCTGGCCATTGACACCTTTTAAGGGCACGTAACGCTTGTTCAGTTAACAGAGGTACCTTTCTTGCAACTTGTAAAGCTGCCATTTCAATAAAGTGTGTTGCTAATAATACGATATCATCAGTTCGATCACGTAGTGGCGGTATTGATAAATTAAGTACATTTAAACGATAAAACAAATCTTCTCTAAAGAGTTTTTGTTCAATTTGTTTAGGTAAGTTTTGGTGGCTAGCACTAATAATACGTACGTTTGCTGTTAATTCTTGCGTTCCTCCTAAGCGACGATATTTATAATCTTCTAAAAAGCGTAAGAGCTTAGCTTGAAGATATACAGACATTTCAGCAATTTCATCTAAAAAAATAGTGCCAGTGTCTGCAAGTTCGAATAGTCCCGGCTTACCACTTTTTTTAGCCCCTGTAAAAGCACCTGAAGCATAACCGAATAATTCACTTTCTAATAAATTTTCAGGTAAAGCTGCACAGTTTAAAGCTAAAAATGGAGCATTAGCGCGACGGCTAGCATTGTGTAATGCACGAGCTAAAAGCTCCTTCCCAGTACCCGTTTCGCCACTAATCAGAACGGGTAATTCTAATTCAGAAAATCGACGTGTTTGTGATTTCAATAAACGAATGGCTGAATTTTCTCCGATAATGTTTTCAAATTCAGTTTGTTCACCACTCTGGAGTAAAGCGATATGCTGTCCTATACGGTTCATTGAGCGCAGTGTAAGAATAACGCCGGATGCATTATGCTCCGAATAAATAGGCGTTATATCCGCTAAATATGAATGTTCAAGGAATAGCAGAGAGAAATTACTACTGGGTAAACTCAACATTGATTCAAATGACTGATCAATATATTTATCAATATGCTGCCCTTCAATTCTTAAATTTGATCCTTCTAATAAAGACCTTGCAGCAGTATTGATGATGACTATAATTCCATTTTGATCAATATCTATTATTGGGTCAGGGATGGTATCTAATAATGTTTGTAAGTGGGCTTCACGTCTTTGAGTGGGGAGTAAATCCACAGAGATACAATGAATAATATCGTCCCTATTTAAGAGAGAATTCTGTATCTCAGATAAAATTATATTATCTGATATAAAGTGAACGTATATGTAATGAGTAACAACTTCTAGAGAGCAAATATTCCATCTGTTTTCTGCAAAAATAGTAAGCACTTCTTGGCTTATACCAATTCTGTCTTTAACTTTTATTTCAATTCTCAAAACATCACCTAGATCAAGTTACTAAAGCATATTTGTAATATAATTATTACATCGTATTAATTATATTACAAATATAACAGCTCACTCTCAACTTGTAATTTATTTATTACAATGTATTCTGTTTTTTTGATAGTGAAAATATATACCATTGTAATATAAGGATATTTAACCTCTGGCTTTGTTTTTGCTATAAGGAAATGAAAACGGATTACGCACGTAAATTTTAACGGATTACATACCGTGCGGCTAATTTATCTCATTACAAAACTTTAAATAGAGAAAGTTATGAAAAATAGTAAATATGTAGAAACTCAAGCCATTCACTCAGGAAGAATTAATGATGAACAATTTGGTTCATTAGCCACTCCCCTTTACCAAACATCTACATTTATTTTCGAAAATGCCCAACAAGGTGCGGATCGTTTTGCAGGTGAAGCTGAGGGTTTTATCTATGGCAGATTAGGAAACCCTACGGTAAGACAATTAGAAATGCGTGTTGCCGCCATGGAAGAAATGGAAGATGCTGCAGCAACTGCAACAGGGATGGCTGCAATATCAGGAACTTTGCTAGCTAATTTACAGTGTGGTGACCATATTATCTCATCAAGCGCTTTATACGGCTGTTCATATGCTTTAATAAGCCACATGCTCACTAAGTTTGGTATTGAAGTCTCGTTTGTTGATATGCAGGTACCAGAAAATATTGAAGCAGCTATAAAGCCAAACACAAAAGTAATATTTTTAGAAACGCCTATTAATCCAAACCTAGTGGTTCTGGATTTGAAACGAATTTTAGCGATTTCAAAACATCATAAAATTCTATCAATTGTTGATAATACTTTTCTTACACCAGTTTTACAGCAACCAGGTAAGTTTGGTGCAGACATAGTTGTTCATAGTGCCACTAAGTACCTCAACGGGCACGGTGATGTTGTTGCAGGTATTATATGTAGCAATGCTGAAATGATAAGTAATATAAAATTAACTGCGCTTAAAGATATTGGCGCGACCATGAGTCCTCATGATGCATGGCTTATAATGAGAGGATTAAAAACGCTTCCATTACGTATGGAACGTCACTGTTCAAATGCTCAATCAATTGCTGAATTTTTAGAAAGCCATCCGATGATTGATAAAGTTTACTATCCGGGTCTGAAGTCCCACGACGGATATAAATTTATTGGTACTCAAATGAAAGCTGCGGGAGGCGTGATCGCTTTTGAATTGAATGCAGACTTAAAAGGTGGAGAAGAATTTATTAATCGAATGAATTTATTCTCAATCGCTGTAAGTCTGGGAGATGCTGAGTCATTAATTCAACATCCTGCCTCAATGACACACTCACCTTATACACCAGAAGAAAGAATAGAAGCGGGTATTAGTGATAGTTTAATTAGGATATCAGTTGGCTTAGAGCATGTGAATGATCTAGTAGAAGATTTAAAGCAATCATTAGACAAAATTGAAAGCCGCCAAGATAAAGTTGCATAACTGAGCGGCTATACTGTAATTTAAAGCGTTACTCCTGCGTAAAGATTTTATCTAGCGCAGGAAGTACTTTTTCTTTTAAATTATCTAACTCTATTGATGTATAAGCTTTCATAGGAAACTCGCCCCAAACTGGTTTTGGCCATGAAATATCCCCCTCGAAACGAACAATATGGTGAACATGCAATTGTGGGCATACATTACCAAGTGCAGCTACATTCATTTTTTTTCCTTTGAATAACTGCATTAAAATTTCACTTAACATACTTGATTCATTTAAAAATTGTTGCTGCCGCTCCCAATCCAGTTGATATATATCTTGGATATTGTCAACCCTAGGTACTAAGACAAACCATGGGTAATTGCTATCATTCATAAGTAATAATGTAGACAACGGCAAAGCTAATAATTCAATCGCATCTCTTTGTAGTAATTCATGAAGTTGAAATGTATCAGACATATATACTCTCTTAACGTTTGTTTTTTCGGCCACGGCCACGCGCTACTTTTTTAGCTTCACGAGCAGCAACTTTTTTAGCTTCAACTTCTAAAAAGTGAAGCGTCTCTTTTTCTACCATCTCAGGAGTTTCAAAAGTTATACCACCAAGAGTGCTATCCCTTATCTCATTGATTAAAATAGCAGAGGCTTTATGAAAATCAATATGTCCACCAGATTTAACGCACCCGCGGCGTCGCCCTATTTCTTCAAGCAATTCGATTTCTGTTTCAGGTATACTTTTTAATTGGTAACGTTCTTTCAAACGATCTGGGTATTCCTCTAATAAATACTCACCGGCGAAACAAGCAATGTCTTCATGGTCAAATGCAGTATCTTTGACGGCACTTGTTATAGCCAAACGATATCCACTATTCTCATTGATAATTTTAGGCCATAACATTCCAGGTGTGTCATACAAATATAACCCATCATCTAAGCGTATACGCTGCTGCCCTTTTGTTACTGCTGGTTCATTACCCACTTTAGCTTTAGCTTTACCTACTAGCGTGTTTAATAATGTTGATTTCCCAACATTGGGTATCCCCATGATCACAACATTAATCTGTTTGCCGGTTTCATTTTTAGTTGGCACTAACTTCCGAATCAAGCTAGGTAGCGTTTTAGCAACAGATGGATTATCAGTTGTTAATGCAATTGCTTTTACATTATTTTGAGATTCTAAATATTCTAACCAAACTTTAGTTTTAATAGGATCTGCTAGATCAGATTTATTTAATATTTTAATTAAAGGGAGATCACCTCTTATTTCAGTGATCATCGGGTTCTCACTACTTAAAGGGAGCCGAGCGTCGCAGACCTCTATCACAACATCAATTTGAGGGAGAATTTCTTTTATTTCTTTCTGGGCTTTATGCATATGCCCAGGGAACCAATTAATCGCCATAACAACACTAAGTAATTTCTAATAACTGGATTTTAGCAAGTTACTGATTGATACACACGTTACATCGAAAATAAATAATAATATTATAACAAAAGGGGGATTTGTCTTTGAATATAATAATAAATTTTTGAAGCAAACAGCAAAAATCCCGACTCTTTCGAATCGGGCTTTTCTAATTAGAAGCCTAGCAATGTCCTACTCTCACATGGGAACTCCCACACTACCATCGGCGCTAACACGTTTCACTTCTGAGTTCGGAATGGGATCAGGTGGGACCATGTTGCTATTGTCGCTAGACAAAAACGTTATTAATCGAGTCGAACTCAATTAATTATCAATCTTGGAATGCTGATACAAACAAAAACAATCTTATTCAATTCATTATAGTGCGCGATGTGCACGGATGCACAAGTGTCGAACGTAGCCATGGATGGCGTGTTCAACGGATGTTTTACCATCTTATGTCAGTCTTTTACAACCCTTCGCTTTACCTTATCAGTAAAACCACTTAGGTGTTGTATGGTTAAGCCTCACGGGCAATTAGTATCAGTTAGCTCAAGACCTCGCAGTCCTTACACACCTGACCTATCAACGTTGTAGTCTCCAACGACCCTTTAGGGAGCTTAAAGCTCCAGTGAGAACTCATCTCAAAGCCTGCTTCCCGCTTAGATGCTTTCAGCGGTTATCAGTTCCGAACGTAGCTACCGGGCAATGCTATTGGCATAACAACCCGAACACCAGCGGTTCGTCCACTCCGGTCCTCTCGT
>CAJWBY010000071.1 GCA_913020705.1 uncultured Colwellia sp.
ACAATAGCTCCTGCTGTAATACCTAGGTTAGCATCAATGACGGATGAAACACCAATAATAACAACTCCTATTGTACCAATTGATCCCCATGATGTACCAGTAAGCATAGAGAAGATTATCGGAATCACAAATGCTAAAATATATATATAGCTTGGATTGATCAAATTGATTCCATAGTATATTAACATTGGGATAGTTCCACTTACCATCCATGTCCCAATAATAACACCAATAGAGAAGAGGATGAGAATGGCTGGAAAACCACGCGATATTTTCAGTACAATAGATTTTTGAATATGATCCCATTTAAAACCGATAATCAGCATTTGACCAATAGCAAAAACTGCTGCCAACATAAATACTACTTCAAGTGGAAAGACTGGTTGTCCAAAAATTTTTGGACGTAAAATCATTCCATAAACGATTAATAACCCTAAAAATAAAACGGGTAATATTTTTACTATAAAAGATGAATTAGGTTTCGAACTCATTTTTTTAGATATTTTTTATAATCTTTTTCAGATTCTACTACTATTTTCATTTGCATGTTATAGTGAGATGCTCCACAAATTTTAGCACATAACAACAAATAGTCAAACTGGTAAGGCTCTAATGCTTCTTCACCGTTATCTACAATCGAAAATTGATGGCCTAATTTTGCTAGATGACTTTTTAGAATAATTTGATTCGTTTTATTATCATCTGCTGCCAATATATTTAGGCTTTTTTGTTTCGTTGAATTTGTTTTTTCTTCATGTTCAATACTGGAAGGCATGACAGCATCTATTAGTGGTAATGTTCAACAATATTTAAATGATCAAGAAATTGCTAATGCTGGCGGTGGGATCGTTTCAACGGTTTCAGCTACACGCAAAGCGACTGAATCTGAATTATTAGCAAGTGCGTTACCGAGATTAACGGCATTACATCATCAAGGTGTAACGACACTAGAAATAAAGTCAGGTTATGGACTTGATACGATAAATGAAATAAAAATGCTGAAAGTAGCAGGGCAGTTAGCTGAACAACTTCCGGTTACAATAAAAAGAACTTTCCTTGGTGCTCATGCTTTACCCGTCGAATATAAAGACAAGCCTGACGCTTATATAGAGTTAGTGTGCAACGAAATGATCCCACTTATCGCAAAAGATAAGTTAGCTGATGCCGTTGATGTCTTTTGTGAAAGCATAGGCTTTAGTGCTGAACAAACTGAACGAGTATTTTCCTCAGCGCAAAAGCATGGTCTGCCAATAAAGGTGCATGCTGAGCAACTGTCTAATTTAGGTGGTACAGCGCTAGCGGCAAAATATAGTGCTCTTTCCTCTGATCATATCGAATTCTTAGATGAAGCAGGCATAAAAGCCATGAAGAAAGCTGATATGACAGCCGTTTTGTTACCTGGGGCTTTCTATTTCTTACGAGAAACACAATTACCGCCGATGGATTTATTAAGAAAACATGGCGTGCCAATGGCTATTGCAACAGACGCTAACCCAGGGTCATCACCGATTAATAATATTCAACTTATGTTAAATATGGCTTGTACACTATTTAGATTAACACCTGCGGAAGCCTTAGCGGGTGTTACTTGCCATGGTGCGAAAGCACTTGGATTATCAAAAAGCAAAGGACAGTTATCACCTGGATTTGACGCTGATATTGCGATGTGGAGTATTGATAGACCGGCAGAACTTTGTTATCAATTCGGTGTTAACCCTCTTGATACGCTATTTGTTGCTGGTCAAAAAGTCATATAATTTCACTAAATAGGCTTATGATTAAGTGAGTTCTTAATTCCATCATGAGTCTATTCAAAAAACTAACTATACAATATCATCTATATTGCTTAGTCTAGGCATCTATATACCTGTGCTCTTTCAATCTTTATCGAGAAATTTACGGGTATAAATTTGTTGTAATTATGTAAAGGTGATTTATGGAGTTTTTTCGTTTAGCGCGCTTATCCTTGACTAAGAATTTGGCATCAGTTTTTGGTCTGTTTTTCTTCTCTAATACTGTACAAGCGGCTTCATTTTCATTCACTGAATTTAATATTGCCTTTGTCTTGGGGTTAATGTTCCCTGTAATATTAATTATTGCATTAGTTAAGCCTTTAAATAATATTCGTCTTCGTTATCCAACGTTGATTTCTATCAGTGTTTTAGTAATGCTGTATTCTTTAGCCTATTCTAAAAGTTATCAAAGCGAATTAATTCTTTCATCTGCAATGATTTTTTCATCAGTCTTATATTTTTGGTTAAGAAGCACTTATTCAGCGCCCTCTAAAAAAATAAACTATTTGATCAATTTTACTGTAGTCGCAACAGCAATCTCTTTTGTTTTTAGTTTATGGTTTCTCCCTAATGTTGATGGTTATTTAGCATGGCTGGTGGCGAGTGTTGTGGTGCTTTTATGCGCAGGTGCTGCTGTTCTTTCATCTAAGAAAATAAAGGACCCGAGTAGCATGAGATTAGCGATGCAGTGGTTAATACACCTTAGCTTCGTGGTTATTCTTTTTGCATGGTTAAATGCAGTTATAAGCGCTACATGGTTAGTCTCTGCAATCGTTATTTCCTATTCAGCGGCTTTAATTAATGGTTGTTGGTATTTGGTGCAAGCTGTTCGTAAAGAACTCAATAGTATTGATGAAAATTCCAGCGACATATCACAGTCGTATTTGTTAGATCCTGCAACTAACTTACCGAGCTATCAACAAGCTCTTGAAAAATTGCACGCTATTATTAAGCAGAAACCAAAAAGTCGGTTCGTTACCATTGTATTTAAACCCGTGAATTTTCAAGCGGTAAACACTGTCTTAGGTCACCATAATTCGGATATATTATTATTACAACTCGCTTACTGTTTACAAAAGGAAGTTGCTGAAAATGAGTTGTTAGCTAACTTTTCAGACGATAAGTCACCGATAAAAATTGCACGATTGCAAGGGTTACACTTTCTGGTGGTACTTGATTTAAGTGCAGATAACTATCCCGATAATACTAAAGTTGAGCAAGTCTGCCGTGAACTCACTGCCGCAGTACCAAGTGCGATGAGCTTTAAAAGCTTCTCTCTTAATTTTGAACTAGCATTCGGTGCAGCCTATATAGGAGAACACAGTCATAGTGTGAGTGAAGTCATTTCATTTGCTGAAGATGCTTTACTTGTATCTGAAAAAAATCAAAGAGTTGTCAGTTATTTCGATCACAACAATGCGCTTTTTACCGAAAAGCAACTTCATCGCATGGACCGATTAAAGCGCGATGTTGCCGATGAAAAATTACATTGGTATTTATTGCCTCAAATATGCTTAAAGAATAGAAAGGTATTGGGTTTTCAAACTGAAGTGCATTGGTATTGTGAAGACAATACTCCCAGAGAATTAAGTGAATTTATTGATATTGCCGAGCACAGTGGTGATATATACCTGCTAACAAAACAGATGATTGTACAAGCATGTAAAGCTATTGCTCAATTGAAAATAGTAGGATTTGAAAAACCAGTTACCATTATATTTGCGAGTAAAGAATTGCTTGACCCTGCACTCATTGATTATATTTCTTTACAAATAAAAGAACACAATATTGATAAAAATCAATTGATTGTAGAGTTTAAAGAAGCGTTAATATTATCTGCTAGCCAAAGAGCAAAAACGATTATAGATCAATTAAAATCATTAGATATAAATGTAGCGATTGGTGACTTTTCTGGAAGTTATGAGTCATTAAGGTATTTACGCAAAGTTAGCATTCATCAAGTAAAAATAAATTGTGATCTTTTGAATGATAATAACAACGAAAGTGACGGTTCAGATAATGCCATTATTAATGCACTTGTCAATTTAACCCGTGCAATGAAGTTACCGCTTATTGGTACATCAATTAATAATAGTAATGTTGAGCAATCGTTCATTTCTATGGGAGGCGAATTTGCTCAAGGTCGACACTTAAGTCGTGGCGTTGTTTTTGATGAAATTGAAATTTGGACCAAACGTTGGTTAGAACAATATCCTTATAGAGAATAACGAAATAATTTAATACTCGCTTGTCGGATACTATTCAATATCTAATGGTTCTGGCGATAAAATAATACCTGTATTGTCAGCATAAATATGATCTTCAGGTAAAAATGTTACTCCAGCAAAATTTATCGCTAAATCACTCTCACCGATATCTTCATCGCTAGCACCCACGGGAATAGACACTAAACATTGAATCCCTAAATCAAGTTCTTCTAATGCGTCAACGTCTCGAACACTGCCGTAGCAAACAATACCTTCCCAGGCATTTTTAACTGCTTGTTCAGCGATTGATAAATCGATAAGTGCTCGTCGAGTTGAGCCGCCACCATCAATAACCAGTACTTTTCCTATTCCATTTTCTGTGACAATTTTCTGAATTAATCCATTATTTTCAAAACATTTTATCGTCACTACCTGACCGCCAAAAGAGCTTCTCCCCCCATAATTACAAAAGATAGGATCAACCACATCAATTAAGTCGGCATAAATATTACAGAGTTCTGAGGTATTGTATTCCATGGTGTATCCTTTGATTTTTCACTTTTATACCTTAGTATAGCTAGATGAGATATAGGAACAACTGTTGTGTGCAATCTATTCGGTTGTAATTAGCAGTAGAAAAAAAATAATAAGAGTGACTGACTTGAATTGCTTCACAAAAGAATATTTAATGGTTCATTATTACTTAATAGAGAATATAACATAATGGGTGAAAAAGACTTCTACCATAATTTACTATTTTCTGTTGAAGCTATAGTCTTTGGATTACTAACCGCACTTCTATATATGTACTATCGCGGCTTAGGACGGCAGTACGTTAAATACTGGATGTTAAGTTTATTATCGTTAAGTGCTCATCAAGTATGCCTTGCCATTGAAACCCAACTCACAAACTTGAGTGTTATCTCAATAGAAAAAGTTATCCTTACGTGTTTTATTCAATTCAGTCTTTATTTTCATCTATCCGCTCTCTTACTCGGTATTTATAGTGCCGCTTCTAATAAAAAAACCTCTGAAAGTCTAACTTATTCAGCTTTTATATTTAGCGCCATTCTTGCCCTCACGTCAACGTTACTTTATGGGTTTGAAGTGAGTGAAGTCTATAACCGATTTTACTTACGTGAAAGTTTACCGGCGTTTGTGATGGGGTGTGGTTTACTTGTAACAGCCTTTTACCTTTTTAATTCTTCTAAAAAATATTTTTCTACGCGTGTATTTATTTTCTATTGCGTTGTCATGGGCTTAAGATATATTTTCTTTTCTTTTCTTTCTATTGTCCTTATCAATGAATACTGGTTTAGAGAATTAACCGAGGTTTTGATTTATTTTGATATGGGAGCCTTTACAATTCTAGCCTTTTCTATGCTCATTTGGATGCAAGGAGCAGAACGAAATATTGCTATTTCAGCAATGAATAAAGCACAATATTTAGGGAAACATGATTCGTTAACAGGGGCGCTAAATCGACAACAAGTAATGGAAAAGCTTCCTTTAATCATCCAGAAATCAGAAAGTAGTCAACGTAATTTAGCTGTTTTTTTATTGGATATAAAACGCTTTAAATTTGTAAATGATACTTATGGCCTTAAAGTGGGGGACGCAATTTTAGGTGAGATAGCCAGTCGATTAGACGGAAGTATTTTTTTGCCGCAAGTAATAGGCCGCTTGAGTGGAGACTCTTTTGTTTTTGTTATTGATGGCGTGGATGAAAAGCAACAAGTTGCAGCAATAGATCATTTACATGGTTTAATAAACCGCGCCTATTACATCAAGCAACATAAAGTATTGTTACAGTGTTCCATAGGCTATTGCTTATACCCTCAAGATGGGATGTTAGCTGAAGATTTATTGCAAAAAGCTAATTTAGCACTCGCTCAAGCTGAAAGCCAAAATATAGCAACAGTTAAATATATAGAAGGTATGCAATCACATGGCCGAAGATTACTGGCGATGGAAAAAGAAATTCGTCATGGATTTGAAAAGCATGAATTTGTTTTATATTATCAGCCTCAGCTAAACTTATTAAACAACCGTATTGAAGGCTTTGAAGCACTTGTTCGTTGGCAACATCCGAACCGTGGTTTATTACAGCCAGCCGATTTTTTACCTGATATAGAATCCCTTAACCTATTTAGTGATCTTGACAGTTATGTCTTGGAAGAAGCGTGTCAGGGGATTGCTCGATGGTATAAAGCGTATAATCGCCGAGTCACCGTTGCTGTTAATATAACAGCAGTGGAATTTCAAGATCCTAAACTTATCGAAAATATCCAAGCCCTCCTTTTTAAATACCAAATCCCTCCTCGATGTTTAGATTTGGAAATCACTGAAAACGTTGTTATCACAGAAATGAAAACAGCGATGAATACCATTGTCACCTTACAAAATATGGGCATTAAGGTATCAATTGATGATTTTGGTACTGGTTACTCATCATTAGCCTACTTACGAAAATTACCTATAGATAAAATAAAAATTGATAAAAGTTTTATAGAAGAAGTCGAAAGTAATGACTCTGACTTTACCATTGTAAAGTCCATGGTCGAACTTTCGCACGGCTTAGGTAAACGTGTGTTAGCTGAAGGTGTTGAAACAGAAGAACAACTGCGCTTATTACGCAATATTGGTTGTGATGCAGTTCAAGGATATTACGTCAGTAAACCTGTGCCAGAAAATGATTTAAAGAAATATTTTATTCGTACGTAAAATTTATCCCCCACCGTAATAATTATTAACTATACTCAAAATATTATTAATTTTTAGGGTCTTTTTTTATATGCTTATAAAGCACAAGTTAATATCAAATACAGCGATAATTGTTGTAGCGATGGTTTTTATGCTCTTTTTATTGAGTTTTTCTGTCGGTTCATTAGAAGATGATGTGGGTGTTGTTCGAAGTATAGGAGATATAGAGTCTGGTGTTTTAGAGTTGAGACGTAATGAAAAAGACTTTCTCGCTCGAAAGGATCTTAAGTATTTAGATAAATTTAATAAAAAAATCACGCATATTAAAAAAACACTTAGCGATCTTGAACGTTCATTTATTGAAAATAATAATGATACTAGAGAAATAAAACAATTAACGAATGTATTGGTAGACTATAACAAGCATTTTAAATCTTTGGTTGAAGCGCAACAGCGCATTGGCTTAAATCCAAAAGACGGCCTATATGGCGAATTACGTTCCGCCGTTCAGGAGGTTGAAAAGCTTTTAGGTAATCAAGAGTTTAAGTTGTTAAGTAATATGCTGCAATTAAGGCGCAATGAGAAAGACTTTATGTTACGCCTTGATGAAAAATATTTAACTCGCTGGCAAGACAATGCGAGTACTTTTGTTGATAATATTAATGAAAGCTCATTAGATAGTTCACTTAAATCACAAGTCATTAAACTACTTGCCGTTTATCAAAGTAGTTTCGAGAACTTGGTCAACGCTCAAAAAGAAATGGGCTTAGATTCAAACAGTGGTATTCAAGGTGTTATGCGAGCAACAGTGCATCAAGTTGATGACCTTACCAGTAAGTTGGTCGTTAAAACACAAAAAACGATTGAAGATCATGTTTTTTACGTTGATACCATATCTTATAGTGTTTCCATTATAATTTTAATTATAGCGCTAGTTTTTGGCATAGTTGTGAGCCGCAGTATTTTGTCAGGCATTACACAACTTAAAGATACGATGAACCAAGTTGCTGAAACTCAGAATTTATCGCTAGTCGTTAATACCAGTAGCGCTGATGAAATTGGTGAAATGGCGATTGTTTTTAATAATATGTTGGGGAGCTTTAGAGATTTAATTACTTCTGTTAATCATTCTGTTACTACTGTTAATACAGCAACTGATAGCTTATCTCAAAATATCCATCTTGCTAATTCTGGTGTTGACTCTCAAATTCAACAAACTGATATGGTGGCTACGGCTGTAACAGAAATGGTCGCTACCGTTGATGAAATAGCTAATAATACTAACGCTGCTGCTAGCAAAGCTGAAACTACAAATAATAACGCTATTATTGGAAAAGAAGGTGTTACACAAACTATTGCTAAAATTGACCAGCTTTCTGAAAAACTAAAAGAGTCAGAAAGCATTGTTCAAGAGCTTGCTAAAGATAGCCATACTATAGGTTCGGTATTAGATGTAATTCGAGGTATTGCAGAGCAAACTAATCTACTTGCACTAAATGCAGCTATCGAAGCCGCAAGAGCTGGCGAACAAGGGCGAGGCTTCGCCGTTGTTGCAGACGAGGTGAGAACATTAGCGAGTCGCACACAAGATTCTACACAAGAGATCGAAACAATTATTAGTTCACTGCAAGGGCGAACAAAAGAAATTGTTTCTCATATGGCCATTTGTCGAACTCAGGGGCAAGACAGTGCTGATCAAGCAAGTTCTGCAGGTCAAATGTTAGAAGAAATAACTCATGATGTTTCTACCATTATGGAAATGAATACAGCCATTGCATCTGCAATTCAAGAGCAAAGCACCGTTGCATCGGAAGTTAATAAACATGTGGTTGAAATTAGAGATGTAGCAGAGCAGGCGGGTCAAATATCCCATCAAAATGCCGAAATGAGTGAAGAGTTATCTCAACAAGCGGGTGTGTTAAATAGTGAAGTAAGTCGATTTACAGTTTAGATTTATGGTTTCTCTTGAATATACAGAACATTGTATTTTCAAGAGAGATTCTTACATAGAGTATGTTGTTTATTTTACTTCAACAAAATTAATTGAGGATTCTCTATTTTGACTGCTGGTTAAATTGTCACAGTATTTTTGCCAGTTAATTTCATGGTTTTCATATAAATTTACGAATATTTCTTCCGAATATATTGCGCTATGTTTATCGTCAAACACTAAGCGATGACCGTATTTTCCTAAAGGTTCAATACGTGTTAGCTGAATGTTTTTTTTATGAAACACTTCTGGTGTAGTATTGCTTTGCTTAGGTTTTAAAGCTGCAGGAGAGAACACCCTCAAGTACTCATAATCAAAATTAAGTTGAAGATTGTTATCAAAACTAAGCGTTAACTTTTTTTGTTTACTATTCATAGAAAACTGGATAATACTCATTTGTCTACTCAACAATAATTTATTGGAAAAAGTAGGAGAGGTTACTCCTACTTTCTATTTCTATTACAGAATAAATCGACTTAAATCTTCATTTTTAACTAACTCAGAAATAGTCTTTTCTACGTAACTTTCATCAATAATAATGATTTCACCAGAACGTTTATCTGCATTAAATGATAAGTCTTCAATCAGACGTTCCATCATTGTATGTAAGCGTCTAGCTCCTATATTTTCTGTACTTTCATTGACTTGCCATGCAGCATTAGCTAAAGCTTGGATGCCATCTTCACTAAATGAAACTTCCACACCTTCGGTGGCTAATAAAGCGATGTATTGTTCTGTTAATGACGCATTTGGCTCTGTTAAAATTCTAACAAAGTCATTAGTTGTTAATGCTTGTAATTCTACACGAATCGGTAATCTACCTTGCAACTCCGGAATCAAGTCAGAGGGTTTTGCCATTTGAAATGCACCTGAAGCGATGAATAAAATATGGTCTGTTTTGATCATTCCGTGCTTAGTACTAACCGTTGAACCTTCAATAAGTGGTAACAAATCTCGTTGTACACCTTCGCGAGAAACATCAGGCCCAGAACTATCGCCACGTTTACAAATTTTGTCAATTTCATCGATGAAAACTATGCCATTTTGTTCTACGGCATAAATTGCTTTCTCTTTGATATCTTCATTGTTAACAATTTTTGCAGCTTCTTCTTCCTGCAAGGCTTTAAAAGCATCTTTAATTTTTAGTTTACGTTTATTGGTTTTCTCATTCGACATACCTTGGAACATATTTTGTAGCTGAGAAGTCATCTCTTCCATTCCTGGAGGAGCCATTATTTCAACACCCATTTGGCTTGCCGCTAAATCTAACTCTATTTCTTTGTCGTCTAATTTACGTTCTCGCAATTTTTTACGAAAAACTTGGCGAGTACTGCTGTTGTCAGCAGATTCATCGCTACCAAAACCGTCACGTGGTGGAGGTAATAATACATCTAAAATACGTTCTTCTGCGGCTTCTTCAGCTAAATGCTTAACGCGAGACATTTCTTGTTCTTTGGTCATTTTTATTGCCATATCCGCTAAGTCGCGAATAATGGTTTCAACTTCTTTACCAACATAACCTACTTCGGTAAATTTAGTTGCTTCAACCTTAATGAAAGGAGCGTTGGCAAGTTTAGCTAAACGGCGTGCGATTTCAGTTTTACCTACACCCGTTGGGCCAATCATTAAAATATTTTTAGGGGTAACTTCAGTGCGCAACTCTTCATTTAATTGCATTCTGCGCCAGCGATTTCTTAAGGCGATAGCAACGGCACGTTTTGCATCACTTTGACCAATAATGTGGCTGTCTAATTCACTGACTATTTCACGTGGTGTCATATTCGACATGATAATTCCTTAAGCATTTTTACTTATTTAATACATTTACGAAGCGGGAGTTGAGCTTTATAGCTCGTCAATCGTATGTTGATGATTCGTGAATACACAAATGTCGCCAGCGATTGTTAAAGACTTCTCAACAATTTCTTTAGCACCAAGTTCAGTGTTTTCCAATAACGCTGTGGCTGCAGATTGAGCAAAATTACCACCACTACCAATGGCAATTAAGTCATTTTCTGGTTGTACAACATCACCATTACCAGTGATGATTAATGAGGCAGTTTCGTCAGCAACAGCAAGCAATGCTTCAAGTTTTCGTAATGCACGATCACTTCGCCAATCTTTAGCAAGTTCAACCGCTGCTTTGGTTAAATGCCCTTGGTGCTGTTCAAGTTTACTTTCAAATCGTTCAAATAAAGTAAAGGCATCTGCTGTACCACCTGCAAAACCAGCAAGGACTTTGCCGTTATACAAACGACGTACTTTGCGAGCATTGCCTTTCATTACTGTATTTCCAAGTGAAACTTGGCCATCACCACCAATAGCTACTTTGCCATTACGTCTTACACATACGATAGTAGTCACAATTAACCTTAAAATTTATTTTATCTATGGGGAATAGATAAGGCTAATTATGACTTTTTCAAGGAGGGGGCTAGATAAATATGGTTATTATTGCCAAAGCCATATTTGACAACCATTAACATTATTGCTTTTTAACTTATGTTTATCTTTTTCTGCTTCACGTTTTCGTGCATATGGACCTAAAAATACTTTGTAATAAATACCTTTCTGGCCCTTTGATTCACTGATTTGAGATGTTAAACCCGTAAAAGCAATTGTCGCTTTTAATACTTCAGCTTGCTTTTCTGTTCTAAAAGATCCGCATTGCATTTTATATGGACCTTTGTTTTTAACTTCGTATTCACCCACCTCAACCTCTTTACTTTTTAGGTTATCAACATAATCCCATTTTTCTTCTGGTGGAGCGGGTAATGCTATTTCTTGAGTATTTTGAGGTGTTTCTTTTACAATTTTTATAGGCACTGTTTGAGGTTGGTTATCTTTTATAGACCATAAGCCATAACTAAAACCTCCAATTAATAAAATAAGCAACAACAAAACAAATTTGAATTTTAATGTCAAAATCGGTTGAGGAGCTGCTTTGGTTTTATAAGGGCTTTTCTTTTTATTTTTGTTCTGGGGACGGGAAACGTAATCTTGATGAGCCATGAAAAAATAATATACGGGGAAACATCTGCTAATTCTAACCAACTGGTAAAGAAATAACACTAGTTTAAACAGGAAAATTGTAACAGTGAGCCATTACAGGTAATTACCAGCTTAAATCGAGGGGATCTATATCGACAGTCCAGCGTACTTTTTTCTGCCATTCATTCTGAGGAATCGCATGAATAAGGCTATGAACAGCCATATGAAGCTGTTTACGTGATCTAGCTTGAACAATTAAATGATAACGATACTTACCCGCTTTCTTTTCCATGGCTGCAGGCACAGGACCCGCGAATTGACAACCTTCAAAAGAAAGCTCAGTTAATAACCTAAGAAATTTTTCCGGATAAGAAGGGTAATTTGCTTCAGCGCGAAAAAGAGCTTGATAACTAAATGGTGGCAATAATGCATGTTTGCGCTCTGTTAATGCATATTTAGCAAAGTGAGGATAACCATTGTTCACTAAATCTTGTAATAAAGGATGTTCTGGAAAATTGGTTTGGACGATGACTTTACCGGGTTTACTCTCTCGACCGGCTCGGCCAGCCACTTGCACTAATAATTGTGCCATGTGTTCAGCGGCACGAAAATCAAAGCTAAAAAGAGCGCCATCCACATCTAATACAGCGACTAACGTCACATCAGGGAAGTGGTGACCTTTGGCTAACATTTGGGTGCCAATCAATAATTGGTGCTTTTTATCACTGACTTCTTGTAATAATTTAGCGAGCTCACCTTTTTTACGTGTGCTGTCACGGTCGACTCTAACTGTGCTGTAATCTTCGAATAGTTCGCTAATATGTTGCTCTAGCTGTTCTGTGCCTTGTCCCATAGGTTTAATACGTACACTCCCGCAACTTGGGCATTGGTGTGGAATACGCTTTTGGCTACTGCAATGGTGACAAATTAATAATTTCTGGCCTTGATGCAATGTATAAGGCTTATTACAACGTTGACAATCTGCTACCCAATGACATTCTTGGCAATTAATGGCTGGGGCGTAACCTCGACGGTTGAGGAATATTAATGCCTGTTCGCCACGTTTTAGTGTGTTTTCAATAGCCTTTTTCAACGTGCCTGATAGACCATGTTCCATTTGCTGTTGAGCAACATCAATAAGTGTTATGGGCGATTCTGTGCTTTGACCAGGCCTCTTCGTTAATTGATGATATTGGTATTTACCCGACAGTGCATTTTGAAGTGTTTCTAGGCTGGGGGTTGCACTACCAAGTACAATAGGAATGTTTAACTGACCCGCACGTAAAATAGCAATGTCGCGTGCGTGATAACGAAAACTATCTTGTTGCTTGAAAGAACCGTCGTGCTCCTCATCGACAATAATTAAACCTAAATGGTGTAATGGAGAGAAAACAGCTGAACGCGTACCAATAATTATGGCTGCAGTACCGCGTTGTGCGGCAAGCCAAGTTTGTAATCGTTCTTTGTCATTTAAGCCCGAATGGTGCAAACAAATGGGTAAATTGAAGCGTTGCTCAAATCGACTGAGTATTTGTGGTGTTAAACCAATTTCAGGCACCAAAACCAATACCTGTTTACTAGCTGCTAAGGTTTTTTCCATTGCCTGTAAATAAACTTCGGTTTTTCCACTACCTGTTACGCCATCAACCAAGTGACAAGAAAACTGACCAAAGGATGATTTAACCGCTGAAACAATTACAGCTTGTTCAACGCTTAAGGTTAACTTTTCATTTTCGGCTAATGCCGCTTCATGATAAATAAAAGGTTCAGGCTTTTGAGTTTTTTCTTCAACCAATTCCTTATTTTTAAGCACATTTAATTGAGGTTTAGTAAACCCTAATGTGCGAATTTCTGCCCAGGTGATCCCTTGATGAGCTTTGATCAGAGTATATAAGGCTGCTTGTTTTGGTGCACGTTTTGTTATTTTTTCAAGTACAACAGTTTCTGAATATGCTTCATCAAATTGCTGACAATGCCAAGTCGTCGCCAACTCAATATTTGGTTGCTCGACTTGACGAAGCAATACCGGAAGGGCGAGTTGCAATACATCCCCTATTGGGTGGTGATAATAATTTGCACAGCGTTGTAAAAATTTTAATAACGAAGGAGGGAAGCTGAACTTATCATTTACTAAACTAATAATAGGTTTAAGCTTTTTATCTTCAATTTCACATGTTGTGCTGGTACTTATGATAATGCCGATCACTTGTCGATGGCTAAAAGGAACGATAACACGAGAACCAATTTGAATATCTTCATCACTGATCGTTTGAGGAACAATATAAGTAAAGAGCTGACGCATGGGTACAGGAATAGCGACTTGAATATAACTAACCTGCATAGTGAACACTTTATTAACCAATAATTGTGCTTATTCTGCCGATTTGTCGCTAATATGCCAAGTACGATTTTGTACAAATTCACCTTTAACACGAGTTATATGATAATTGTTCATTTTTTAGCAATTAGTTTCATTATGCTATTGCTAAGCAAGGGGCGATCTATTAAAATTCGCCTCCATTATTTAACTCGTATGGTGCTTGGCAGCAATAATGACTGACTAAGTGGCGATACGGCCTTATACAGAGGTTTCTATGAAAGACGGTATTCATCCTAATTACGTTGAGTTCAAAGCAACATGTTCTTGCGGTAACATCATTGTAACGCGTTCTACAGCGAAAAAAGATATTCACTTAGACGTATGTTCAGCATGTCACCCATTTTACACTGGTAAGCAGAAAGCTGCTGAGACTGGTGGTCGTGTTGATAAATTCAACAAACGTTTTGGTGCTCTTAGCAGCAAGTAATTTTGCGCTAAAATCGAAATGTATAAAAAAGCGTCGCAAGGCGCTTTTTTTATGTCTGAAAATCAAATAGCGTCATTAGAAATACTCCCCTGAATTCCTGCAACCGTAAATAAAAATCAGTTTATTTATCTTTTTTTTAAACCCTTTTCATAAATACTGTATCTTACTTTATATCAACACCATTACTGAGAGTTAACCTTTGGATAATCCGAAAGTTATTTACATTAAAAATCGGCCTGATAGTCCGCTAGTCGCTTCGCCAGAGTTAGTTGAAGAACAAGCGATAATCAGCAGAGCGCAACAAGGTGATCAACTAGCTTTCTATCAACTTTATCAAAAGTATCATAGAAAAGTTTATGCTATTTGCTGGCGTATGCTGGCGGATAAAGACAGCGCAGAAGATGTTTGCCAAGAAGTGTTTGTGCAACTGTGGCAAAAAATATCCAATTTTCGTGGTGACAGTAAATTTTCCACTTGGTTACACAGTGTAACCAGCAATATTGTACTTGGGCATTTACGAAAACAGAAAAACTGGTTGCAACGTGTTTTTAGTATTGAAGACCAAACCATTCAAGATGTTGCAATAGAAATGGATGATACAAGTGAACTCACGGCATTAGATAAACACGTAGCACGGTTACCAGAAAGGGCTCGATTAGTATTTGTCCTGTTCGCTGTTGAGGGGTATCGCCATGAAGAAATTTCAAAAATGTTAGATATGGCCGTAGGCACAAGTAAAGCGCAATACCATAGAGCAAAAAGTTTATTAAGAGAGTGGATCGAGATATGAGTAAATTATTGTCAGAGCAAAATTTGCAAAATAAAGTGGCTGAATTACCTGATGAAATGACACCGCAACGTGATTTATGGGCAGGTATTGAACGTGCAATTCAGACAAAGCAACAAGATAAGCCGTCGTTTGATTCACCAAAAAAAGCAGCTTTTGTACCTACAGCATGGGCAGCATCAATCGTTGCAGCAGTATTGGTTACTTGGGTTTCTTTTTCCCCACAATTTTTAGATAAATCTGTAAATGTAGCGCAACAAGATAATTCGTCATTGAATTTAGTTATGGCTATGCAAGAGAATTTTAAGCAAACAAAACAAACGATGTTGGTAAGCTTTGGTCAGCCAAAAGTTTCGGAGTTACCACAAGAAATTCAAGAAGAGTTAATAAAGCTTAGTTCTGCTCAGGCAACTATTGAGAAAGCGTTAATTGAAGACCCGAGTAATAATGATTTACTGAACTTATTACGCTGGACACAAAAACAAGAACTAGATTTATTAACCCAATTGTACAGCCCTAAATGGCAAAGTATTTAAAATAACAAATATATAGAGGTAGTTATGAGAATTTTACAAAAAGTTATTCCGATAATGTTATTTTCCGCAGCATGCTCAAGCTATGCGGGTGAACATATAGATAAGTCCTTATCCATGAATGACGTAAGTAGCGTCAATATTGAAAATTTACGTGGCAAAGTTACCGTTATAGGTTGGGACAAAGATACAATTTCTGTTGAAGGTGAATTAGAAGACGATGCAGAGGGTCTTATTTTCAAAAAGAAAGGGTCAAGTGTAAAAATTAAAGTCGAGCTGGACAAACACAATAATAATTATTGGGGCAGTAATGATAAAGGATCTTTATTAACCATTCATATGCCAAAGAATATTCGTGTCAGTTTTGATGGTGTTTCCAGTGATATTAATTTTGAAAACTTACATGCGAGTGCCGAAGGAAAAACGGTAAGTGGCGACATCAATGCGAAGAACTTGAGTGAACGTGTTGAATTGATTTCAGTCAGTGGCGATATCGACAGTAAAAACTTATCAGGAAAAGTGAGCCTTTCAAGTGTTAGTGGAAACATTAGAGACCGTCAGTCAAGTGGGCGTTTAAAATTACGAGTTGTAAGTGGTGAGATTGACGCAAAATCTACAGCGAAAGAAGTATCGATAGAAAATGTAAGCGGTGATATTGAAGTGTCACTGAGTAATGTTGATGAACTTATGGTTTCGAATGTTAGTGGTGATTTTTCTGGAAGCTTATCGTTAAATGAAAACGGTGAGGTAAAAATGTCGAGTGTTAGTGGCCGTTTAGCGCTAAAACTTCAGAAAGGTGTTCAGGCAAGCTTTAGATTATCAGCAAATGCTGGAGGTGATATTATTAACAAAATCACAGATCAAAAAGCTCAAGAAGCTAAGTATGGTCCAAGCTCAAAATTACGTTTTGAAACAGGCAGTGCGAGTGCTAATGTACGTGCAAGTACAGTAAGTGGAGACATTATAGTTAGCCATTAACATATATTTTTCAGACTTTAAAAACATAACGAGTTAGGGGCGTCCCTCGCTCGTTTTTTTGTTCAATTTCAAAGTGAATTCTGATACTCTACGGCAAGTTTTAATATCGCATTGACGATAGTTTTTTAGGGTATAACAATGGCAGAGCGCAAGCCAAATAAATTTTTCAAAGACAAAAAGTTTTCACAAGATAGCCAAATGGATGCTCTAAAAGTTCCGCCTCATTCACTTGAAGCCGAGCAATCTGTATTAGGTGGCTTACTGCTTGATAACGAAACTTGGGATCGTGTTGGCGAACGTGTTGTCGCGCAAGATTTCTATAGTCGTTCACATCGTATTACGTTTGAAACCATCGCGGCGTTAATTGAATTGGGTAACCCTGTTGATTTAATTACCTTATCTGAAGCCTTAGAAAACGAGCAGCGACTCGAAGATGCAGGCGGCTTTGCTTATCTCGCAGAGATGATGAAAAACACACCGAGTGCAGCAAACATCACTGCCTATGCTGATATTGTTCGTGAACGTGCAGTTACTCGTGAAATGATCAGTGTGGCTAATGAAATTGCTGAAGCAGGTTATGATCCTCAAGGTCGTCCTAGTGCAGAGCTACTCGATTTTGCTGAAACTAAAATATTTGCTATTGCCGAGCAACGCGCAAATAAATCTGAAGGTCCAGAAAACATTACTTCAGTATTAGAAAAAACAGTAGATCGTATTGAACAACTTTGTTCTTCACCCAATGGAGGTGTTACGGGGGTTTCTAGTGGCTTTAGTGATTTAGATAAAATGACTGCAGGTTTTCAAAAATCTGATCTCATTATTGTTGCTGCTCGTCCATCAATGGGGAAAACAACATTTGCGATGAACATTGCGGAAAATGCAGCAATGACCGAAGACAAACCTGCATTGATATTCAGTTTAGAAATGCCAGCAGAACAATTAATGATGAGAATGTTAGCGTCGTTAGGTCGAATTGATCAAACTAAAATTCGTACAGGTCAACTTGGTGACGAAGATTGGGCGCGTTTATCATCAACAATGGGCTTGCTTATTGATAAAGGCAAAATGTTTATTGATGATGCTGCGGGTTTAACGCCTACTGATGTTCGTTCTCGTGCACGTCGTATCGCACGTGATCATGGTGGAATTAGTATGATCATGATCGATTACTTACAGTTGATGCGTGCGCCGCAGTTTTCCGATAATCGTACCTTAGAAATTGCCGAAATATCCCGTTCATTAAAAGCATTAGCGAAAGAGTTACAGGTACCTGTTGTTGCACTTTCTCAGCTAAACCGTAGTTTGGAGCAACGCTCAGACAAACGACCAATTAACTCGGATCTTCGTGAATCTGGGTCTATTGAGCAGGATGCCGATTTGATCATGTTTATTTATCGTGATGAAGTTTATCATGATGATTCAGAGTTCAAAGGTATGGCAGAAATTATAATTGGTAAGCAACGTAATGGTCCTATTGGTCGTGTACCACTGACATTCCAAGGGCAATTTTCACGCTTTGACAACTATGCAGGCCCACATGTCTTAGCTGAAGATTAATGGCGTTAACAACAGCAACTGCGGTTATAAACTTATCTGCGCTAAAACATAATTTAGCGCAAATTAAATTGCTTGCACCTACCACAAAAGTACTCGCTGTTTTAAAAGCAAATGGCTATGGTCATGGTTTAGAACGTATTGCTCAGGCATTATTTTCAGATCAATCTAAAGACACTGAAAAGGGTGATTTGTCAGTAAAAGCTGATGCGATTGCTGTAGCAAGAATAGATGAGGCGTTAGCGCTTCGAGCTTCCGGGATAACCCAACCAATTGTTTTATTAGAAGGTTTTTTTGATAGTAAAGATTTATCAATTCTTTCTCTCCATAATTTACAAACGGTTGTTCATAATCAACAACAGCTTGATGCAATTCTAGCAGCCAAGCTTTCATCGCCTTTAAAAGTCTGGTTAAAAATAGATACAGGCATGCATCGCTTAGGTATTAACCCTGATCAATTTAAGGATTTTTATCAGCAATTAACAGCCTCAGATAACGTACAGCAAGATATTGTTTTAATGAGCCACCTAGGTTGTGCTGATGATAAAGACAGTAATGTTACACAACAACAAATATCACTCTTTGAAAAGGTGACACAGGGCTGTGACCAAGAGCGCACGATAGCAAACTCAGCTGGAATTTGCTCATGGCCAACAAGTCACTATCAGTGGATCCGCCCAGGATTATTGCTTTATGGTGTTTCTCCTTTACCTTTGGAAGCGTCCTCAATATCCCCCTCAGAACAGCCGTTAGCGAATGATAGTACAAGTGATATAGTTCGCCTTGATGTTAAGCCTGTAATGACACTGAAATCGAGCTTGATAGCTATACGTGAACTGGATGCCGGTGAATCTATTGGTTATGGAGGTGCTTGGCAAAGCAAAGAAAAAACAGTTATAGGTGTTGTTGCTATTGGTTATGGTGACGGATATCCACGTCATGCCAAAAATGGAACGCCTGTACTAATAAATGGCAGAAGAGTAGCATTAATAGGAAAAGTGTCTATGGATATGATCACCGTTGATTTAGGTGTTAATTCACGTGATAAAATAGGTGATTTAGTGACTTTGTGGGGAGATGATTTACCTGTCGCAGAAATTGCTGAATGCGCTACTACTATATCCTATGAACTTTTATGTAATATAACTCGCCGCGTTAAAATGACTTTGTCAGCACAGTAAAGTATTTATTCTTTTTAATTTAATAAGCCTATTCCAGAATATACCGCCTAATTATAGTAAAAATTAAGTCATTACTTAATAAAGATAGTTGGGCATTTTCAGGCACAAAAAAACCTCCTGTATAAATAAAGGAGGTTATTAGATAATTTATTACGCTAGTAAATACTTATTTATCGAAACTAAACTCAATGAAAGCTTTACCAAATTCAGAGCCTAATGGGATAATAATGATAGGGCCGTCTGCTTTGTGGTGAATAGTGTGATCTTTACCTGAAACGACCATAGGTGTAGCCATATCAAATTCAAAACCCTTCTCACTGAGCATACGCTTAGCGCCACCCGTAACCATATTGGTGATTTCACCGACTAAATCTGTAATTTCTTCATTAACTTCATCAGGGCCTTCACCGACCATCTTTTTCATGGTAGCAAGTGCTAACTTTCCTTCAAAAGTAATTGATAAAGAGCCTTTAGTTTGTGCGCTTACCATACCTATTAAACCAGAAACATCACCCATAGCCACTTCACCTTTTTTTAAGCGAGGTTTCTCAGGTACCAATTCCATTTGTGCCATTGTAGACATCACATTAAGCATTGAAGATAAAAAGGGGTTAATAAACTCTACATTCATGAATGTTTCCCAAAGGCGTTAGTTGTACTAGTAATATGATTTTAAATACTAATTTAGCAAAAATAAATCGTTCCTACTAGTTATTGTTTTCTATTATGGTAATTTCAGACATTTTTACGGAGTCAGAGAAAATTAAACTGCCCATAATTGTTCCATCTTTGTAATTTACAGTCTTTACCTGTTTAGGGTAAGTATCGACGAGTAAATCATTTTTTACCACTATTACAAATAATAAGTTTTCAAAATTAGCGTTTTGATAAATATAAAAGTTACCTTTAGTTATTTCTTAGCCTATCCGATTGGGCTTTTTGATGTATTTTTTATTCTATTGAAGCTCAATAAGTTGGAAATGCGCTTTTACACGGTTTTTTGAATGAGCTTTTAGTAATCTAGATGTTCAGGAGAAAAGCGTATTTGCTGTTGCTCAGCAATAGCGTTATCAATATCGTGAGCAGTCAGTTGATGAATGATTTCTATATTATTTGTTTTTGGATTAACTGATAATTCAGTTAATCCAAAAAAGTAGCGGTGAGCTACGCTTGAAAGCGTAACTCCACACAATATGCAAATAATGAAGCTTTTAAATAATGTATTTTTTACCATTATTTACCTTATTCTTCCTTGTCTTTTTTCTCATCATCTGCAGATTTTAACTTCATGTTATAATCACGCATCATATCTTTCTTTTTACGTTTATATAGTTCAAATTTTGATTTTATTGGGCGAGCTGGCCAGTAATTGTTATTAACATCTACATCAGCAGTTTCCCAGTTTGGATCAATGGCAATAGCCGTAATTTCTTTATCTGTAATAAATAATTTAGACACCTTTTCACTATTTTTACGCCAAATTTCTGCAGGAATATGCACGAGTTCAGTTGTCTTATCAGCAAACGTTAATTCAACAATAATAGGCATGACTAAGCCGCCTTTGTTTTCAAAATCAACAATGTAGAAGTTTCTTTCATCAACAAGCAGATCTTTTTCCCACTGCTCTAACTTTTTATTTGAACTGTTATAAGTATTACGTGCTTTATTAGTTGCCGTAAATTTATCGTGTTCATTGTAAAAATCATATAATTCAGGCTTGTCAGTTGTTCTAAGCCATTGTCCTTTATCGCGAATGTCACTAATAAAGGTTGGCTTTTCACTTTCTAA
>CAJWBY010000072.1 GCA_913020705.1 uncultured Colwellia sp.
ATGATACTCGAACAATTAGGTGAAATTGGTTTTTGGAAAATAGCCATGAAACCCGGTAAACCTTTTGCTTTTGGAAAGTTACCGAACAGTTACTTTTTTGGCTTACCAGGCAATCCCGTTTCAGCATTAGTCACTGCTCATCAATTAGCGGTTCCAGCATTATTAAAATTACAGAATGCTCAACCGAAAAAATTTCCTTTACTGAAAGTGAAAACCGCCACCCAATTAAACAAACGTCCCGGACGTATGGACTTTCAGCGCGCGATACTATCAACTAATGTACTAGGTGAGATGACAGTTACCAGTACAGGTAGTCAAGGTTCTGGAATTCTAACCAGCATGTCGACGGCCAATTGTTATATTATTTTACCTGCGAGCCAAGGAAAGGTTCCAGCAAATGAAATAGTGAATGTACAGTTATTTGATGATGTGATTCAGTAATATACATAATGAAAACTACAATATATTGCTTACCCGGCACCATGTGCGATCAACGTTTATGGCAAGATTGTATTCAATATTTGCCTGAGAATATTCAGCTTATTCATCTGGCTATTCCCAAGGGTAACAGTATTGATGAGATAGTCACTTTACTTGAGAAGCAGTTACCCAAAGGAAAAATTAATTTAGCCGGATTTTCTTTAGGCGGTTATATCGCTACCGCTTATGCTTTGAAATTTCCTGAACAAATTAATAAGTTACTCCTTATTTCTAATATGTCTTACTCCCTGCCGGAGAATGAATTAAAAGAGCGCAGTCGAACTATTTCGTATTTAAAAACTCATGGGTACTCTGGGATCCCTACAAAACGTATAACCGCTCTACTTGATTCGAGTAAACAGAGTAATCTTGAAATTATCAATTGTATTAAAGATATGGACACTAGTCTTGGTAAAGAAACTCTCATTCACCAATTAACGGTAACGACTCAACGAGAGAATTTGTTAGTTAAGCTCCCTTCACTTTCAATACCTATCATGTTTTTAATTGGTGATAACGACTCACTGGTTAAGCTCAGTCGTATTGAAGCTATTTTGCCACAATCCCCCCTTATTTCTTTATCCGTTCTTGCCAATACCGGTCATATGTTGCCACTGGAGCAACCACAAATGTGTTCACTCAATATGAGCCGTTTTTTTATAGAGTAATAAACCGATAAACAAGGTAAAATGACGTATTATTTTTATGCCAAGGAATTTACGTTGAGCGAACTTAGTTTCTCCACTTTACAACTCAAGCCTGAGTTAATTCAAAATTTAGACTCTATGGGTTATCAACAGATGACCGATATACAAGCACAAAGCTTACCTACCATTATTTCTGGCGGCGATGTTATTGCTCAAGGTAAAACGGGATCAGGAAAAACAGCGGCGTTTGGCTTAGGTGTTTTAGAGAAATTAGAGGTAAAGCGTTTCCGTATTCAATCGTTAATCCTCTGTCCGACACGTGAACTAGCAGATCAAGTTGCAAAAGAACTACGTAAACTGGCACGTGCGATTCACAACATCAAGATTTTAACCTTATGTGGCGGTATGCCGTTTGGTCCACAGGTTGGTTCACTAGAGCATGGCGCGCACATTATTGTGGGCACACCAGGTAGAATTGAAGATCATCTAGGTAAAGGTACATTAAAGTTAGATGATGTGAATATGCTCGTACTCGATGAAGCCGATCGCATGCTAGAAATGGGCTTTCAAGCCTCTGTTGATTTCATTATTTCGAATATTCCACAAGATCGACAAACATTATTATTCAGTGCAACCTTCCCACCAGAAATTGCAGATATTTCTAAAAAAATAATGCGTTCTCCAACGAAGGTTACTGTTGAAGGCAACCATGAAGAAAGCACTATTTCTCAGCACTTTTATAAAGTAGAAAATGACAGTGAACGTATTGATGGCATACGATTGTTATTGTTAAAGCATCAGCCAGAATCTAGCATCGTGTTTTGTAACACTAAAAAAGACGTTCAAATCGTTGTATCTGAACTGCGTAATTATGGTTTTAACGTACAAGATTTACATGGTGATTTAGAGCAAAGAGATCGTACCGAAGTATTGGTACGTTTTTCAAATAAAAGTATTTCAATTTTGGTCGCTACCGATGTAGCCGCTCGCGGTTTAGATGTTGATGCTTTAGACGCTGTGTTTAATTATCATATTGCCCGTGATAGCGAAATTCATGTTCACCGTATTGGTCGTACTGGCCGAGCGGGCAGCACAGGTATTGCTTGTTCATTTTTCAGTGAAAAAGAAAGCTACAAAATTGGATTATTAGAAGATTACCTTGATCGTACTATTGAAGGTGAATTATTGCCTGATGCAAGCGTGCTGAATGAATCAGTATACTCGCCTAAAATGTCTACTATACAAATTGACGGCGGCAAAAAGCAAAAGGTACGTGCAGGCGATATACTAGGTGCATTGACTGGTGACAAAACTATTTCAGGAAGCGAAGTTGGCAAAATTCAGTTATCTGACAATTGGGCTTATGTTGCTGTTAGCAGAAAATTTGCAAAACTAGCGTATAAAAAACTCAGTGACGGAAAATTGAAAGGCCGTAAATTTAGAGTTAGATTGTTGTAGTAACAGTAAAACGTGTACAAAGCAGCACATAAAAAGTATGAGGTTTTATAAATTGATTGTATTTAATTTAAAACCTCGTATAGTACTGTACCCATATACAGCTTAAATTAAATTGTATAGGCCGTTTTATCAACTATGATAAAACTATCAAGCGTAATATTGATCAGGTAAGGAAAAGTAATGGCAGTTGAAAGTCGATTTGTCGTCATTAGACAAGGTGTGGAGGTTGAAACATTCATGGACAAAAAAGCAGCAGACGAGTATGACAAAATGCTTGATATGGCTGATAGCTTAGCCGAGATGTTTGAAGGTACCACATTAGATCTTAATGAGAAGATTCGCGAAGAACTCTGTATTTACTTGGCTAAAAATCGTGAAGATGTGCTTGTTGCGCTTCAGGCTAAAAAAGCTAAGCCTGTAACGACTAAGAAAGTTATCGTTAAAAGTGAAGGCCTAACTTCTGAAAAAGAATCGGCTACGGATACCCCAGAACAAGAAAATATCGAACCTGCAACAGTGGCTGTTAAAAAAGCAAGTAAACCTGCGGCTAAAGCACCACGAAAAGCCAAAGCAAATAAAGACGCAGCCTAACATCTTGTTATGCAAGTACTGAAGTCTACGAATATGTTGTCATATCAATTGGTTCGCAGCGCTAAAAGAAAAACAATCGGCTTACAGGTTAAGCACGGAAAAATTATCATCCGTGCGCCAAAATTTGTTTCTGACAATGAAGTCGCCAACATCGTAAATGCTAAAAGTGCTTGGTTACAGAAAAAGGTTGCCGAGCAAAATAGCCTTCCATACGAAGCCAATAATCATTATCAAGAATCAAGTAAGTTATTGCTCAATGGTGAACTTAAAACACTCCACATTACTTACGGTCTTTTCCCCGAAGTTATCCTTGAAGAAGATTTGATCATCGTTACTATTTCAAATCGAATGAAATCAAAAGTATTTGATAAACCTGACTTACAAAAAACACAGGTAAAGAAACAACTCGAAGATTGGTTTAAACAGCGGACCAGTGACTATATCGATGAAAACCTAAGTCTTCAAGCCGAAAAAATTGGCGTTTTACCTAAGTCATTTAAAGTAAGATTGTATAAGTCTCGTTGGGGAAGTTGTAATAGCAGGGCTGAACTTAGCTTTAGTTCTTTACTCGCAATGACACCAAATTGGGTAATTGATTACGTTATTGTTCATGAACTTTGCCATCTTCAACATATGAATCATTCTCCTGCTTTTTGGCGAAAAGTTGAGCTGAATTATCCTAATTATGTATTAGCAAAGACTTGGCTAAAATCTCATCAGAGTCAATTACATTGGCCCAGTAATTAATTACGTTGGCGATTAAATTACCCTAGAAAAACACTTCAAATTTATGTTTACAAAATGGAGTTGGTAACTAAAAACGTCTTAAAGCTCTCTTCTTATATTCCCACTAAAATATCCAAAAAATTTAATTAATTTTCAACAAAAATAATAATATCTAAGTAAATCCTTTACTTACTAAATTATTGGCATGAATATCGCTTATCTTTTCAACACTAATTAAAACGAACAAAATAATGACAGTTGATTAATCGTCGTTATTACAAATAGATAAGGACGCAAACCATGAAATTAAAAACGTATAATTGGAAAGCCACTGCGATATACACCCTTTCAGCAATATTGTCTATTATGCTATTTTCAGTAATTTTTGGCGTGTAATAAACCGTAAAAGAAACTGATAAATACAATAATATCTCTAATTTGTCGTTAAATTAAGCTGAAATTGATGAACTATGTCAATAAAAGCATAAAAAAACGGCTTTTTGTGCTTTATTCATTAACAGTTCACAAAATTTAAGGTAGATTAGCACCATAAAACAAAAATAATAAAGGAAGACTAATCACATGAGCTTTTCAGTTCTCGTTTGTGATGACTCTAATATGGCGCGTAAACAAGTTTTACGTAGCTTACCAGAGCAATTATCTGCCAACGCCCAGTTAGCAAAAAATGGCCAAGAAGCCGTTGAACTTTTACGTTCTCAACAATTTGACATCTTATTTCTTGATCTGACTATGCCAGTTCTTGATGGCTTAGGCGTTTTACAAGCATTAAAAGATGAAAACATTACACCGGCAATTTTTGTCATATCTGCTGACATCCAACCAGAAATGCAAAATAAAGTACTTGAATTAGGCGCAAAAGCTTTTATGCGTAAACCTGTTCAGTTAGATGTCCTTAATACTAACTTAAAAAGTCACGGTTTTTTATGAGCGAACTTAATTTAAATGAAGATCAACAAGATTGTTTACAAGAAATAATCAATGTTGCTATGGGTCAAGCAAGTGATCAACTTGCAAGATTTTTAGACACCTTCGTTTATTTGAAAGTACCCAGTATTGAACAAGTAAGCACACTGAGTCTTATTGAAACCTTAAGCAGTAACGAAAACTCTGCTGCGGTTGTCAGTCAGGGGTTCTTCGGTTATGAAGGTATTCGAGGTGAAGCTCTTTTAGTTTACAAGCCTAAGGACTCAGATCGTCTTGCAGACTTACTGGGTTATGAACCTGACGAATTATCAGTTGAAGAGCAAATCATTGATTTAAGCTCGATTTTAACGACAACATTTTTAAATGTGTTTGCCAAGCAAATAGATAACCAAATGTCTTACAGTGCTCCGCGTTTATTGGCTGGTTCACAAAGTGCAGTATCTGATCATCTTGCTCAGCAATCTTTTAATTGGGACTTAGCATTAAAAGTTAAAATAACTTATCAAGTGACCGACTATTCATTTAATTGCGATATGATTTTATTTATACCTGAATCGGCAATTAACAATATAAAATCTGTTATCGACAGAATCTTAGAAGAATTTTAATGTATTCCAATGACATATGCATTGATATTACCAACAAGCTAAACACTGGTGTTCTGATTATCGATAATCAATACAACATTGTATTTTGGAATCGGTATTTAGAAATTCATTCCAATAGAAAAACAGATGATGTTGTCGGCAATAACATTTTTCAAGTTTTCCCTGAATTACCTCAAAAATGGCTTAAAAGAAAAGTAGAGGGTGTATTTCAATTGAAATCACAATCATTTTGTTCATGGGAACAAAGACACCATCTTTTCGAATTACAACATACACGTCCTATATCAACTAATAGTCATTTTATGGCACAGAACTGCACATTCCTGCCGCTCGAAAGAAAAGATGGTAGCGATAATGTATGCATTCTAATTGAAGATGTTACAGATGTTTGCCATTACCAGACAATGCTTAATAAAACATTAGAAGAACTTGCACAATCAAACCGAATTGATGGTTTAACACAAATATTTAATCGCAAGCATTGGGAAGAATGTCTAGAGAAGGAATTTTCTCGTGCCCGTCGTTATCAGCATGGTTTAGCACTCATCATGTTCGATTTAGATCATTTTAAATTGCTTAATGATACCTACGGACACCTAGGTGGCGACTTGGTATTGATTGAAACGGCAAAAATTATTAGTTCACTTTTACGCTTAGGCGACCTGTTTGGACGTTACGGTGGTGAAGAATTCGCTATTATACTGCCTAATACCGATATAGTTGGCGCTTTAGATGTTGCTGAAAGAATTCGAGTGGCTATCAGTAAAAATGTAATTAACTTTCAAAAATCTGAAATAAAAGTTACAGCGAGCGTTGGTGTTGCCGTAATTAGCGAAGAAGACACCCGTTACGAAGATTTGATCTCTAATACAGACCTTGCCCTGTATGATGCTAAAGCTTCTGGAAGGAATATTGTTTGTGTTGCAAAACACCTTATTGAAGCTTGATAAATTGAATAAAACACCTCAAATATACAAAAAAAACAACCAATCTCCACATTTATGAATAAAGTATAACTTTTTATTCATAAATAACTGTTGACAGTAAAACACTGCTCAGGCATTTTATACCCATGAAAACATTTATCCGCCGTATTACCATTATTATTACCACTATCACCCTCAATGGGATGATGGTCATCGGCTGACGTGTAAAAAACACATTAAATAAAAGCCCGTGACCTTCTAGGTAACGGGCTTTTTTTGTTTTAGGGTTTAAATCATTACTCAAGGCTTTGGCTCGCAAAGCATGATGTAATAAAGAGGAAGTAAAATGCGTGTATTAAAATTTGGCGGTTCGTCTCTAGCATCAGCAGAACGCTTTGTGCAAGTGGCTAAGATCATTTCTGATAAGAGTAACGACTCTCCTGTGGCCGTGGTTGTTTCAGCACCACAAGGCGTAACTAACCACTTAGTTGCTATGGCAGAAAACATTAGTGATGAAATAAAATTACAAAATGATCTCGAACATTTCAGAAAAGCCATTAATAGCATTATAGAAGACCTTGGTGCGGGTGTGCCGAACTTCAGCCCATTACATGCAGAACAAACTCTTGTAAATTGGGAGCATAAGCTTTCACGCTATTTGCAAGGGGCAACAATGTTGTCTTATTGTCCAGATCACATCAGAGCTATTATTATCAGCATAGGCGAACGCTTAAGTGTTGCCTTACTTGAGTCAGTATTAAACGCAAAAAACATTGAAACTTCAGTACTTGTTCCAGAGAATTTTTTAATCACTAATGACGCTTCACTCAATGCCGTAGCTGACTTAGTGTTATCAAAAGAAAACTTTCAAAAGCAATATGAAAAACTGAACAAAGTCGCTTTAATGCCTGGTTTTATCGGTGTGAACAACCAGAAACAAGTAACAACATTAGGTAGAAACGGATCTGATTATTCTGCTGCTGTTTTAGCTGTTTGTGCTGAAGCTGAGTGCTGTGAAATATGGACAGATGTAGACGGAGTTTTTAATGCGGATCCTCGCCTTATAAAAGAGGCTAAATTACTCGACTATTTGTCATATCAAGAAGCCATGGAGCTTTCCTATTTCGGTGCGAGTGTATTACACCCTAAAACGATAGGACCTATTGCACAATTCCATATCCCTTGTTTGATTAAAAATACTGGTAACCCGTCAGCGCCAGGTACACTAATTTCAAATGAAGATGATAAAACTAAAAAAGTTAAAGCAATATCTAACCTTGATGATTTAACGATGATTAACGTTTCAGGTCCAGGCATGAAAGGTATGGTTGGCATGGCGAGTCGCGTTTTTGCAACCATGAGCCAAGAAAACATTTCTCTGGTATTAATAAGTCAATCATCAAGCGAATACTGCATCAGTTTTTGTATTCATACAAGTGACGCAGAATTAGCTCAATTTAGCCTTCAGCAAGAGTTTGAATTAGAGTTGCTCAACGGCTTGCTTGAACCACTTAAATTACAACACGAGTTATCAATCGTGTCATTAGTAGGTGATGGAATGCATCATCAACAAGGTGTTGCCGCTAAATTTTTCAGCTCACTTGCTCAAGCACGCGTAAATGTTGTGGCGATCGCACAAGACTCTTCAGAGCGCAGCATATCAGTAGTGGTAGAAAAACGTAAATGTACTGATGCCATGAAAGTAAGTCATCAGAATTTCTTTACGCACAAACCAACCATTGATGTATTTCTTGTTGGCTGTGGTGTAGTAGGTAGTGAACTTATTGCGCAAATTGCTCGTCAGCAACCTAAACTAAAAGAACAAAATATTTCATTAAAAGTTTATGGCATCGCTAACAGTAAAGGTATGGTGTTTAATGAAGAGGGTATCAATTTAGACAACTGGCAAGTAGAAATGTCGAACTCTTCAGTTCCTGTAAATGTTGAGAACATCAAAGACTTTGTTCGTAAAAATCATTTAATTAATCCTGTTTTAGTAGACTCAACGTCAAACGAAGCTTTAGCAATGAGTTATGTTGACTACCTTGAAGAAGGTTTTAATGTAGTTACGCCGAATAAGAAAGCGAATACAGATTCTTGGGAGTATTATCAAGCGCTGCGAAGTGCAGCACAAAAATCTAATCGTCGTTTCTTATATGAGACCACTGTTGGTGCAGGCTTACCAGTAATTGACACATTACAAAGTTTGATAAAAGCCGGTGATGAGTTAGTACGATTCGAAGGTATACTTTCTGGTTCACTTTCTTATATGTTTGGTAAACTAGAAGAAGGTATGACTGTTTCTCAAGCTACAGCAATAGCGAAAGAAAATGGCTTTACAGAACCTGACCCTCGTGACGATTTAAGTGGTATGGATGTTGCCCGTAAGTTATTGATCATGGCACGTGAAGCTGGAATGCAGCTGGAGTTATCTGACATATCCATAGAGCCTGTATTACCTGCAGATTTTGATGCAAGTGGCGAAGTAAACGACTTTATGAATAACTTACCGAAAATCGATGCAGAATTTTCTAAGCGTGTCGCTGATGCTAAAAGTGAAGGCAAAGTATTACGTTATATTGGTAATATTGTTGATGGTCAGTGTAAAGTTGCCATTGAAGCCGTAGCAAGTGACCACCCTTTATATAGTGTAAAAGATGGAGAGAACGCTTTAGCAATTCATAGCCGTTATTACCAACCTTTACCTTTCGTATTACGTGGTTATGGCGCTGGTGCAGCAGTAACTGCTGCCGGAGTCTTTGGTGATTTATTAAGAACCTTAGCATGGGAGCAACAACACTAATGACTATTTCTGTTTTTGCGCCGGCATCAATTGGTAACCTTAATGTAGGTTTTGATGTATTAGGCTTAGCTGTCAGACCTATTGACGGCACATTGCTTGGTGATATAGTTTCTATTGAATCAGCTGAAGAAAATAAACTTATCGTTATCGGTGAATTTGCCAATAAATTACCGGGTAAGCCAACAGATAATATTGTTTGGCATTGTTTGGTTTTATACAACCAAGCGCTTGAAAAAGCACAACAGCCGATACAGAAAGTGCAACTTACATTAGATAAAAAAATGCCGGTAGGCAGTGGTTTAGGCTCAAGCGCTTGTTCGGTCGTTGCCGCATTAGTCGCGCTTAATGAATTTTATTTAGAATATTTTGATGAAAAAACCCTGTTATTTATGATGGGCGAAATGGAGGCGAAAATAAGTGGCAGTTTACATTACGACAATGTCGCTCCGTGCTATTTAGGTGGCCTAAAATTAATGGTGCCAGACCAGCAAGTTATTTGCAGAGACTTACCTCAATTTGAGAATTGTTATTATGTGATGGCCTACCCTGGTATTAATGTTTCAACAAAAGCCGCTCGTGATGTTTTACCGACTAAATACAGTCGCGCTGATGCGATTACTTTTAGCCAAAACTTAGCCACATTTGTTGACGCTTGTCATCGTAATGACAAAGAACAGGCTTTTTCAGTCCTAACAGACGTAATTGCAGAACCGTACCGTAAACACTTGTTACCTAAGTTTGAACAATCAAAAACTTATTTAGAAGATCAAGGGCATTTAGCGATAGGTATTTCAGGCTCAGGACCCACTTTATTTTGTGTGTCTGACTCCCTTGAAAAAGCACAAAGTGCAGCTATCTGGTTAAAAGAAAATTATTTACAAACAGATTTGGGTTTTGTCCACGTCTGTCAGGTTGATGTAGCTGGTGCAGGTAAATTACCTAGCTAATCACATTATTGAAAAGTAAAAATAAAGAATTTATTAGGAATATGTTGTGAAATTTTATAATTTAAAAGAAAACGATGAACAAGTCAGTTTTGCGGGTGCGGTTAAGCAAGGCTTAGGTAAAAACCAAGGACTCTTTTTTCCTGAAACGATCCCTGTTTTAGATAACATCGACGAATTACTGGCTATGCCGCTAGTCGAAAGAAGTGTTCATGTACTTTACCCTTTTGTTAAAGATGATCTAACAAAAAAACAGTTAAGCGATATTGTGACCAGTGCTTTTAATTTTCCTGCGCAAATCCAACCGATCAGTAAAGATCGCGCCATACTAGAATTGTTTCATGGGCCAACACTTGCCTTTAAAGATTTTGGTGCTCGCTTTATGGCTAAGTGTCTTCAAGCATTTAGCAAAGATAAAAAAATCACCATACTTACCGCAACGTCTGGCGATACGGGTGCAGCAGTTGCTCACGCATTTCATGGTATTGAAAATATTCGTGTTGTCATTTTATACCCGAAAGGAAAAATCAGCCTGCTACAAGAAAAAATGTTCACAACCTTAGGTGGAAACATTGAAACACTTGCTATTGATGGTAGTTTTGATGATTGTCAGGCATTAGTTAAAAAGTCTTTTGATGATAAAGAACTTGCATCTACAATCGGTTTGAACTCAGCTAACTCTATAAACATCAGTCGTTTGTTAGCACAAATATGTTATTACTTTGAAGCCGTTGCTCAGTTATCACGTCAAAAATGTAAAACAGAACTAGACAATATCGTTGTTTCTATTCCAAGTGGTAATTTTGGTAATTTGACTGCAGGATTATTTGCTAAAGCACTTGGCTTACCGATCAAACGATTCATCGCTGCGACTAACGTAAACGACACTGTTCCGCGATATCTTGAAACAGGCGAATGGACACCTAACGAAACAGTGGCGACTATTTCAAATGCCATGGACGTTAGCGATCCAAATAACTGGCCACGTATTGAGCACATGCTCAAATCAGGCATTGTACCAAGCGATTGTATTAGCTCAGTTTCAATTGATGAAGAACAAACACAGTCAACCGTTTTACAGCTTGCTAAACTTGGCTACATCAGTGAACCACATGCGGCCGTTGCCTACAAAGCATTACAATACAATGCAACTGAAGAAGAATTTGGTGTGTTTTTAGGTACAGCTCATCCAGCAAAATTCAAAGAAGTTGTAGAGAGTATTTTAGGGCAGCCTATCGGTTTACCTAAAGAGTTAGCGGATTGTGCAAGTGAAACAATTTTGTCAAAAGACATGGCTGATGATTTTAGTGATTTACGTGAATATTTATTATCAAACGATAAATAATCCGATACAACGATCAAAATGCTGGAAATAGGCATCTTGATTGGCATCGGGTATAGAAGTGTTTAAAATGGCCGTTAATTTATATTAACGGCCTTTTTATTACCAAATAATGGGTAAATTATGAGCAAGAAAATCAAACCACAATGGCAAACACTGATCAATGAAGAACAAGCAAAGCCTTATTTTATCGCGCTAAACCAAGAAATGTCTCAACAGCGAGCGAATGGCGACGTTATTTTTCCTGTACAAGATGATGTGTTTAATGCTTTTTGTTATCACGATATTAAAAATATCAAGGTAGTCATCTTAGGACAAGATCCTTATCACGGTGAAAATCAAGCACACGGTTTAGCTTTTTCAGTACAACCTGGTATCAAAACACCTCCTTCTTTAGTTAACATTTATAAAGAACTCGTTAATGAATACGATAGTTTCAACAAACCTAATCATGGCTGTTTAACGCAATGGGCAGAGCAAGGCGTATTATTGCTCAATACAGTTTTAACAGTAAAACAAGCACAAGCGCACTCTCATGCTAAGTTAGGCTGGGAAACATTCACTGATGCCGTAATAGAAAAAATTAATCAAGAAAATACCGCTTGTGTGTTTTTACTTTGGGGGGCTCATGCACAAAAAAAAGGTAAAAATATTAATATAGATAAGCATTTAGTATTAAATGGTCCACATCCATCGCCACTGTCTGCGTATCGAGGATTTTTTGGCTGCCAGCACTTTTCAAAAGCAAATGCATGGTTAAGCTTAAAAGACATTCCACAAATAAACTGGCATTTACCAACAGAACCTTAGTTGCTTGATCCTTAGTCTTTGATCTTTGGGTCAAAATGTAAAAAACCTTTCTATTAGAAAGGTTTTTTTGTTTTTCAACGCTAATTTTATATTTGATTATTTGAATAGCCCCGCATGTCGATCAGTAACCGCATCACGCCAGCCGCCTAACCACTCTGATTTCACATCAGTATTTTGATAAGGACACTTCTCTTTTGTTTTTCCATTCAGGCCTGCTTGATAACCATTTGAATGTGCTCTACCTAGCCGATCTCTTTTCTTTGTTCTCATTGATAACTCTCCGTCATTGTCCTGCTATTACTTATTATCATTGTCGAATAAAACAGAAATCGACAATTAAGTTAAGGTTAATCGTAGGGCTAAATCAAGTAAGATATGGCTAAAAAACAACCAAAAACACATAACTATAGAATGATAAAATGTCACGTTTAAGATTAAATAAATAAAACAACTCGTTACCGAAAAACTTTATTACCAATAAATATAAAAATAGGCTTATTTATACAAATTTATTTTAATGTTCTGGAATACCTAAACGGCTAGATCGTAAAAGTGGCTCCAACATACCTTCAAGCCCATTGAGTTTTACTTCGTAAATTAACTCTAGCTGTTGTCCTAATTTTCCCTCAGGAAAGCCTTTTGATTTAAACCATACTAAATAAGGCTCAGGCAGATGTAACAAAGGTCTTCCCGTATATTTTCCGAAAGGCATAATTTGATTAACGGCGTCGAGTAAGGCTTTTTGATCTGGAAACATAATTTGCTCTGAAAATTAAATTTTTTACTGTGAAGATGATAACCCAAAAGTCTTTAACATCATAAAAATGTCACATGTCCGACATATAATCACTGCAAAATTATCGTCTAACTTCAAACAGGGAAAGGATATGTCAATAGTGAGAAAACGGAGTGCCGCACACAAAGCGTATATTCCTTCAAATGCACGAGACAACCAATATATTTTAGCTGAATTTGCAATAACTGATGAACTGATAAAGTTAATTGCGCCTGATACCTCTAAAAATAGCGCTCAACCTTACTATCATTTTTACCAAAGCTTATCGCAATTATTATTCACACTGAGTAATGACTACGACATAAAAAGTAGCTTATTTATTGCCAACGATAAATTGGTACGCGTGCGTTACAGCCAAGAAATGCATCAATGGCAAACTAGTCAGCAAATTTTATTTTATTATGATCCTCAAAGTCATGAACTTCAAAATTCATTTTTTGACGCAAGTATTCGTGCCAAAAAAATAACCCTGCTATTTTTAGCATCGGGCGATGATATTCGTATCAATGCTGCTTTATTCCATCAAAAAGTGACGGGATTACTCGCTAACTTTATCGAACAAATAAAACTGCCAACCAAAGCGATTAGATTACGCGACCATCAACATCTTACTTATGATTTATTTGCTAAAAACAAAGGATGTTTAGGTACTCAAGCTCATAAGTTAAGACCTATTTATGATCGCTATAAGTCACAAGACGTTGTTATTTCAGCTGAATGCTCAGCTATCAGTTATGCCGTTATTAATTTAACCGTTAATAATCGTATATTAGGTTTAGTGGATATTGATGCCAACTCTACAGATCCCTACAACCCTCTTTATACTTACTTAACCGATACCTTTTCACTTGTAGCAAAACGCTTTAATTTAAATAATGGCGCGTTAATCGCTAATGGATTAGTGCCTATTGTTCGTCATAGTTTGCATGAAATCACTTCAAAGATGGGTGAGCTACAAATGTTAGGCTATAACCCTAATCTAAGTCCATGTGGTTTGATCAGTAAATGGAAAGCCGATGAGTTAGTAAATAATGTGCAACTTATTTTTGTTGCTACCACCGATGACTCAAAAAACAGTGGTTACGCTAAGTTCGTCAATCAAATAGAACAGGCTATGCGCTTATTGGCAACAGAGCTTGAAATCCCCATCAATAAAGATGAATTAACATTAAGGTTCCACCAACATATTGCTTATGACTTTCATGATTAGATGTAATCAATAGCGATAAAAACGTTAGCTTTTTTTGTTGCTTTCATTGCAGGCTCGACGGCACATTGAAAGCTGACGTATAGCTGCTGAATCATTACCATCATTAAACTTTACGGCAGCAATAATATAAATAACGACAATAAATGGCATCCAATGGTGTTCATATTCCAAAATTACATTTACAAAAAATATTGGTATAAGCTTGATGTTCGCAACACGACCCAATCAAACAACCGCATAAAAACCCTTAAAAACAAACAGATAACTTTCAACTCCAATTAAGGAATTATATAATATCGCGCTAAACCTGTTATTTTCAATCGTTGAAAAACGATTTTTTATAATTTGCAACAAAAACGTATAGACATCTAAACGTCTACTGTTGTAAGATTGCCTTAATCACATATATTAAGGGTTAATTTAATGTCATCACATGAAGAAAAAATCACGCTAGCTGGCGGTTGCTTTTGGTGTATTGAAGCGGCATTTAAACAATTAGTCGGAATTAAATCTGCTATATCAGGTTATATGGGCGGCAATGCAGCGCTAGCAACCTACGAAAATGTCTGCTCTGGTGAAAGTGGTCATGCTGAAGTTGTACAGTTAACATTTGATAGCTCTGAGATTACTGCTCGTGAGATATTAGAGATTTTTTTCACACTTCATGATGCTAGCCAGTTAAATCGTCAAGGTAACGATATAGGTACTCAATATCGCTCAGGTATTTTTTATCACAATAATGAGCAACGAGAACTCGCCTTAGAAGTCATTACTGAGATCAATGCAAGTGATATGTTTAACGATGTTGTAGTGACTGAAGTTACAGCGGAGTCTGAATTCTTTTCTGGTGAGAAGTTCCATCAAGATTACTTCAACAACAATGCAGATACCCCTTATTGCCAAGTAATTATTTCACCTAAGCTAGCGAAGTTTAGACAAACATTTGTAAGTAAACTAAAGCCTATCGAACATGAAGTTGAATCAATATCCGCTGTAAGTTAATAATTTATTCTCAGCTTAGTTTTTAGCTTACATTTTCCATCTAGCCTTTATATTAATTTAAATATAAATGGCCTATTTCGAAGCCTCACTTACTCATTTTAAATGACTATCTTTTTAAATAATAAGTGGGCTTCTATTAAGCGTTTTGCTCATAAATTAATACATCAAGGTGTATAATTTTCTCCGATACTTATTCGCTAATGGATCACCATCAGGTAAAGACTTCAGTACATCAAGGTATAAACTCTTACTTACCGCATCACCACTGTCTTTTTGCATTAAACGAAAGAGTAAGTTCAACGCTTCTTCATGACGATTAACTTGGCTGTACTGTGCAACAAGTTGATGCTGCAATTCAATATTGTCTGTATCACTAGCTAATTGCGCTTCTAGTGCTTTTATTTCTGGCGAATCAGCTGCTTGAATCGAAAGCTCTAGCTTAGCAATCAATGCGTGATAATAACTGTCTTGATCTACCATCAAAATAGTGGCGAGTAACGATTCAGCTTCTGAGGTTTTGCCTGTTTGTAGATAAACATCTGATAGCACTAATTTTATATCGGCACGTTCACTATCAAGTTGAAAAGCATTGCTGATCACTGTAAATGCATCATTCACATTGTTATCGGCTAACAATTGTTGTGCTTGAGCGAGCAATAATTCTTCTTTTTTAGGTAGATGTTTCGCTAAAAATTCATTTATTTGGTCATCGCTTTGTGGCCCAGTTAGCCCATCAAGTGGCTGTCCATCTTTCACTAAAATAGCGGTAGGAAGCCCTTGAATACCAAACTGTTGAGCAATTTGCTGCTGAGTTTGACAGTCAACAGTTGCGTAAAGTATATGTGCTTCAAGCCCTTGTAAACCGAAAGCTAATTTGGCTTTTAGATCTAAGCTTTCTGGTACTTGTTCCGCCCAAAAATCAACTAAAACGGGTTTAGTTTTTGACTCTTCTATAATAATTTGTTGAAAATTGTCTAACGTTATTTCAATGGCATTTGTAGTCACAGTCATTTCCATTTAGTTTTATTGATAAGCGTCTATACCCTTTATTTTGGGGCAATTATTGAAAGCTCAAGGGCTAAACACAAAAAGCTGAACTCCCGTTATGTTTAGAAGCTCAGCTTTAGATTTGTTAAACGAGAGAAATTAAATTTCGCGTAATAACTCACGCGCAATAATAATTTTCTGAATTTCGCTCGTACCTTCATAAATAGTAGTAATACGAACATCGCGTGCCATGCGTTCTAATGGATATTCTTTGATATAACCGCCCCCGCCCATTAATTGCAATGCATCGTAACAAGCTGTATTTGCTTTTTCAGCGGCAAATAATTTTGCCATTGAAGCCGACTTACCAAAAGGTAGCCCTTGCTCTTTTGTGTAAGCCGCTTGCATAAGTAATAAACGTGCTGCTTCCAAATCAGTATAACGTTCAGCAAGTTTCCACTGTAAACCTTGAAAGTTTGATAATGCTTGGCCAAACTGCTTGCGCTCAGTAATAAAGGCACGTGCATAATCCATAGCAGCTAAACCAATTCCTAACGCTAATGAACCAATACCAATTCTACCGCCAGCCAATTCACCAACAGCAACGCCAAAACCTTTATTTTCTTTACCCATCATAGCAGTCGCGGGTATGCGACAATCAGTAAAACTCACTTCATTAGTCGGAGATGCTTTTTGACCCATTTTTTCTTCAGGTTTACTAACCGTGATACCTGGTGTGTTTGCTTCAACTAAGAAACATGAAATGCCTTTTCCTTTTGGTGCTGTCGCGTCGGTTACCGCCCACACAACAAAGATATCGGCAAAACTCGCACTGGTAATATAAAGTTTACTACCATTTAATACATATTCATCACCGTCAAGTGCTGCTGAGGTTTTCATACCTGCGGGATCTGAGCCAGCATTATTCTCAGTTAAACAAAATGCGCCTGCTTTATATTCACCGCTACATATTTTAGGTAAGTAATTTTGCTTTTGTTCTTCATTACCTACAGCCTGAATAACTTCTGCGACCATATTAGTAACCGATGTTGTTACCGCAGTTGAAGCACAAGCCCGTGCTATTTCTGTTATTGCTAAACTAAAAGCAACCGAACCTGCTTCAACGCCACCATATTCAGCTTTAATGTTTAAGCCCATAAAACCAAGCTCTGTTAATTGCGCTAAGTTTTTAAGGAAAAGTGTTTGATCTTGGGTTTCATCAAGTTCGGCGGCTACTGGAGCTAATTCACTTTCAGCGAATTTTTTTGCCATATCTTGAATCATCATCTGCTCTTCGGTTAATGATAAATTCATTTGTTACTCACTTTTGTATTTTATATTTGTATAGGGCGAACATTTGAAAAATTCAAATGTTATAGTTCTTATTATTATTTTAATTGTTATTTCTTATCTATTTGTACGATATCTCAACCGATTTAGTTCAATTATCAAAGTACGAACCAAAGTAACGCTACACCGAGCACTAATCGGTATATAACAAATGGCATCATGCCTACTTTTTCAAGTAAGATGAGGAAGTAGTGAATACAGGCATAAGCGCTAAAAAAAGCTAACACGCTGCCAAGTCCAATCGCATTCCAATCAACAGGTCCTGATTCAGTAATTAATTTATAGGTTAAATAACTGCCCGCCATTCCGATAGCAGGTATTGACAATAAAAATGAAAATCGTGCAGCATTCTCTCGACTTAACCCAAGCATTAAGCCAATAGTCATGGTTATACCTGAGCGTGATGTCCCCGGAATTAACGCTATTGCTTGTGCTAGACCAATAAGCATTGCGCCTTTAAAGCCTAGTTTTTCAAAATCGACATGTTCTGAAGCTTTTCTTTTTCCAGCTTTTATATCAGCATAACCGAGAAAAAACCCAAAGATTAACGTCGTTGCGGCAATAACAGCAGCAGTACGTAAATTGTCTTCAATAAAGTCTTTGCCGAGTAAGCCAAATAACCCTAATGGGATCGTGGCAAATAATATCCACCAAGCGAGTTTGCCTTCAAAGCTGGAATTATCACCTTTTATACTGCCCACCCAAGCAACCGCCATATTAGCTACGTCTTTACGAAAATATAAAACAACAGCCAGTAAAGTGCCTACATGTAAAGCTACATCAAGTGCTATGCCTTGGTCTTTCCACCCTAAAATTGCTGAGGGTAATATTAAGTGCGCCGAGCTTGATACAGGTAAAAACTCCGTTAAACCTTGTACAATGGCTAAAATAAATATCTCTGTAATAGTCATTAGTTGTTATATTCCTTTTTAATAATTCAATTCTTAATCGTACATTTTAAAACGTGTGACTTACCTAATTAGCTGGCCAAGAAAAGTCTACAATCGTTATTTGTTGTTTTGATTTATCGTACTTTTGCCAAAGTTGTTGATAAGACTCGTTCAAGATTGGATGTTTGAGGAGTGGTGCTACTTCAGCTAATGGCCACAATACAAAAGCATTTTCGGTGATTTCGGCACGTGGAATTTGTGCGGGGGCATCAATCACTAAGTCATCAAAAAGTAACAAGTCTAAATCTAGGGTACGAGGGCTATATTTTTTTGCATCAATTTCTCTGCCGTTGGCAAACTCTATATCACGAAGTGCTTTTGCTACTTGTTCTATAGTTAATTCGGTACTTACTCCAACAACCATATTATAAAATTCAGCGCCATCAAAACCCACTGCTTTACTTGCAAATAATGACGACAACGTTAATTCACCAAAAGTTAATTTAAGTGCAGACAAACCAGAACGTACATAATGATGTCGATCAACATTACTACCCAATGATATATATAAACGGGCCATTAAATCTGTTTATCATTATTTGATTCGCTACCACGTTCAATTTCAACAGCAACAGTAAACGCATTATGTACGGCATTTGGCTTTGCTACTTTCAATTTAAGCCAAGGAATATGATACGTTTCCATCAAAAACTTAGCCATGCGCTCTGCTAATGTTTCGATTAAATCCACTGGGTTATCATTAGCAAAATCAGCAATTTCTTCTGATATTTTGGCGTAGTCTAACGTTTTAGCAAGTTCGTCATTTTCAGCGGCTAGCGCTGTATTCCAGCCCATTGCTACATCTATCACTAACGTTTGCTTGATCTGTTTTTCCCATTCAAAAAAACCTATCGTGGTTTGAATGCTTAAGCCTTGAATATGAACTTTATCCATTAACGTATACTCACCTTTAATCAGTAATTAAAAATAAAAATTAGCAATCTGCCGATAACAACTAAAATAAAGGCGATTTTACCTGTGCAGTGCTATAAAAACTAGTGCGTCACTGATCAATTAATATTTTTTATTGGCAGACTGTAAAGAAAAACTTATTTGCATTGCGATCACGACACGATAGAATATCGAAAGTTGTTAAAAAGTTGTGAGAAACAATAATAGTTTTGACAATAAATTTGGAGATTTTGGTATTATCGCTTTATTACTAACACTTATGATGATCATTGCTGCCTATTTGGTCGGCTCGATTTCTAGTGCTATTTTATTATGTAAGTTATTAAAGCTTCCCGATCCTCGCTCTACTGGGTCAAACAACCCCGGAGCAACCAATGTTTTGCGTATAAGTAATAAATTTATAGCTTCTCTGGTATTAGCCTTCGATATTCTAAAAGGAACGATTCCTGTTTGGGGGGCTTATTTTCTTGGACTAGATCCACTCAATTTAGGACTCATCGCCCTCGCTGCTTGTTTAGGACATATGTATCCCATATTTTTCAATTTTCAAGGAGGTAAAGGAGTAGCAACGGCACTTGGTGTTTTATTACCCATTGGTTTAGATCTAGGTGGATTATTAATTTTAACTTGGGTCAGTGTGATATATTTTACTCGCTACTCAAGTTTAGCAGCCATTGTTACAGTATCTCTAGCTCCTTTTTATATTTGGTTGTTAAAACCTTTATACATGTATCCTGTGATGATGCTTTCGGTTTTAATTGTATTTCGCCATAAGGACAATATATGGCGATTAATTAAAGGACATGAGAGTAAAGTTTCCTTTAAAAACACATCCAAATAGTTTCATATCCGTCGTTAAACCGCAGGTAAAGTATCTAACGGCCAACGTGGTGTAGCTTTAAAAGATAAGTCTGCGTCAGTTCCAACTTTTAAACGCTGTAAACCAGCATAAGCAATCATCGCGCCGTTATCAGTACAAAATTCAGGACGTGGATAGAAAACCTCACCGCCCAGTTTTTTAGTAATTTCTCCTAACTTTTCACGTAATGACGTATTAGCACTCACACCACCTGCAATAACTAACCGTTTCAATTTACATTGTTGCAAAGCACGGCGACATTTAATCGCTAATGTATCAACGACAGCTTCTTGAAACGCGTAAGCAACATCTGCATGAGTTTGCTCATCCATTCCTTCATTACCTTGTGACTTTTGAAGTTCGATTTCTTTGCGAATAATAGTACCAGCAGCAGTTTTTAAACCACTAAAGCTAAAATCTAATCCTGGGCGAGACGTCATCGGTCGTGGCATAGTGAAACGACCTTGAGTCCCTTTTTCAGCCATTTTAGATAATGCTGGACCACCTGGGTAATCTAGCCCAAGTAACTTCGCCGTTTTATCAAACGCTTCTCCGGCGGCATCATCAACTGATTCACCTAACATTTCATATTGACCAATACCGTCAACACGCACCAGCATGGTGTGCCCACCAGAAACAAGTAATGCAACAAAGGGAAAGTCAGGTACGTTTTCTTCTAACATCGGTGCCAATAAGTGACCTTCCATGTGATGCACTGGCACTGCAGGCAAGCCCCAACCATATGCTAAACTTCGACCAATTGAGCAACCCACCAATAATGCCCCCACTAAACCAGGCCCAGCAGTATAAGCAACGCCGTCTAAATCAGCAGGTGTTAAGTTAGCCTCTTTTAAGACCTCCTTAATTAGAGGTATGGTTTTACGTACATGGTCTCGTGATGCCAATTCAGGC
>CAJWBY010000073.1 GCA_913020705.1 uncultured Colwellia sp.
CAAATTCAAGTCCGGTCGAATGATGAAGGAACGTCTTCAACCTGAAGGCCCGGAGTTGTCCCAAGAAACCAGCGGTCTTCCTCCGATGACTCCCTGATCCTGTCCGCTAAGGTGTCTCTCCAAAATTCTGATTCCGCCTATCGCATTCCGCTTTCTAGGCCTCGCATCGAAGAGGTCGACAGGAAAGCTGTGGATCAGGTTCTACGGAGTCTGCGACTCTCTGGTGGTTCTGAAACTCGAGAGTTAGAAAACGTCGCTTCCACAACTCTCGGTGTTCCCGTCGTTTCCTGCAGCAGTGGGACCGCAGGTCTCATTCTGGCTCTTCGGGCTCTGGGGATCGAATCGGGTGAGGTCATCACTCCCGCTCTTGGATTTATTGCCAGCGCTCATGCCATACGGGCTGTAGGGGCCCAGCCTCGCTTCTGCGACGTTTCAAAAGAATCTTTGTGTTGTGGCGTAGATGAACTGGAAGCGGCTTGGACTTGGGCTGATAGTATAATTGAGGCATGGAAAACAAGTAATGAAGCACCTAAAGCTTACCCTGCAGGAACTTGGGGGCCGGTTGCATCACTCTCTATGATTGCAAGAGATGATCGCCAGTGGGTTGAATAAATAAATTTTAGAAATAATGTTAATTTTCAGGGAATAAAAATGTATCAATTAAACGATTTCGCTCAGCGAGCTGATTTAGATAATGCTTTGGCAAGTAACGTAGCTGAACTATTATCAAGTGCTATTAGCCAAAAAGGCAAAGCAAGCCTTGCTGTTTCTGGTGGTTCAACACCGAAAGGTTTTTTTACTGCATTATCCAAGAAAGAAATTGATTGGCAAAATGTGACAGTAACTTTAGCCGATGAACGTTGGGTTGATTTTGAATCAGATGCAAGCAATACACGTTTAGTACATGAAAACCTGTTAAAAAATAAAGCCTCTGCAGCATCTTTTTTTCACCTTAAAAAAGAGGGTGAATGTAATAAAGAAACATTAATGCAAATAAACTGTGACGCTAAAGATAATTTACTTCCTTTAGATGTCCTAATTCTCGGTATGGGTGAAGATGGACATACTGCTTCTTTATTCCCATGTAGTGAACAAATTACTGTAGCACTTGCGCTTGATAATTCTGATGCCTTAATGAAGGTTGTACCTACAACTGCTCCGAATGATCGCATAACGTTTACTTATGCGCATTTAGCACAAAGTAAAAATATTATTTTGCATGTTTGTGGTGAAGGTAAAAAGGTCGTTTTAGAAAAAGCACTTGCAAGTAACAATCAAAAAGAAATGCCAATAAGGGCATTTTTACAAAACCCAGATATCAATACACATGTGTATTTGGCGGAGTAACGTATGACTATTAAAATGAAGAAAGAAATTTTAGATATTACGAATCAAATTATTGAACGTAGTAAGGATTCAAGAGCTAGATACTTAGCCAAAATCGAAGCTGAAAGCTCTCAAACAGTACATCGTGCTGGTCTATCATGCGGTAATTTAGCCCATGGTTTTGCTGCTTGTGGCAAAGAAGATAAAGCATCGTTACGTGGTATACATCACTCTGATATTGCGATTGTTTCAGCATATAATGACATGTTATCTGCTCATCAACCTTATGAAGCGTATCCTGCAATAATTAAAGCAGCTGTAAGAGACGCAGGTGGTGTTGCTCAGTTTGCTTCGGGTGTCCCTGCTATGTGTGACGGCGTTACACAAGGTCAACCAGGAATGGACTTAAGCTTAATGAGCCGCGATGTCATTGCGATGTCTGCTGCTGTTGGTCTGTCTCACAATATGTTTGATGGCGCATTAATGTTAGGTATTTGTGATAAAATCGTACCGGGCTTATTGATTGCTAGTATGACCTTTGGACATTTACCAACAGTTTTTATTCCTGCCGGCCCAATGCCTTCAGGTCTTCCTAATAAAGAAAAAGCGCGTGTACGTCAGCAATATGCTAAAGGTGAGGCAGATGAATCCGAATTGCTTGAAGCTGAGTCAGCATCTTATCATTCAGCAGGTACTTGTACTTTCTTCGGTACGGCTAACTCAAACCAATTAGTTGTTGAAGTAATGGGCTTACATTTGCCTGGTGCGTCATTTATTGCGCCTAATACGCAATTACGTGAAGAATTAACTAAAGCAGCTGCTCGTCAAGCAACACGTTTAACTCAGCAGTCTGGCAATTATATGCCAATAGGTAGAATGGTTGATGAACGCTCAATTGTAAATGCAATCGTTGCGTTACTTGCAACCGGTGGTTCAACTAACCTCACCATGCATATTATTGCTTTTGCAAAAGCAGCTGGCATTATTATTAACTTCCAAGACTTTAATGACCTATCTGAAGCCGTTCCATTATTAACGCGCATATACCCTAACGGTGAAGCCGACATAAACCAATTTCAAGAAGCTGGCGGTATGGCATTGCTATTCAGAGAGTTGATTGAAGGTGGTTTAGTCTTCGAAGATGTAGAGACTATATGTGGCCGTGGTTTAACGAGATACACTAAAAAACCCGTGTTAGAAAACGGTGAACTTAAGTGGGTAGATTGTGTTGAAAAGTCTCTCGACGATACCATTATCGCGACAGTTGAAATTCCATTCAAAGCGACTGGTGGTTTATGCGTACTTAAAGGTAACCTAGGTGTATCTGTGATAAAAACATCTTCTTTACGCGAAGGAAGTTTTGTAATTAAAGCACCTGCTGTCGTTTTTGAAGATCAAAATGAATTACAAGTTGCATTTGATGCTGGTGAGTTAGAGAAAGATTTTGTTGCTGTAGTTAGGTTTCAAGGACCTAAAGCACGTGGTATGCCTGAATTGCATAAATTAACACCACCACTTGGTGTTTTACAAGATAAAGGTTTTAAAGTTGCTATGGTGACAGATGGTCGTATGTCTGGTGCATCTGGTAAAGTGCCTGCAGCAATTCATTTATGCCCAGAAGCTTTAGACGGCGGTTTGATCGCTAAAGTACAAACGGGTGATATGATTTTAGTTGACGGTGAATCTGGTGAATTAACCTTATTGGTTGATGAGGCCGAGTTGGCAAAACGTGATAACGCTATTTTTCAAGTTAATGGGCATCACCAAGGTATGGGACGAGAACTTTTTGGTTTCATGCGACGTAATTTAAGTACAGCTGAAACAGGTGCCTGTTCATTATTTGATGAAGTTGATGGACAAGCTTCATGAGTAAGTCACCTATCAATTTAGTTGCTGACATTGGTGGAACTAATATCAGACTAGGTCTCGTCAATAATGACGGTTCCACGGGTGAAATTAAAACTTATCAATGTGATAGGTTTAATAGTTTAGCTGATGTTATATGTGAGTATTTAGCGTTGCAAGATTGTGAAGGTAAAACAATCAACGCATGTTTAGCTATTGCGTGCCCAGTAGAAACTGACCAAATAACCATGACGAATTTGCCATGGACATTTTCTCAATCTGCTCTAAAAAAAGAACTAAATATTGACCAGTTATTCTTAATAAATGATTACACAGCTATTGCCCATGCTATACCTTCACTTACCGATGCTCAGAAAGTGCAAATTGGTGAAGGGAAAGCGATTTCAGATAAACCCATTTCTATATGTGGCCCTGGAACTGGCTTAGGTGTTGCCAATTTAATTCCAACTAAAGACGGTTGGTGTTGCTTAGGTGGTGAAGGAGGGCATGTAGATTTTGCTCCCATTGATTCAGATGAAGTTAAAATCTTAAATTATTTACTTGAAAGTAAACAACATAGGATTTCATATGAGCAATTATTATGTGGTAAAGGTTTAGAGCAAATTTACCAAGCTTTTTTGTCAATTGACAACCTTCCTGAAAGTCATTTATCTGCTGAACAAATTTCAGCAAAAGCGATAGATGGTTCATGTTCTGTATGTGAAAAAGCATTGAATCAATTTTGTAACTCATTAGGCAGCTTTGCCGGTAATTTAGCGCTCACATTAGGTTGTTTTGGTGGTGTTTATATTGCCGGAGGGATTGTGCCCCGTTTTATAAGTTTTATACAAAATAGTGATTTTAGGCAACGTTTTGATGCGAAAGGCCGATTATCAAGTTTTATTAACAATATTCCGACGTATGTGATCACCGAAGCTCAACCCGGTTTGATAGGGGCATCAGCCTATATTCGTCAACAATTATCTTCAATGAAAGGACAATTATAAATAATGAGCATAACAAAAAATTGGCAGTTGTTGCCAAAAGATATTTTCGCTATGGGGCCAATAGTGCCTGTTCTTGTTATCAAAGATGTTGAAGATGCATTACCTATTGCACGCGCATTACTGGCCGCAGGAATAAAAGTGTTAGAAGTTACTTTACGTACTCCAGCGGCACTTGATGTTATAAAAATTATTGCTGACGAACTACCAGAAGCTTGTATTGGTGCAGGAACGGTTACAAATCGTGAAATGCTTCAACGTTGTCAAGATGCAGGAGCTAAGTTTGCTATTAGCCCTGGATTAACTAAAGATTTATTACAAGCTGGTAATGAGGGTAATATTGCTCTTATCCCGGGTATATCATCTATTTCAGAAATGATGGATGGTATTGATTATGGTTACGATCACTTGAAATTTTTCCCAGCAGAAGCTTCTGGTGGTGTTAAGGCTATTCAATCAATTGGTGGCCCATTCCCAGATATTCGTTTTTGCCCAACAGGTGGAATCAATTTAAGTAATATAAACAATTACCTAGCATTATCAAATGTTGCTTGTTGTGGTGGTTCTTGGTTGGTTACAGACGAAATAATCAAAAACAAAGACTGGTCAAAAATTACTGAATTAGCTAAACAAGCTTTAGCAGCTGTAAAATAGTACTATTACCAAAGAACAATTAAAGCTGAAGTTCCACTGATATAGAGAATCTCTTTATTATTAGTGTAACTTCAGCTTTTTTAGTATTGTCGATTATAAAATTTCTGATTATCAATTCTTTCGTATTTCATTAATAAGCTTGTTTATTCCTCATTTCACTCTTCAATTTTAACTTTATGTCGTGTAGCTATTAAGTCTATTATCTATCAGATTAATAAGCTTAAATGAAGGGAATTGTTTATAAAGGCGGGCTGTTTGAGGACTCTATGGTGGAGTTTATCTACTCATCATTATAAATTTTTCATATAAAATAAGCCAAATGATGACATTTGGCTTTTTAGGTTTAATCAAACTGCTTTAATTGTTTATTATTTTTCAAATGCAGAGATATAAGCAACTAAATCGAGAACTTTGGTTGAGTAGCCAATTTCATTGTCGTACCAAGAAACAACTTTTACGAACTTGTCTGTTAGTGCAATGCCTGCACCCGCATCAAAAACTGATGTACACGTTTCGCCAATAAAGTCGTTAGAGACCACTTGGTCTTCTGTATAGCCTAATATGCCTTCTAAATCGCCGTGAGCAGCAGATTTCATTGCGTCACAAATTTCTTGGTAAGTAGCGCTAGTTTTAAGGTTAACAGTAAGGTCAACAACAGAAATATTTGGAGTAGGTACACGAAAAGCCATACCGGTAAGTTTACCATTTAACTCAGGAATTACTTTACCAACAGCTTTTGCTGCGCCTGTTGATGAAGGAATAATATTCTGTCCTGCACCACGACCGCCACGCCAATCTTTAGCTGATGGGCTATCAACAGTCTTTTGTGTTGCTGTAGTCGCATGAACTGTTGTCATCAAGCCATCTTGAATACCCCAGTTGTCATTTAATACTTTGGCAATTGGCGCTAAACAGTTGGTGGTACATGACGCATTTGAAACGATATCTTGTCCTGCGTAATCAGAAATGTTTACACCACATACGAACATTGGCGTGTCATCTTTTGATGGAGCAGAAAGTACAACCTTTTTAGCGCCAGCTGTAATATGTTTACGAGCTGTTTCGTCAGTTAAGAATAACCCTGTAGACTCAACAACTACATCAACATCAATTTCATCCCATTTTAATTCTTCAGGATTACGAACTGCAGTTACACGAATGACTTTACCATTAACAACTAATTGACCACCTTCAACTTCAACAGTGCCTTTGAAACGGCCATGTGTTGAATCGTATTTAAGCATGTAAGCCATATAATCTATATCGATTAAATCATTAATACCGACAATTTCAATGTCACTTCTTTCTGCTGCTGCTCTAAATACGAAACGACCGATACGGCCAAAACCGTTGATGCCAACTCTAATTGTCATGTTAAAACCTTAAATAAAAATAATGTAGTAAAATTACATCATTTTGAGATTTATACAAGATAAATTTTCATTTTACTGGGCTTTATAGCTGGAAAGGTCGTTTTATTACGAATCAGCTTGAGTTTTATTACTAGGCTGCTTGTTTTGTTCGTGATAGAATTCTGACCATTATATTTCTCAGTTTTTATGGATTTTCTAATATGACACAAGATAATGGTTTGTGTGACATAGGCTTTATAGGCCTTGGTGTAATGGGTAAGAATTTAGTGCTAAACTTAGCCGATAATGGCTATAGTATTGCCGCTTTTGATTTAGATAATGAAAAAGTTAAAGGTGTTATCGCCCAAGACAAATTAGAAAATGGTGAAAATAAACAACGTGTTCATGGTTGCTCTTCATATACTGAATTATTATCAAGGCTAAAAACACCTCATCTCATTGTTCTTTCTGTACCTGCAGGCGCTCCTGTTGACCAAGTTTCTGAAAGTTTAATTGGTGCGGGCATACAACCTGACGACATAATTATAGATACGGGAAACAGCCTTTGGGTTGATACGGTAGCGCGAGAGAAAAAATATAAAAGTAACTTTATTTTATTTTCATCGGCAGTTTCTGGCGGCGAAGTTGGTGCCCGTTTTGGACCGGCACTTATGCCAAGTGGTTCTCCATATGCATGGACTCGAATTAAGCCGATATGGGAAGCTATATCAGCAAAAGTAGATGCAAAAACAGGAAAACCATTAGAGCGAAGTAAACCTGGAGAAACCATTGACCAAGGTGAACCTTGCGCTGCTTATATTGGTCCAGCAGGAGCAGGCCATTATGTGAAAATGGTACATAACGGTATTGAGTATGCTGATATGCAAATTATTTGCGAGGCCTATCATACGTTGCGCGCCGGATTGAAATTATCAACTGATGAAATCGCTGATATATTTGAACAGTGGAACAAAGGGCCATTAGACAGTTATTTAATGGAAATTTCTGTAGAAGTGCTTCGTCATAAAGTAACCGAAGATAATATTCCACTTGTCGATTTGATCCTTGATAAAGCTGGGCAAAAAGGGACAGGGCTTTGGACTGCAATGAGCAGTCTAGAATTAGGAACACCGGCACCTACTATCGCTCAAGCAGTATATGCCCGTTCTATATCTTCTTTTAAAGAACTAAGAGTGGAGAGTTCAAGTATTCTAAATGGACCTGAAACTATTGAGTTAAGTGCTCAAGAAAGAACAGAATTTATTGCTCGTTTACATGATGCCATATATTGCGCAAAAATATGTGCTTATGCACAAGGCTTTCAGTTAATGAAGTTAGCTGAGAAAGAGCACGGTTGGGAGTTGGACTTTGCGAGTATTGCAAAAATATGGCGTGCAGGTTGTATTATTCGAGCTGCATTTTTACAGTCGATTACTGAAGCTTTTGAACGTAACGCAAAGTTAGACAATTTAATGTTGGATGAGTTTTTTGCTAAACAATTAAATGCTCATCAAATGAATTGGCGTAAAACGGTTGCAGAAACAGCGTTAATGGGGATTTCAACCAGTGCAATAACTTCATCCCTTAATTACTATGATGCAATGCGCACGGCTGTTTTACCTGCAAACTTATTACAAGGTCAGCGTGACTTTTTTGGTGCTCATACTTTTGAGCGTTTAGATCAAGAAAGAGGCAAGAAATTTCATGTTGAATGGTCTCAACCGGATCGTGAAATGATTGATCTTAGCCATTCAAAATAAAACGATTAAGTCATTATCTATTTTACAACGATTAGATAATTGATTACGTGTGGTTTGTTTAATCTATATGAGGCTTATGTTGAAATCATAAGCCTCTGCCATAAACTAAACTTTTGGTGATTTAAATGTCCTGCTTTCAATCTTATCTAGTGTAATAACAGCAATCTTATCTAATAATACCTTATCTAATTTATAACCAACTATATAATCATTTAAAGATTTTTCACTCACTTGTTCATTGTCTGGTGAGTACAAACGTAATATTCGTAACCAAATATAAACTTGCTTAGGTTGACGCTCTTCAAGAAAAACAGTTGATATTGATTGAAAAACCTCTGGATATATAATTTCGTCTTCTTGATATAACTCAAGCGATCTATAAAGTAATCTTAAGGTTTTCTTAGGATCTATCTTTGTATAATGAGTGGCTAAATTATACTGCGAATGTGAATTCTCTAGCGCTTCTGTTCCTTCTTGTGCCATAAATTTAGCTAAAGATGCCTCATTGATATATCTTGACCAATGATAATAAAGTAGGTGAGGGTGATCTGACTGTTCAGTTTCTTTAGATATTTCTGCAATACGTTTTTTAGCTGTAATTGAATTATTTACACGCATCATTTGTTTTTGTTTTAATTTAATATGTTCAATTTTTGATGCATGGTCCATACACTTTGCATAATGTTCATATCCAATCAATTGATTGTATTTATGTATATCTGATGGCTCTAATTTTTGCTCTAAATTAGCAAATCCCACCTTAATACGCTCACGTTTACACCAGGAATCTTGTTCGAATTCATTGCAAATTTCGGTGTTGTTATCACAAAGCTCAGCAAAGCTAGGTTTGTTATCACAAGCAGGTAACAATAAAAGCAGTAAAAAGCATCCAAATATTTTTTTCATTTTTGTACCATTTTTGATAGTAAAATCCTGTGTAACTAGTGGCGAAAGTTTTCAGGTTCGATTACAATAGCGCCGCATTTAGTTATTATTGTTGTTAGTGCTAATATTAATAATAACTCATCGTTCAATTGACTGAAATAAAAAGGTTTACGCAATGACTTCTCATCTTGAGGAACAATACCAAACTAGCTGGCAAGAACGCCAAACATTTGCTGAAAATATGCAACCTATTATAGGACAACTTTTCAGAAATAAAGGTCTAGAAGTATCTATTTATGGTCGTCCATTAGTTAATGCTTCTGCAATAGACATCATTAAAGCACATAAATCTGTTGCTTTACATGAAGATAGTAAATTACGTTTACGTGAAAGTTTCCCTTTTATTGATGCTTTAAATAAAATGGATTTAGCACCAGCTCGTATCGATGTAGGTAAGTTAGCCTATCGTTACTTGTTCAAAGGTGAAGCCAACGGCGTATCAATTGAACAATTTTTAGAAAAAGAATTAGCTTCTATTAATAAAAACACAGATACACAAAAACCTAAAGATGTTGTTCTTTATGGTTTTGGTCGTATTGGTCGTTTACTTGCTCGTTTATTAATAGAACGTGCGGGTCCTAATTCATCATTGAATCTACGTGCTATTGTTATTCGTCCAAGTGGTAAAGGCGATTTAGCCAAACGTGCCAGTTTATTACGTCGTGATTCAGTACATGGTGCTTTTAATGGCAGCATCACTATAGATGAAGAAAATAACGTAATTAAGGCTAACGGCGCATTTATTCAAGTTATTTATGCAAAAAGCCCAAGCGATATTGATTATACACAGTATGGTATTAACGATGCTTTAGTTGTTGATAACACAGGTGTATGGAGCGACGAAGAAGGCCTTGGACAACATTTACAATCTAAAGGCGTTGCTAAAGTATTATTAACAGCTCCAGCTAAAGGTGATATTAAAAATATCGTCTATGGCGTAAACCAAGATATGATTCTAGCGGATGATAAAATAGTTTCAGCTGCAAGCTGTACGACTAATGCTATCACGCCTGTTTTAAAAGCAATTAATGATGAATTTGGAATTAAGAATGGCCATGTTGAAACTGTTCACTCTTATACTAACGATCAAAACTTAATTGATAACTACCACCCAGCGCCAAGACGCGGACGTAGTGCTCCATTAAACATGGTTATCAGTACAACTGGTGCAGCTAAAGCTGTTGCTAAAGCATTGCCTGAATTGAAAGGTTTGTTAACGGGTAACGCAATACGTGTTCCTACGCCTAATGTTTCAATGGCTATCATGAACTTGAACTTGAAGCAGTCAACGGATAAAGAAGCATTAAACGATTACTTACGTAATATATCGTTAAATTCCAAGTTACAAAACCAAGTTGATTACACAGCGTCAACTGAAATTGTTTCTACCGATTTAGTAGGCTCTCGTTACGCAGGTGTTGTTGATTCTCAAGCCACTATTGTTGATGGTGATCGTGCTGTACTTTACGTATGGTATGACAATGAGTTTGGCTACAGTTGTCAGGTTGTACGTGTAATGCTAGAAATGGCAGGTATTCAAGTACCGACATTACCTATTAGTTAATCAGTTATTGAAGCGTTGGTTTTATACTAATACTTACTCTTTAGTTCATGAATAAAAAAGTCGCTTTAAAGCGACTTTTTTGTTATTTATAAAAACATAATTTGGAATATAAAAAAACCGCATGAATGCGGTTCTTAAATGTTAGTAGCAGTAGAACAAAATATTACTTTCCACCATTACCTATAATAGTTCTAGCCATTTCATCAGCTACTTGCCCTGTGGGTAAGTTTTTCTCTTTTGCTGCTTCAAATACACTCATTAACGTATGATAGATATTTTCAACTAAACCAGTCGCTTTATCGGCGCAATAAGGTTCAGGATAAATCTCTAGTGCAACATTGATAATACCACCTGCATTTATTACATAATCAGGCGCGTATAAAATACCTTTTTCTAATAAAGCAGTATCATGACGTGGTTCTGCTAATTGATTATTGGCACAACCAGCGATAATAACAGCTTTAATTTGTGCAAGGCTATCGTCATTGATAGAGGCACCTAATGCACATGGAGCATAAACATCAACGTCCTGCTTATATATATCATCAAGGCTTACTAGGGTTGCATTTAACTCTGTAGCTGCTTTATCTAAGATTTGTTGATTGATATCAGTAACAATTAATTCTGCACCAGCAGCGTGAAGCTTTTCACATAGAGAATAACCAACGCTACCTAAACCCTGAACAGCAACTTTAATGCCTGTTAGGTCATCAGTACCCAATTTAAATTTCACTGCAGCCTTAATGCCTAAGAAAGTACCGAGTGCAGTAAAAGGACCTGGGTTGCCACTTTTTCCTTCAAGTCCCGATACAAAATCAGTTTCTTGGTTAACAATGGCCATATCACCGGTAGTAATATTTACGTCTTCGGCAGTGTAATAACGACCACCTAAATTATTTACTGCTCTGCCATATGCTTTAAATAAATCATTAGATTTTAATTCTTTTGGGTTACCAATTATAACGCCTTTACCACCGCCAAGTTTTAAACCAGCCATAGCATTTTTATATGTCATACCCTTTGATAAACGAAGAACATCTGTTAATGCCTCTTCATCGTTTGCATAATCCCAAAAACGACAGCCACCTGCGGCAGGTCCAAGTGCTGTACTATGCACGGCAATAATCGCTTTCAAACCGGTTGCGTCATCACTGCAATAAACAACCTGTTCATGGTTGTCAAAATCTACTGAATCAAAAATTGCCACTTTTAAATCTCCACGTAAAAAGTTTTTATCTATCGATTTTTTACTTTTGTAATAAGGGTTGTATTGTTTCGGAGCGCACAATACCATTTAGCCTAGCGGTACGCTAGCTGTGTGATTAAAATATTATGATTTGTTTATGATGATAATTGTATAGAATAAAGCACAGTGGGAATCTATAAGTTACCTTACAGAAGTTATTGGTTTGAGATGCTTTTATTGGATTATTATGGAATGAGTAAAATTAGTGGTTGAAGGCAAAGTTGGTCACGTTACTTATGTTCTCAACAGAACACGCCATACGTTGTCTTGGCATACCAGCCTCCATAAAAACAGCTCCAGCAGTGGTAAAATTAAATTTTCTAAAATATTCAACGTCATCTAACGGGCTGTAAATAAAAACTTCGTCTAGATTAATATCTCGTGCTATTGCAAGTAAGCCTTTCATAACGTGCCTATCTATATTCCTCTTTCGAAAAGCCATTAATACGGCAATTCTCGATATTTCTCCTGTAGATAAAATTCTTCCCGTTGCAACGGGCTCTTGAGTAATATCATCGCAGACCAATACATGAAATGCATATTGGTCTTTACGATCAAACTCAATCTTTCGAGGAATACGCCATTCACAAATAAAAACTTTTTCTCTAACATCTTTTAATAAAGATACTGCTTGTTCCCACTTTACTCTACTTACACTAAACGACATTGTTTCAATTCCAAGAATTTTTATTCTACATACCAAAAGCCCATATTTAAAACACTAGTTAACAATTGTTTATTTTTCAAACAATACATTAAACTTTTTACTTGTTTTGTTGTCAGTATGTGCGGCTTTGTTAAGTAAGTCGCTAATTCTATTGTTTCTTTGTCAATTAAAAAACTTTCCCCATTTATACATAAAAAACTCGTTTGCTCTTGTTCATGTTCTTGTTGAAAAGGAACAATTAAACTTTTTATCCCTGAAACTGGTACTAATGTGTTTTCTGGCTCGGACAAAATATCGGTAAGTTTCTCTTGGGTAATGGGGGATACAGGTATTAATATTTCTAAGGCATGATGATTTTGCGTTAGGTATTTTCCAATAAATGGTGTAAATAAGCTGTCGTCATCTAACTGTGCTTGCATAAAAGCTTTGAGTTTTGCAATGTCAGCATGAAGAAGTTGTTCGGGGCTCTCTGTTAATAAACGATCCTTATCAGGGAATCGTGTTTCACCTAAGTTTTCATCTATTAATTTATCCGCAAAACTTGACCATAACTCTTGGTTGTTTGGCGCTTGAAATCCAATAGAGAAGTTCATGGAATTCTCTATTGATACACCATTATGTGGATGGTTTGGTGGAATATAAAGTAAATCACCTGCTTCAGTTATTTCATCAATAACAGGTACAAAATCTGATACTTGCTTTAAATCAGGATGAGGCAATAACTGCTTAAGCGAGCTATCTGGCGCACCTACTTTCCAACGTCGTCTGCCTTCTCCTTGAATAATGAAAACATCGTATTGATCTAAATGAGCGCCAACACCGCCGTTTGGTGTTGAGAAGCTAACCATTACATCATCAATTCGCCATTTAGGTATAAAATCAACTGCAGCTAATAGCGTTTGAGTTTTACGAGACCAATTATTTACAGCTTGTACCAGAAGAGTCCAATTTTGTTCGCCAAACTTATCGAATGACTCAAAAGGGCCTTGCTCTACTTGCCATTTGTTATTTTGATTCGCAATTATACGCGATTCAATTTCATTCTCCATCGCTAAACCAGCAAGCTCATTAGCATCGATAGGATCGGTAAAGTTTTTAAAAGCACCTTTTATCAATAAAGGTTTCTTTTGCCAATATTCTTTTAGAAATTGCTCAGGCGTAAGCTCGCCCCAATTGATTGTTTGCATGGTTTGGTTACTCTTAGTGTGAATTTGGAACATCGTCACTCATTGCCATCCATGGCACCGTGACATTGTCTTTAAGGATGTAGGTACTTATGATTTGTCTGGAACATAAATCATGACCGTTCATCCTGAACATAAAAAAGGAACCCTAAGGTTCCTTATATCAGAATAAGTCTAAACGAAGTTAATCTAATTCGTTAATGAATTCTACTGCACGACCAATATAGCTTGCTGGAGTCATTTCACATAACTGTGCTTTAGCAGAATCAGGTAGTTCAAGTGTCATAATGAAAGCACGCATTGAGTCGCCATCTACACGCTTACCACGTGTTAATTCTTTTAACTTTTCGTATGGCTTTTCAATACCGTAACGACGCATAACCGTTTGCACAGGCTCCGCTAAAACTTCCCAGTTACTGTCTAATTCAGCAGCAAGGTTCGCTTCGTTTACTTGTAGCTTGCTTATGCCTTTTAAGGTTGCTCCATAAGCTATCATTGCGTGAGCAAAACCAACACCTAAATTACGTAGAACGGTAGAATCAGTTAAGTCACGTTGCCAGCGAGAAATTGGTAGTTTTTGAGCAAGGTGAGTAAAGAGTGCGTTAGCAATACCTAAGTTACCTTCAGAATTTTCAAAATCAATAGGGTTAACTTTATGTGGCATTGTAGATGAACCAATTTCACCGGCAATGGTTTTTTGTTTGAAGTGACCCATTGCAATGTAACCCCAAATATCACGATCAAAATCGATTAGTATGGTATTAAAACGTGCAATTGCATCGAATAACTCAGCAATATAGTCATGCGGTTCTATTTGTGTAGTAAATGGGTTAAACGATAAACCTAATGAAATGACAAATTCATTAGCGAATTCATGCCAATTAACTTCAGGGTAAGCTGATAAGTGAGCATTGTAGTTGCCCACGGCACCATTGATTTTACCTAATAATTCAACGTCAGCTATTTGAGCACGTTGGCGCTTTAAACGAATATAAACGTTGGCCATTTCTTTACCTAATGTACTAGGAGAAGCAGGTTGACCATGTGTACGACACATCATTGGAATTGTTTTATATTCAATCGCCAATGCTTTAATTGCCGCTAAAATCTTATCAATTTCAGGTAATAGAACGTCGGTACGACAATCATTTAACATTAAACCGTGTGAAAGATTGTTAATGTCTTCTGAAGTACAAGCAAAATGAATGAATTCAGTTACAGCATTTAATTCAGCGTTGTCGCTAATTTTTTCTTTTAAGAAATACTCAACAGCTTTTACATCATGATTAGTTGTAGCTTCAATATCTTTAATGCGTTGTGCATCTGATTCATTGAAGTTGTCAACAATCGCATTTAGGGCTGCTGTTGCATCACTACTAAAAGCTGGAACTTCGGCAATTTCAGCCGTAGCTGCAAGTTTTTGTAACCAACGAACTTCCACGGTAACACGGTATTTTATTAAACCAAATTCACTGAATATCGGTCGTAATGACTTAACTTTGCTGCCATAACGACCATCTACTGGAGATATTGCACTTAATGCTGAAAGTTCCATAGGGTTTTCCTAATGTTAAAGTAAGGTTAAAAACTAATTTTGAATTTTTTAACAAGTTTTAAGTAGTTGCTCTGCACATTCAACAACTTTTGAACGTGAGAATAAAATACTGCGGCGTTTTCCGCCCACTTGTCGCCATAATACACTTGATCGAATACCTGCTAATAAAAGCGCGCGTATTCTATGCTGATTGACAGTTTGCTTTAATATACTCGGTTCGCCGGCTACTTGAATTGGCGTGCCTAAAGGGCTAATTAAATCGCTATAAATTGAAGCTAAACTTGATATAAGCGTGTCACTGGTGATCTCGTAATGAGCTAATTGACGCTGGCTTTGTGTTATACGGTCGCCAAGTTCATTCATTTTACTGCTGTGTTTACTCAAACGGCGTTCTAAACCAAGTAAACTTACAACATAACGGGTAATTTCAGGGTCTTTGTTTGTTGATTTATTCCCTAAATGGCTGACTATTGTCTTCAATCCTATTTTCAAATGGCTAATTTCGCCACCATAAACTTCCATAGTATTCTCAGGAGAAGTGATCATGACACTATTAAGTAATAACGCTAGCTCATCTTCATCAACTTGCCCACTACGTGATATTTTCTGTACCCAATAAGCGACTTGGCAAACGGCGGCAAGTGTAAGGGTTTGTTCATTAATGCTATTCATAATTTTACTACTTATATTTCTACTGCATTTATTAGCGGATGAGAGAGTTGATGATTCCGCCACCTAAACAAATATTATCTTGATAAAAAACTACAGATTGTCCAGGCGTTACCGAACTCTGAGCTTCGTCAAACATCACGAGATATTCACCATCACTCATCGGTGACAAATGACAAGCAACATCGTCTTGGCGATAGCGAGTTTTAACCGTACATTTCAAAGGAGCATCAAGAGGCTTGCGGTTTATTAAATGTAATTGATTTCCAATTAAGCCTTTAGAAAATAGGCGAGGGTGATTATGACCTTGACCGACAATTAAAACATTGCGTAATAAATCTTTTTCAACAACATACCAAGGCTCTTCACCAGCATTCGCTAAACCACCTATTCGAAGACCTTTGCGCTGACCTAGCGTGTGATACATTAAACCGTCGTGATCGCCAATGACTTCACCTTCGGCTGATTCTATTTTTCCTGGCTGTGCAGGTAAATATTGTCCAAGGAAATCTTTGAATTTTCGCTCACCAATAAAGCAAATGCCTGTGCTGTCTTTCTTATTATGCGTAACTAAATCTGCAGTTTCGGCAATAGCACGTACTTCAGGCTTTTCTATATTACCAACAGGAAATAAAGTACGGCCAACTTGCTCGTCGCTAAGCGTATATAAAAAGTAACTTTGATCTTTATTACTGTCTAAGCCACGTAACATCGACCATTGACCATCAATGAATTCACGCTGAACATAATGGCCTGTAGCAATGTAGTCAGCGTTCAAATCTTCACAAGCGAATTCTAAGAATGCTTTAAATTTAATCTCTTTATTACACATGATATCGGGATTTGGTGTACGTCCAGCTTTGTATTCAGCTAGGAAATACTCAAAAACATTATCCCAATATTCAGTGGCAAAATTGATCGTGTGTAGTTTTATACCTAGTTTGTCACAAACAAGTTGTGCGTCTTCTAAGTCTTGCGATGCCGCACAGTATTCATCAGTATCATCTTCTTCCCAGTTCTTCATGAACAAGCCTTCGACTTGATAACCTTGTTCAATCAATAAATGCGCGGAAACAGAAGAGTCAACACCGCCAGACATACCAACAATAACTTTGGTATCGCACGGAGCTTTGGTTATAGGCGCAGAATTTTGAATTTCAGCGCTAGATGATATTTGTGATGACATTAAAACTACAAATCTAAGGAAAATGGCGCAAAATTATATCATGTCAAAAATTTGCGGCATAGATTAAAGATTAGATTTTAGTGAAGATAATGAGGTTTTTTTTCCGCTTTCTCTTATAGAGAGATAATCTTCGATACATTCTAATACTAGCTTACTGCGTAATTGCGATGATTTTTCTTTTATCTCTTTAAATGTTAACCAATGTGTATCAATAATTTCATCGTCTTGTGGAGTGCCTTTTAGAAAGCTATCTAGTTCGATGACAAAACAAAAACGTAGATAATAAAGATTAATTTCAGGACGATGAAAGTAATAAATACCTGATACGTAATCAGGCGTTAATGCTAAACCTGTTTCTTCTAATACTTCGCGTTCAATTGCAGCGATTAAGTTTTCATTTGCCTCTAAATGGCCGGCAGGCTGATTAAATACCTTTTTACCATTTTCAATTTCTTCTACAAGCAAAAATTTATTTTGATGGACAACAACTGCAGCAACTGTGGCATTGGGTTTGAACTGATCAACACCATGTTCACTGTTTATGATATTAGTTTTCATAGCGTTAACGTCTAAGGGCATTATTTATTCACCTTTTAATTGACTGTAATGACCATTGCCAATGCCATCAAGGTTGTATTTACCAATGCTGTATCGCACTAATCTTAATGTTGGAAAACCAATAGCGGCAGTCATTCTTCGAACTTGTCGGTTTCTACCTTCTGTAATTGTGATACTCAGCCATGTAGTTGGAATGCTTGCACGCTCGCGGATAGGGGGATTACGTGCCCAAAGTTTGGGTTCACTCATAATGTTTACTTTAGCAGGCATTGTTGGCCCGTCTTTCAATTCAACACCTTCACCCAGCTTTTGTAAATCACTTTCCTGAGGTGCACCTTCAACCTGCACCCAATAGGTTTTTTCTGTTTTTTCTTTAGGGTTAGCCAGTTTATGTTGTAATTTCCCATCATTTGTCAATAACAACAAACCTTCGCTATCTCTATCTAAACGGCCAGCGGCATAAACATCTTTTACCTGAATAAAATCTTTTAATGTTTTACGCTGTTGATCGTCGGTAAATTGTGAGAGTACATCAAAAGGTTTATTAAAAAGGACTAAAACACGATCTGCAGGAGCAGGGCGAGGTTTGGTTTCTTTTAACGAACGACTTTTTGATAGTCGGCGATTAGTAGAGTTTGACGATTTACCGTTTTTAGCTCTTACTTTGTCTTTTGACAAGTCTTTAATGAGGTTAGTCACAAGCTATCCTTTTGAAATGATCTGGTAAGGTGGTAAAGAGTCAAGTAACTGCTGACCATAACGTTTAGTGACTAAACGTTTATCCATTATGGTAATAATACCCGTATCTTTTTCATTCCTTAGTAAACGTCCGGTTGCCTGAATTAACTTCTTTGATGTTTCTGGCACTGAAATTGACATAAAAGGATTGCCACCTTTAGCGGTAATGTATTCTGCCTGTGCCTCTTCAACAGGTGATGTCGGCACTGAAAAAGGAAGTTTAGTGATAATCAAATTAGTGAGATATTTACCCGGTAAATCTAAACCTTCGGAGAAACTTTGTGTGCCAAATATAATGCTTGCTTTGTCTTCATCACAACGCTTTTTATGTGCCTCAATGATATGCTGACGGGATTGTTCGCCTTGCACTTCAATATCCATTTTGTGCTCATCTCGCAATGCTTTTGCAACTTGTTCCATTTGCCAGTAAGAAGAAAACAACACTAAACACGCTTTACTTTGATTAATTAACGCAGGTAATTCAGTAATTAATTCATCCGTAAATTGTTGACTACTCGGTTCGTTTTTCATTTTAGCGATAATAAGTTGAGCATTATTTTGATAATCAAAAGGGGAGTCCACTTTTTGATATTGTGTACCATCATTGTTTTGTAAGCCAACTTGACGACGAAAATGCTCAAACGAATTGAGTGCTAAAATAGTTGCGGAACATAAAACAGCGCCTTCACATTTTGACCACAGAATATCTTCTAAGGTAAAACCTACTTCAATGGGAGATGCTGACAAGAGAAAATCACTACGTTTTCCGGTTATCTTTTCTAACCATCTTGCCATTGGCGCGCCTTTATCACTGTCTGTTTTTGCGTACATTTTCCATAATGCATTGAAATTTTCTAAGCGTTGGATCATAAAACCCGCTTCAGCAAGAAGAGGCTCGGCTAAAAACATTTGGCTTTCGCCATCTTTTACTGATTCCATCAGTAAATTATAAAGCTTGTTACAATGTGATAAACATTTTTTGCTAAGTTCAGCTAAATCTTCAGCCCAATTTTTTAAGTTTTGCGGAACAATACCGTTTTCAAAACGATATTGTGAAGCTACATCATCACGTGAAAATCGGCTATTTTCTTTTAATTTATCATTGAAATATAATGTCTGATTATTTTCTATAAAATCTGAAACCTTCTGCATATCCATTAATAAATCTTGGCAATCGTCACCCAATTTTAAGGAAGGAGATATGGCTGAATTTGATTTTATCAATTTAGCCATTTTATCGCCGGTTTCTTTTAACTTTGCAAGCCAGTCAATGGCTCCCTTAATGGTTACGCTGGCACTTGAGTGGTCACGCGTTACCTTTGGCAGGTGATGCGCTTCGTCAATTATATAAAAAGTGTCTTCTGGTGGAGGTAAAATAACACCACCACCGAGTTCTAAGTCAGCGAGTAATAAACTATGGTTAATAACCAACACATCAGCTGAATCCATCGTTTCTCGTGCTTTATGAAAAGGGCAATGTGTGTGTTCAGCGAGGTGCTTCAAACAGCTGTGTTTGTCGCATTGGATTTGTTGCCATAAATGATGGGGGATCGGGTCAGCCCAAGAATCAAGATCTCCTTGCCATTTATTATCATTCAGCGCTTTGTGTAAATGATGTAATAATTTTATATCCATCGCATTGGGTTTTTGCGCAAAGGTAAAACCCGCTTGAGGCGAATCATCATTGCTAATAGCGAGTGCTAATTTTTGCCTACAGACATAACGCTGACGACCTTTAACTAAAGTGTAGTTAAAATTGAGTCCTGAATGTGTTTTTAAAAAGGGTAAGTCTTTGTCTACGAGTTGTTCTTGCAATGCGACCGTCGCTGTTGATATACAGACTTTCTTCTGACGAGATACAGCTAATGGGATAGCGCCTAATGAATATGCTAAAGATTTACCCGTACCCGTACCTGCTTCTATAGTAATAATTTTTCGAGCTTTGTCGTATTCACCTGCTAACGTTTTAGCTATTTCAGCAATTAAAAAAGTTTGTTGTTTTCTTGGGTGAAAATTTTCTAAGTTTTCACCAATGGTTTTATAGGACGTACGAATTGCTTCTTTAATTTTATCACTTAGCATGCTGGTAGCCATTTATGGTTCATTTGGTGGTTAAATACGTATATACTGCTGTATATATTAACAGTTTATCGTTATCCGCAACGAATTAAAATAATTAATGTCATTAACAGCTGAAAAATTAACATCTAACGCAAATTATGGTTTTTTATTAACTCGCCAAGCCTATGATACTAAAAAAGGTATTGAGTTATCTTTGTGGGTAAAAACCCTAGAAGGAGCGGTAAATGTAATTGTGCATGAGCAGCAGGCATTATTTTTTGTTGAACAAACTCAACAATCAAAAGCACATTTATTATTGAAAGAACAAAGAATATTAACGGCTAAAGTTAATCCTCTCTCTCTTAAAACCTTCAATCAAGAATTAGTCAGTGGCTTTTACTTTTCTACAATGCGTGATTTCTATCGTGCTCGTGATGTACTTAAACAGCATGACATAAAATGTTATGAAGATGACTTCCGCCCAGATGAACGATTCCTCATGGAACGTTTTATAACTGCGGGTATTGAATTTAGTTCACAAAGGGTCATCTCGTCTCAGCAAATAAACTTCCCGATTTACCAAAGTGATAAATGTCGATCAACTCATAAATTGCAAGTACTGGATGATATCCCCTTAACGATGGTGTCGCTTGATATAGAATGTTCAATGGAAGGCGAACTCTATTCTATTGGATT
>CAJWBY010000074.1 GCA_913020705.1 uncultured Colwellia sp.
TTGGTTTTCGTGGATGGAATAAAATTGCTTTTGCTAGTCATCGTCGCGGTTTAAAAAACTTCAATCGTGGTATTGCTGCTTTTATTCTTGAAGATAATCAACAAGCAGAGCATCTATTAGCAAAAGCAGCTGAGCCATCAAAATTTCCTCGTACGGCTTATTTATTAGCTGCTGCCGCATCGTCAAAACAATCGCTACGTTCAAACACCAATCATTATTTAGGCTTACTAGCACAAGAAGAGCATACAATAAAAACGTCTGGCTTAGAGTCTATATTAGTAACGATTAAATTATTGATGGTGCAAGAAGATTTTGCACAAGCACGCACAATTATTGATGAACACCATAAGCATATTGGCCATGACGCTCGTTTGTTGAGTTTAGAAATTGAATTGAGTTTACAGGAAAATCGTTTTACCTATGTTATCGACCAGCTGGTTTCAGCGCGGAAACAAAAGACTATTAATGATGAAAAAATAGCCCAATGGGAAGCAATCGCCTTTTATGGGGCTTTCAGTGAGACAATGCGCCAAGAGAGCAAAAATGCTTTAGCACTATTTTGGCAAAAACTATCGAAAAAGCTCAAACAACGTGAAGCCATTCTATTTGCTTATTGCCAAGTATTAGCCGAACACAAAATTACTGAACCACTGAATAAAATATTATTACCTGTGGTCAAAAAAGGTGCTGATATTAAGTTTTTACAAAACATTCGTTTACTTCCAATATCTGCTGCTGATGAATTAATTAGCGTTGTGCAAAAGCACTTACATCATGATCAACATAGTGGAAAGTGGTTAAGCTGTTTAGCAAATTTAGCCGCAAAGTCCCAGCAACTGCCCATGGCTGAAAAAGCATTTAATAGTTTGGTAAATCTAGATGGTCAGCAATACGACATTACTGATTTACTGGCTTTTTCTCACGTTTTAGAGCAGCAAGGTGACTTCCAGAAAGCAAATCAAGTATTAAATAAAGTGGTGGCTCAAACTGACGCCCACCAGAATGATGTTCTACAAAAAAATAACGGAAACCAAGCATAATGAATTTAACCATCGACTTTAAAAAGCCTGAAATTGCAGGTGCTTTTGACTGGCAACTTTGCCAAGAAATTAATGTAAAAAACGACAAAGGCGATATTATTGCTAAAGCAGAAATTGAACTCATCACTATTAATAAACATCGTGATGCTATGGGTTCTTATACTTTACTATCTAATGAAGATACTGATTGGGAAATTCCACTTAATCTTTACTTTAAGGGCCAAAACCTAACAAAAGATTTATGTGAAGAATTAAGCATTACCCCGGATACAAAAAAAGCCAAAACACACATATTACTTGAAGCGATCAGTGTTCTACCTGAATACCGAAAACAAGCAATAGGCCAATATCTACTTAAAGAGATTGTGAAGCATCATGAAAAGGCACAATCTATTACGGTATTAAGCATGCCAATGCATAGCTTTTTAGATGCCGATGAGTGTGAAGATGAAAGCATTAAAGCTTACTATCAGGCTGCTGATTTGCAAAACTTAAAAGTACCGGATGATGATCTCGTTAACTTTTTTACCCATAGCGGTTTCATTGAATTTAAAGTCGACGAAAGTTTACTTGAAGAGCCATTACCTTATCGGATACTTGTCGCTAGCCCACAAAGTATCTTAAAAGAAACCAACTAAGCTTTTTTTTGTTGCGAGCAAAGATGAAATTTTAATATTAAAAACATAAAAGAGGTCTGTTATGTTTGATATTCATGGTGATTGGAAAATTGAAGTTCATGGAGATATTATTGTTCAGTGGTTTTCTGGCTGCTGGAACGAAGAAGCCATTATTGCTTATGTTAAAGAATTTCAAGCGAAAGCAACCCCTTTAAAAGGAAAGAAATGGGCTATTGTTTCTTTATTTGAAGATTGGGAACTAGGTGTTCCCGAAATAAACCAACATATTGAAGCCCATTGCGAATGGTTTAAAAATAATGGCTGTATTAAAGATTGCCATATATACACAGCAAGTGCCGTTAAAGAAATGCTATTAGAGAGGTTAATACCACATACGGATGAATTTTATGAACGGCAAGTATTTACCAATAATGAAGACGCTGCAACTTGGTTGTCAAAATGCGGTTTTTATATTAATGGTCAAAATATAAGCAAAATCACCGAGAAATAAAAAATCCTATTTAATAGATGCTATGTACTGAATTAAGCGGCTATTAAATAAGGTTCTTTACCTTGATGCTTGTTGTTACGCTTAAATGATCCTTTCCCTTTTTTAGCTTTAACAACTTGTAGTTTATAAACCTTAGATGTCACTAAAGCCGCAAAAAAATTCTCTTTAATTTTCCCTCGACCTAAATCTGTCGTTATCGTATTTTCTAATGATTGAGTCTTTTTATTTTTACTCATCAGGCTTTCCTCTCAATAATAAAGCCATCGATATGATGGCTTTTTTCGATCTATTAATTCTACACTATACCAACTTGATTAATTAGGTATTATATATAAGCAAAGGCGTCAGCAAACATATGTTCAACTAATGCACCTTGCGCTAAAAAGTCTGTACGTACTGCGCCAACCATATCAAAACGTCCTGCAAGATAAATATCATAATCTCCAAGGTTTTTAATGTCTTTCATGACTGCCTTATGAACCATACCCGTTTGACCTTGCCAGTCATCATGTGGTGTTTCTACAACGGCATGAAACTCACCATTTTCTAAGCTGTTAATTATTTTAGTTGTTTTTTCTAATTCATAACAAGCGTTTAACTCGCGTAAGCCCCAATAAACGACTACCTTACGTGATGATTGTTGTGAAGCAAGAAGCTCATACATTGATTTAATATAAGAAAAACCAGTACCACCTGCTAAGAGTAATAACGGTCTTTCACTTTCAGTACGAAGTTGAGCGTCACCTAATGGCATTTCAATGGTTACTGTACCGTTAGCTTTTATGTGCTCGATAACTTGCATTGGATAACTATCAGCACCAAACGCACCTATTTGTAGTTCAATCAATTCAGCATTTGGTGCACTAGCAATTGAAAAAGGACGTTTATCTTCTTCATTCATTACAAAATTTAAGTACTGGCCTGCTTGAAAGTCGATTTGCTTACTAGCTTTCAACAATACTTTATAAACAAACTCCGTTAATGATGTTAACGACTCTACCTGACACTCAATTTTATTCATTTTGTTAACCTTTATTCATTTATGAACAGCTTTCATTCAAATCAAACTGGACAAATTTTATCTATAAAAAACTACGATAATGTAGAGTTTACTTTTCATTGGGTGTTGAAAAAATATTAAGTTCGTCCCATATTTTATCAACGTCCGTTTTAATTTCTTCGGTCATCACAATAGGTTCACCCCACTCGCGATTTGTTTCACCCGGCCATTTATTGGTTGCATCCATCCCCATCTTTGAGCCTAAACCTGAAACTGGTGATGCAAAATCTAAATAATCAATGGGAGTATTTTCAATTAAGACTGTGTCACGACTTGGATCCATTCGAGTGGTCATCGCCCAAATAACATCTTTCCAATCACGCGCATTAACATCATCATCGCAAACGATAACAAACTTAGTATACATAAATTGACGTAAAAATGACCACACGCCCATCATTACCCGCTTAGCATGTCCCGCATATTGCTTTTTAATGGTAACAACCGCTAAACGATAAGAACAACCTTCAGGCGGTAAATAAAAGTCTTGTATCTCAGGAAATTGCTTCTGCAAAATAGGCACAAAAACTTCATTTAAAGCAACACCCAAAATAGCAGGTTCATCTGGCGGACGTCCCGTATAAGTACTGTGGTAAATAGGATCTTGACGATGCGTTATATGAGTGACTGTCATTACAGGAAAGTCATCCACTTCGTTATAATAGCCAGTATGATCACCGTATGGTCCTTCAGGTGCTGTTTCATCTGGATCTAGATACCCTTCAAGAATAATTTCAGCCGTCGCAGGTACTTCTAAATCATTACTAATACATTTAGCTACTTCAGTTTTAGCACCACGTAACAAGCCGGCAAAAGCATATTCTGACAATGTATCTGGCACAGGTGTAACCGCACCTAAAATTGTGGCTGGATCGGCACCTAAAGCTACAGAAATTGGATACTTTTCGCCCGGATTCGTTTGTTTAAATTCTTGAAAATCTAATGCGCCACCACGATGTGATAACCACCGCATTATGATTTTGTTTTTACTGATTAATTGCTGACGATAAATACCTAAATTCTGACGTTCTTTGTGAGGACCACGAGTAACCGTTAACCCCCAAGTGATCAAAGGAGCAACGTCACCGGGCCAACATTTTTGAATAGGTAATTTTGTTAAATCGACATTTTCACCTGAAATAACTTCTTGCTGACACAAAGGTTTTTTAATCACCTTTACAGGCATATTTAAGACTTGCTTATATACCGGTATTTTACTGATTGCGTCGCGAAACCCTTTTGGCGGTTCAGGCTCTTTTAGCATAGCCAGTAATTTACCAACATCACGCAAGGCGGTTACATCAGGTTGTCCCATTGCTAACGCAACACGATCTGGCGTACCAAACAAATTAGTTAATACTGGCATTCCATGTGGAACACCGTCTTTATCTGTTGGATTTTCGAATAGTAACGCAGGACCTTCAGCACGTAAAGTACGATCACTAATTTCGGTCATGGTTAAGTCTGTAGAAATTGGCTGAGAAATTCGTTTGAGCTGGCCTATTTTTTCTAGCTGCTTTATAAAATCTCTTAAATCACTATATTTCATAAATTTACATCACTTAATAGTTTAATCGTTTAGCTTAGTTTTCTAAACAAAAACGCCAGACGTTATCACTAACGCTGGCGTTTTTAATGAATAAAGTTAAACGTTATTTACGTTTCATAGAATCAAAAAATTCATTGTTAGTTTTAGTCATTGCTAATTTATCAATAAGGAATTCAATGGCACCAACTTCATCCATTTCATGTACGATTTTACGTAAAATCCACATTTTTTGTAGTTCATCCGTCTTAGTAATAAGCTCTTCACGACGAGTACCACTGCGGTTAATATTAATGGCAGGGAAAACACGTTTTTCAGACACTTTACGAGAAAGGTGCAATTCCATGTTACCGGTACCTTTAAATTCTTCGTAAATAACTTCGTCCATTTTAGAACCCGTTTCTACTAAAGCTGTTGCGATAATCGTTAAACTACCACCGTGTTCAATATTACGTGCGGCACCAAAGAAACGCTTAGGACGATGTAAAGCATTGGCATCAACACCACCGGTAAGAATTTTACCTGATGATGGAATAACGGTATTATAAGCACGAGCTAGACGAGTGATAGAATCGAGTAAAATAACGACATCTTTTTTATGTTCAACAAGGCGTTTTGCTTTTTCAATGACCATTTCAGCAACTTGAACATGACGATTTGCTGGCTCATCAAATGTTGATGCAATAACTTCGCCTTTAACTAAGCGTTGCATTTCAGTTACTTCTTCAGGACGCTCATCGATTAGCAATACCATTAATTCAGCATCAGGATGGTTATGAGCAATACTTTGAGCAATGTTTTGTAGTAATAATGTTTTACCCGCTTTTGGTGGAGCAACAATTAAACCACGTTGTCCTTTACCAATTGGAGAAGCTAAATCTAAAACACGTGCAGTAATATCTTCGGTTGAGCCATTACCACGTTCCATAGTTAAACGTTGATCGGGATGAATAGGTGTTAGATTTTCAAATAATATTTTGTTACGAACATTTTCTGGCTTGTCAAAATTAACTTCAGCTACTTTTAATAATGCAAAATAACGCTCACCTTTTTTAGGAGGGCGGATTTTTCCATGAATAGTATCACCAGTACGCATACTAAAACGGCGAATTTGACTCGGTGAAACATAAATGTCATCGGGTCCCGCTAAGTATGATGAATCTGAAGAACGGAGGAAGCCAAAACCATCTTGTAAAATTTCTAAAACACCGCCACCAAAAATGTCATTATCACCTTCTGCATGAGCATTTAATATAGCAAAAATAATGTCTTGTTTGCGGTTTCGGCCTAAATTATCAAGTTTCATTGACGCGGCAAGTGCCACAAGTTCGCTTATAGATTTTTCTTTAAGTTCGATCAGGTTCATAGTGGGGGGTTCTTAAACTATTTTATGTTGAAGTGATTTGCCTGTTGGCATAATTGACATTGGAGTTTGGTTTTTTTGAAATGTTTTTCATTAGAAAGCTAAACTTAGCACTAAAATTTAACAAGGTAAAGGATCAAACTTTGATCTACTACTTTATCGGTAAAAAATTAGCGCTAAAATACAAAAAAGGTTCGTAGATACGAACCTTTTTTGGATAGCTTATAAGTTTTTATCAATAAACTCTTTCAATTGAGTTTTAGATAATGCGCCGACTTTTGTATCAGCGACTACACCGTCTTTAAATAGTAATAACGTAGGAATTCCACGAATACCGTATTTAGGTGGGGTAGTTGAATTTTGGTCAATATTTAATTTACCAACAGTTACTTGCTCTGCATATTCTTCTGCAATATCGTTTAATAAAGGTGCAATCATTTTACAAGGACCACACCACTCAGCCCAAAAATCAACTAATACAAGGCCTGAGGCGGTAATTACGTCAGTATCGAAACTGTCATCTGTTAACTGAACAATTCTATCGCTCATGTCTATCTCCGTTAAATGGTGGCGTTACGCCAATTGCTGACGATTATAACTGCATCATAATGAATTACCAACTTTGATCTTATAACTCTTCGCTATTTATTCCATTAATTTATTATTAATAGCTACATTTACTCGATACCGTTTTTTATTAACTATATAACCTGTTAAGCTGTGCGCATGAAAAAAACACACTTAACTGAAACTAAGTTCTCTGAACTTAACCTCGACACGAAAGTTGTCGCAGGTCTTGACGCTATGGGCTTTGAATATTGTACATCAATTCAAGAGCAATCTTTGCCCATTCTATTGAAAGGTACTGATATCGCAGGCCAAGCACAAACTGGCGAAGGTAAAACAATTGCCTTTTTAGCTGCAACCTTTCATCACTTATTACAAAAACCAGATCCTAAGCATAATCAACCTCGTGCATTGATCATGGCACCAACACGTGAATTAGCGGTACAAATTCATCGTGATGCTAAAGAAATGGCAAAAAGCACAGGCTTACGCGTAAGCGTAGTTTATGGCGGAGAAGGTTATGAGAGCCAACGTCTAGAGCTTGAAGCTGGTGTTGATATATTAATTGGTACCTGTGGTCGTTTACTTGATTACATGAAACAAGGTGTATATAACTTAAACAACATTGAAGTTGTTGTGCTTGATGAAGCTGACCGCATGTTCGATTTAGGTTTCATTAAAGACATTCGTTATATGTTCGATAAGATGCCTGCTGCTACAGCACGTTTAAGTATGTTATTTTCAGCGACATTATCATTCCGTGTTAAAGAGCTTGCCTTTGAACATATGAATGACCCAGAAAGTGTTGAAGTAGCACCTGAACAAAAAACAAACACCCGGATTTCTGAAGAACTGTTTTATCCTTCTAACGAAGATAAAATGCGCTTATTACAAACATTAATTGAAGAAGAATGGCCAGAAAAAGCGATTATCTTTGCTAATACAAAACATGTTTGTGAAAAAGTTTACGCTCATTTAGAAATTGACAAAATTCGTGTCGGTTTATTAACGGGCGATGTGCCACAAAAGAAACGTTTAAAAATTCTAGAGCAATTCAGTGCTGGTGAATTAGACATACTCGTTGCAACAGATGTTGCCGCTCGTGGTTTACATATTCCAAGCGTAAGTCATGTTTTCAATTATGATTTACCGGATGATTGTGAAGATTATGTTCATCGTATAGGGCGTACTGGTCGTGCTGGTGCAACTGGACATGCGATAAGTTTTGCTTGTGAAGGTTATGTTTTTAACTTGCCTCCTATCGAAACTTATATTGAACATGCATTACCGGTAAGTAAGTATGATCAAGATGCGTTATTAACTGATTTTCCTACACCGAAGCCTCGTCGCCATAAGCCAAATAACGGTGGTCAAAATCGTGGTAGAACCGGTGGCAATAACCAACGTCGGTACTAGAAAACTATGACGATCACCCATACTGAGATCTCAACACCTCTTTATGCGGTGATCGATTTAGGCTCAAACAGCTTCCATATGTTGATCACCAGGCAGCTAGCAAATAGTGTTCAAGTAGTTGACAAAGTAAAACGTAAAGTTCGTTTAGCGTCAGGGTTGAATTCACAAAATATACTTAGTCAAACTGCCATTGCTCGTGGGCTTGAATGCTTAAGTTTTTTTGCTGAACGCCTACAAGATATTCCCCAAGAAAACGTGCGTATCGTCGCAACTGCAACATTGCGCATTGCGACTAATCGTGAAGAATTCCTATCTCAAGCCAATAAAATTTTAGGCCAAAAAGTTAGCTTACTTTCAGGTATACAAGAAGCCGAAAATATTTATTTAGGTGTCGCGCATACAAGTTATGGTGCCAAGCAACGCTTTGTTATTGATATTGGTGGCGCGAGTACAGAGCTTATTTTAGGCGATGGATTTGTTACCTCTCACGTAGAAAGTTTAGATATTGGTTGCGTTACTTTTAATAATAACTATTTTAGTGATGGTAAATTAACCCGAGATAATTTTTCTCGAGCAATACAAGCTGCAAAAAATATAATAACTCCCTTAGTTGAACGCTATAAAAATACTGGTTGGCAATTAGTCTTAAGTGGTTCTGGCACAATGCAAGCGTTAACTGAAATTCAAAATTTTACGCATCAAAGTTCAGGAATTGATTTTCCTTTTTTACAGAAGATTCAACAACAGTTAGTCGATTGTATAACGATGAGTGAAATCAATATTGATGGTCTTTCCAGTGAACGTTCACCTGTAATTGCCAGTGGTCTAGCCATTTTAACGGCTCTATTTGAAAGTTTCTCAATCCATAAAATACAATTATCTAGCGGTGCCTTACGTGAAGGTCTGTTGTATTCCATGTTGCCTGAAACTATTGATACCCCTATTCGTCAGAGTACGATTAATTCATTGACAGAAAAATTTCATATCGATAGCCGTCACGCTAAACGTATAAAGAAGCAAGCAACAAGCTTATTTCACAATTATAAAGGTGTTTGGCCATTGGATGAAAAAAATGGTTTAGCTTTGCTGCATGCTGCTTGTGAGTTACATGAAGTTGGATTGTTATTAGAGTTTAAGCAACATCAACGACATGGCGCTTACATATTACAACATGCTGACTTGCCTGGTTTTGATCAAGCAGATCGTCAGTTATTAGTTGCACTCGTGTTGTTATATAAAGGTGATATTGATTTAACCTTACTCAAAAACCAAACAGCACTAAGTTTCAATGGAGCAAGCTATTTACTGGTCATTTTGCGATTAGCTGTGATTTTATGCCGTCGACGTAAAGATGATGCATTACCTGATTATCAAACCGCAATAATTAGAAATGGTGATAATGATATCGTTAATTTATGCTTACCAACAACATGGTTGACTCAGCATCCGTTAATAGCTGATGAGCTACTACAGGAAAATGCACATTTAGCTCAGTTGAATTTTTCATTGAATATTTATTGCGAAGTTTAATAAATGTAGATCGAAAAATTAGCGATTTGTTCTTGTTGCCCAAACATTCGTAAAGATAACAATACTCCCACCAATAACCATCATCCATGTGATTTGTTCACCTAAGAGAAAATACGCAGCAATCGAACCGTATATAGGCTCTAAGCTCACTGCTATGCTCGCGGTTTGAGCTTTAACTATTTTCAATGAGTGATTAAATAATGTATGGGCAATAGCAGTAAACAATACCCCTAAAATTATGAGTACAGACAACTGCTGATAGGAAATGGTGATCGGGTATAAATAAATCAAAGGTAACAAGCATATACTCGCACAAGAATTTTGATAAAAAGCGACTTTCTTAGCCGAAGTTTTAGCGACAAATTTTCTATTTAATAGGGTTAATAATGCAAAACTCATAGCTGATATCATTCCCCAAACAACTCCTTCAATATCTCCCGTACTTAAATTACCTAATGGTAAGATAAAGAGAATACCTACGATAGTGAGGAGCGCTTGAGCTAATGCTTGATAATGAAACTTTTCTTTGAAAAATAAAGGCTCCAAAAAGCTAACAAACACAGGGAAACTTGCAAAAGTGATTAAACCGATTGCGACACTAGATACTTGAATCGCGTAAAAAAAACTGCCCCAATGAAAAGCTAATACCAAGCCAGTAAAAGCAAGCGGTATCAATAATGACTTTTCAACTTTTAATGACTGCTTTTTTATGAATAAAACAAACAGAGCGATGGCTATTGCTGCAAATGTAGCGCGTCCAAAAACAATATGACTTGCAGGCATATTAAGCCATTTAGCAAAAAGTCCTGATATAGCGAAAAGGAATACGGCGCTATGCAATGAAAATAGCGATTGTTTGTAACTGGGCATTCATACTCGATTAGGAAAATTTAGACGGCTCATTCTACCAGTTAAACTTCGCTAACCGATAGAATAAGACGTTTGGAGATATAACTTTTTATTGTGTTATTGCTCTTTCAACCAGTAAGCTACTGTTTTAGCAAAGTACGTTAATATACCGTCGGCTCCGGCACGCTTGAATGCTAATAAACCTTCCATGACACAAGGTTTTTCAGCCAGCCAGCCATTTTGAATTGCTGCCATGTGCATCGCATATTCACCACTTACTTGATAAGCATATGTGGGTACTTGAAAAGTATCCTTAACACGGCGAACTATGTCTAAATATGGCATGCCTGGCTTTATCATCACCATATCAGCGCCTTCGGCAATATCTTGAGCAACTTCATGCAAAGCCTCATCACTGTTTGCTGGGTCCATTTGATATGAGTTTTTATTACCCCCTTTAATATTACTAGCAGAACCGACTGCATCACGGAATGGGCCATAGTAATTTGAAGCATACTTCGCAGAATAAGCCAAAATACGAGTGTTCACAAAACCGTGATTTTCTAACGCTTCACGAATTGCACCAACACGTCCATCCATCATATCAGAAGGGGCAACAACATCAGCGCCAGCTTGTGCATGTGATAATGCCTGTTTAACTAAAATATCTTTTGTGATGTCATTTAATACGTAATTTTCATCTTTGCCATTTTCCCCTATGATACCGTCTTGGCCATGAGTGGTGAACGGGTCAAGAGCAACGTCAGTTATAACACCCAACTCTGGAAATTTAGCTTTTAACGCACGAATGGTACGTTGAGCTAAACCTTCAGGATTATAAGCTTCTTCAGCCATTAATGACTTTTTATTGGCAGGGGTTACAGGGAAAATAGCGATAGCTGGGATCCCTAAATCAACTAACTCCTGAGCCTCTTCCAGTAACAAATCAATACTCTTACGCTCAACGCCGGGCATAGAGGCAATAGCTTCACGCTGGTTTTCGCCATCAAGTACAAATACAGGGTAAATTAAATCGTTAACGGTTAATTGGTTTTCTGACATCAAACGGCGAGAAAAATCATCACGGCGCATTCTGCGCATTCTGCGGGCTGGAAATTGCCCAAAAGTATCACTCATAAAATATTCCTATAAAACCTATAAAGTACTGATTAATTGTCACTGACTTTTTCAAAGACATGTTGAATTACTTGATTGCGGCCGTTATCTTTTGCTTTATACAAAGCTTTATCTGCTAAAGCGAATAAATGCTCTGGCTTTACATGTTTTTGTTGTAAGTAGGTACTAATACCACAACTAATCGTAAGTTTGATCGTAATGTTATTGTAGCTAATTTGACAAACTTCAACACTTTCTCTTAACTCTTCTGCAAGGCTTATTGCACCATGACTATCGGTTTCAGGTAAGATTAAGCAAAACTCTTCACCACCGTAACGGCAACTGATATCAGCACTGCGCCGCAAACATCGCTTAATACACGAAGAAACAGCAACTAAGCACTCATCACCCGCTAAATGACCGTAATTATCATTCACTTGTTTGAAATGATCGATATCTATAACGACTAAACTTAAAGGCGTTAAATTACGGCGGCTACGGCGAAATTCAGCAAGTATTTTTTGATCATAAAAACGGCGATTATATAAGCCCGTCAATTCATCTAACGTATTTTTTTCTTGTAGCTCTTTATTCGCTTCTTCAAGCTCTTGCAAGGCAATATGGAGTTCTAAAGTTCGTTCTTGCACTTTACTTTCTAACTCATCTTTCTCTTCAATAGGCTGATCTTTAACAGTCTCTATTTCAACTTTATGAGATTGCTTTTCTTGTTTTAAAATGAGAAAAACCATCAACATTGCTAACATAAGTATCAACAAAGCTAACCACGAAAACTGTAAAAGTACGTTTATCAAAGCAAACGAAGTCAATAAAACACCTACAATAGAAATAAGTGAAATAACACGATTGAATAGTGTGATCATTGATGTTCACCTATGCTGAAAACTTTTCGCGTATTCTCGCTACTGGCATTAATAATATCTTCAATATTACATTGATATAATTCAGCAAGTTTATCTATAACGTACGGCAAGTAACTTGGCTCATTACGGCTACTTTTGGGTTTAGGTCGAATGGTTCTTGGTGTTAAGTAAGGGGCATCAGTTTCAATCATTAAACGATTTAAAGGAATTGAAGGAATAAGCGCTTGTAATGACTCTCCACGCCGTTCGTCACACACCCATCCAGTAATTCCAATATACATTCCGGCTGATAAACATTGATCTAATTCATCAGCATTTCCCGTAAAACAGTGCGAAACCATCGCAGGAACAGATGTTAAATAAGGAGAAAGTAATTGAAACCACGCTGAAAAAGCTTCACGTTGATGAAGAAAGAGTGGCAATTTTAATTCTGCAGCTAAACAAATCTGTTCTGAAAACACTTTTTCTTGTTGTTTGGGCGCTGAAAAATTACGATTAAAATCTAAGCCACATTCTCCAATCGCTTTTACAGATTTATGCTCGGTTAACATTCTAATTTCGTCTAGATAGGTGCCGCTAACATTATCAGCATCATGAGGATGAACACCCGCAGTTGAATAAAGATAATTTGGATATTGTGAAGATAACAACACCGCTTTTTGGCTTTCAGAAATATTCGTTCCCGTGACTAACATAGCACTAACCCCTTTCGACTTTGCACGCATGATGATTTCATCACGGTCTTTATCAAAACGAGCATTGGTTAAGTTTACGCCAACGTCTATCATATTATATTATTTAATTCGCGTTACACGGATAGTTTTATTGGTATTAGCTTTTTTCAAAAAAAATGAACCTAACGCGCCAGAAGAAAGCTCGGCTTTATCTTCTGCTTTAAGGCGTAAAGTACGATTGTCACTTTGTTTCCAAACTTGCCCATTATCAAAATATATTGTTAATTTTTTTGTAATACTTTTCTTAATTTTTGTAACTGTGTAAGTGACTTTTTCTAAATTGTGTCCGCTGTCTTGTCGTTTTTTCTTCTCTATTTTATCACCACCAAAACGTGATTCTTTTTGAGATTGTGTAGGAGGTTCTATTTTTTCAGTTGTATTTTTAGAGGTTAGTGATAATTTATCAAAACAGCCTAAACGCGACAAATCATCTTGAATTTCAACACATTTTTCAAATTTATTACCTAATGTGTCAGCGTAACTACTGGTTGAACACACAAATAATATAGTGATTAATATACCTATTTTTTTTAGCATTATTCAGCTTCCTTGTTTTCATGGTCAGGTTGTTTTTTTTGGTATAACGTAGCAATAAATATACCTAATTCAAACAATAACAACATAGGTATTGCCAACAAAGTTTGTGAAATAATATCTGGCGGTGTTAATAACATGCCAACCACAAATGCACCAACAACAACATACGGTCTTTTTGCGCGCAAACTATCAGGATCTGTAAACCCCGTCCAACAAAGTAAAATAATTACAATAGGGATTTCAAAAACAACGCCAAATGCAAAAAATAATTTTAAAACAAAATCTAAATAACTACTGATGTCCGTAGCAATATTTACCCCTTCAGGTGCCACTGAGGTAAAAAAAGCAAATATTATGGGGAAAACCACGTAATACACAAATGCAATCCCCCCATAAAACAATAAAGTACTACCAAGCATTAGCGGAATAACTAAGCGCTTTTCATTTTTGTATAAGCCAGGGGCAATAAACGCCCAAATTTGATAGAGAATAAAAGGCATGGCAATAAAAATAGAAATTACCATAGTCAGCTTGAAAGGAGCGAAGAATGATGAAGCAACATCTGTTGCTATCATTTGCCCACTTTCTGGTAAATTCTCCATTAAAGGCTTAGAAACATATTCATATATATCATTAGCAAAATAAAACAAACAAAAAAAGACAATCAATACTCCTAACACAACGTTTAATAATCGGCTGCGTAATTCAAGTAAATGATCAAATAAAGTGTAGCTGCTTGCTGGAGAAGAACTCATTAATTTTTTATTCTATTTTCTGATGAAGATGAAACGTCAGTAATTGATTCGACTTCATCGGGAATTTTATTCGTCTCGGTAACCTTTTCTATCACTATATTTTCAGGTTCTTTATCTAGTTGATAAGGACGATTAACCATTTCAGCTGCATCTTTTAAGGACTTGATAGATTCAGCAATTTCAGGTGATAAATTTTTCATATCAGCTTGTTCTGCTTTTTTTAAATTCGAATGCAACTCTTGTATACGTAATTCTTCAGTAAGCTCTGTTTTCACACTATCACTAAATTTGCGTACACCACTTATCCAACCGCGCACAGTTCGGATAGCAACAGGCAAACGTTCAGGCCCTAAAACGACCAAACCAATGATAGTGATGAGTAATAGCTCCAGAAAGCCAATATCAAACATATATTAAGCCTGATCTTTTTCTTTAGTCGTTACTTTTTCATCTGTAGCTGTAGATTTATCAACTAAATTTTCTGAAGTTTCATCTTCTTTAGTTTTATTATCTGTCATAGCATTTTTAAAACCTTTCACGGCTGAACCCAAATCACCACCTAAATTACGCAGTTTTTTTGTTCCAAATAACAAAACTATAATCACGGCAACGATCAACAATTGCCAAATACCCATATTTCCCATAATAAATTCCTATTATTTATAATAGATTCATTATAAAGTTTTAATATGAAAAATCATCCTTTGATAGACAAAATAATGAGATAGGACAAACTTTGTATAAAAAGCACCTTATTAATCTGAGTTGCTTCTTGTTGGTCAGCATAGCATTCACTCCTTTTCAAAGTTATGCAGCACAAGATCACAACATGGATAGTGATAAAGAAGAACAAATAACAAAGCCATTAAAGCATTCCCAAAAGCATGTTGCACCTTCCCATGCGCCTGATCATTGGAGCCAAGAAATACACGACACGATAGCTAATTCGGTTTATCAATCCGCAACTTGGTTTGATAGTTTTTTTACAGACATAGATAGTCAACAAATAGAACCTAAAGCAACAGCAAAAATCCGTTTTGGTTGGATCCCTAAAGCACGTGATTGGGCCGAGTTCGATTCTAGGTTTCGTCTAAAAGTAAAATTACCTCACTTTAAAGACAGAATGAGTTTAATACTTTCTGACGAAGATGACATGGCAGACAACCAACTCCCTCTCGACGGAACCAGTTCTCGTCCAGAAATAAATGAGGAGAGCTTTGCTGCAGCAGTACGCTATGTCGTTGAAAAAAAGAATGATACTTTGATAGATACTCGAATTGGTATATCTGGAGGAAGTATTTTTGCAAAAATACGTCAGCGCCAATTATATACTTACAAAGAAAAACACGGCTTTAAAGTAGAACCTTCAATCTATTATTACCTAGATGATGGATTAGGTTCAAAATTCTTTCTTGAGTACAATTACCAATATGATGAAAATTCTCAATTTAGAATAAATTATAGCATTCGCGGTTCAGAATCATTTAGTGGTATTCGTTGGAAACATGGCTTCTATAAATTGAAACAAATAGATTCGACAACAGCCTCTGTGCTTGGTTTACAAGTTGAGGGGGAGCGCAATGGTAAAAATGGATTTTTGACTGAAAAGTATACACTTAGCTATCGCTATCGATTTAATGCTCTGCAAAAATGGTTGTTTTTTGAAATAGAACCTTTCTTAGAATTCCCCAAAGATGAAAACTACTCCACAACTCCAGGTATTGCGTTACACATAGAAGGTTTTTTCAGTAAAAAATAAATAATTAAGCAATAAAATTAAGCACTTACTTTAATTACAGCTTCGTTTTCATTGATTATTCGAGGCATTTTTGTAGGTCGGCTAATATGATAACCTTGGCCAAACTCACAACCAACCGTTTGTAATTTTTTCAACATTTCTTCAGACTCTATACCTTCAGCTACTAAGTGATAACCAAAGTTACTCCCTAGTTCATATAAAGCTTTTACGAGTGATAAATTTTTATTATTCGTATTAAGTGTACGAACAAAACTTCTGTCAAGCTTGATAAATTCAAAAGGATAGTTGTGTAAGAAATTTAATGACGACGAACCTGAGCCATAATCATCTAAGGCTAGTTTTACACCAAAGTCTTTTAATCGACGCAAGTTTTTCAGTGCTAATTCACCTTGCTGAACAAAGGCGGACTCATTGAATTCTAAAATTAAGCGATGTGGCTCTATATCAGCATCTTGAATTTGCTTGATCAACTTATTCAATTGGTTCGCCTGATTTAAATGACGTCCAGATAAATTGATTCCAATGAATGCATTATGATGCTCTTCACTTTGTTGCCAATTTTTTAATTGATCACTGACTTCTTTAATTACCCAAGCTTCGATATCTAATATCATGCCAGTTTCTTCTGCCATGTATAAAAACTCACTTGGCGTTAACACTCCTTTGATAGGGTGTTTCCAGCGTAATAGTGCTTCAAAACCAATGGTATCAGTAAGCGACAAATTAGAAATTTGTTGATAATGAAGTTCAAATTGACTTTCTTTAATTGCAACACGTAATTCTTGCTCTAAAGTCATACTAGCAATGAGTTGTTCACGCATGCTTTCATCGAAAAAAACATAACGGCCACGACCTAAATTTTTAGCTTGATACATCGCAGCATCTGCATCACGAAGTATTTCATGAGAATCTTTATAATGACTACTGCACTGTGCAATGCCTATACTCGCATTAGAGTAAAGTGTATGACTCCCTAAAGTAAAAGGCTTTGCAATCGCACTAATAATACGAGAGGCAACTTCTTCTATATCTTCTTGAGAATTCAACGAATCGAGTAAAATAACAAATTCATCTCCGCCTAGGCGTGCCAAAATATCATTGTCTCGAACACAGTCTTGTAATCTTAATGCGATTTCAATTAAAAATTCATCACCAGCATGGTGCCCGAGTGTATCATTAATCATTTTAAAGCGATCTAAGTCGATAAATAATACCGCAAAACGCTGATCAGGATGTCGTTTTAAATGCTTAAGTGAATAACTTAGTCTATCTGAAAACATGGCTCTATTAGGCAGCTTAGTTAACGCATCGTGATGTGCTTCATAATAAAGTTGTGCTTCAGCTTTTCTTCTTTCGTCAATTTGCATTCTCAAGTTTAAATTACTTGCTTGTAACTCTTGAGTCCGTTGGTTAACAATTTTTTCTAATTTTTCATTGTTTTCTTCAATGACCGCTTGAGCACGTTTACGCAAAATAGCAGTCGCTACATGCTCACTAATAAAACGTATAAGCTTTAAATCATTCTGTTGGTAAGCCTGGGCGTTTTGGTAATGCTGTATAGCTAAAATACCAAATATATTTCCATTTTCTATTAATGGTGCAGCCAGCCATGCTTGCGGCATTTTATTTTTTGGATAATCTAACGTTAACTGTTCTTTCGTTATTTCACCTTGTTCAGATAAATAAATGACTTCCCCCTCAGAAATTAGAGTAGGAGAAGCAGATTTTATCGCTATTTCTGTAAGACCATAACCTAACATTCGAGGAAGAGGTGAACATACTTTTTCATCATCGTAATAAGGAAAAGTGACCATTGGTTGGTCTTTATTTTCACTATTGTCCAAGAGAGCTATATATAAATTTTTTGCGGGCAACAGCGTATTTATTTCTTTATGAATGGCTCGATAGAAACAATCTATTTCTTGCGTGTTAGCCGTAATCTCCGATATAGATAATAAAGCTTTATGCATTTTTACCGCTTTTTGACGCTCTGCAATTTCAAGTTCTAATTGCTTGTTGGCTTCTGTTAGTTTTTGCGTACGCTGTAAGATACTCTGTTCTAACAATTCACGATTGCGAACTCGATCTATAGCAGTAACTAAATGCAGAGCAATAAATTCAAGTAACTGACAATCACGAGCATCGAAATAAAGCTTATCATCGTAACTTTGTAATGCCAGAACACCAATAACTTGATGACCACGTCTAAGTGGAACACCTAACCAATCAACACATGAAGATCCATATAAAAAGATATCACCAGACTTGGCAAGTGCCATACGCTCTTTAGCGGAGCAATGCATAGATTCTTCATTCTCAAAAACCATTCCGGTTAAGCATTTTCGCCAATTGGCAACTTTTAGATGGTCAAGTAAACGGATTTCTTCTGGATTATGACAATGAGCAAGTTCAAGATTTTGTTCAGAATTGATAAGGGTAATATGAAAACTATCTGTAATTAATAAAGTTTTAATTACTGTTTTAAGCTCAGCATAAAACGCTGCCATGTCGGTAACTGTGCTTGCCAATTCTGACAATTGCAACAAACCCGACTGCATGGTTTTAACCTGACGATACTTTTTAAGTAAGGACTTTAACTTAGGAAGCTGACGTAGTGCCAGAATATCTTCCTTTGCCTTTGCTTCTATCAAAGCGGTTCCATATCTTGTTATTAGTATTATTTTTAAGCTGTTAGTCTACCTAATTAATATCAGTTAGCTAGTACCTTTTAATAATTGTTTGATTATTTATCGTATCTAATTGTTTTAAATAAAAAATAACCTAAAAAATCTAGAGAACGTACTGATTTTTTCATAAAATTATTCAGTAAAAACTGAATAATTGATCAATAGAGCCATAACAATATATTCACTGCGCAACTAGAAAATAATTAAAATTTATATTAAAGGCTTATTATTCATTACTCTACTAGTAGCTTTCTAAAGATAGGATCAAAATTTAGGTACAAAAAAACCGACTTTCGTCGGTTTATTATAAAGCATTAGTACTATGCAGCCATTGAGCCTTTAAGTTTATTAAGGGCATTTTTTTCTAGCTGTCTGACACGTTCTGCTGAAATATGATATTTGTTTGCTAAGTCTTGCAGAGTCGTTTTATCTTCTGTTAACCAACGTGTTCTTATAATGTCTTGGCTACGTTCATCAAGAACAACTAAAGCATTAGATAAACGCTTATTAGCATGAGCTGAATGATTTTCATCTTCAACCTGAACAGCAAGATCTGACTGATGATCTTCAAGGTACAATGCTGGAGAATAACCACCGCCGGCTGAATTATCAACATCATCAGATGATAGCTCAAATGCCTGATCCTGATTACTCATTCGAGACTCCATCTCTAAAACATCTTTAGGAGTAACACCAAGCGCTTCAGCAACATTGTTGATTTCATCATTACTGAACCAACCTAAGCGTTTTTTATTTTTACGAAGGTTAAAAAATAATTTACGTTGAGCTTTTGTCGTTGCAACTTTTACAATTCTCCAGTTACGAAGAACAAATTCATGAATTTCAGCTTTGATCCAATGAACTGCAAATGAAACTAAACGAACACCAACTTCAGGATTAAAGCGCTTAACCGCTTTCATTAAACCTACGTTGCCTTCTTGAATCAAGTCAGCTTGAGGTAAACCATAACCTGCATAACCTTTAGCTACATGAATAACAAAACGCAAATGCGACATAATAAGTTCTTGTGCCGCTTGTAAATCATTTTCTGAATATAAACGAGTGGCGAGTTCATGCTCACGCTGTGCGGTAAGCATTGGAATGCTGTAAGCAGACTGCATGTAAGATTCAATATTGCCGCTACGTGGTACCACTAGCGCCATTGATTGCATCGGTTTACTCATTTTAAAACCCTCTCTTCATATTACTAAATTTTCTAAGTTCGCGATTATAGCACATATCTACTGTGTAGGCGAGCAACTGAACACACATTACCTTACAACACAAGACTAAACAACTCAGCCTATCAAGTTTATCTGTTTATTTTGTGTGTATTTGTTACTATGAATTAACTAAGTAAAAGTTAATTAATGTATAACAACAACTTAACTTTTAGCTAACAAGGACGTAGCCATTACTTTTGAGCTTTTATAGGCTTAAAAAACAAATTTGAGAGGGTTATAATTTGTATTCATATGTTGCTCGTCAGCCAATTTTAAATATTGAGCAACAGGTTGTTGCTTACGAATTACTCTTTCGAGACGGTCAAAGCAATAGCTTTCCTGATGTTGACCCAAATCA
>CAJWBY010000075.1 GCA_913020705.1 uncultured Colwellia sp.
AGTTATCTTAAGGCATTAGATATTTGGCCTGAATATCCTGAAGCACAAGTTAATCTCGCTATTTTATTGGAGTTGTATCGTGGACGTTTACTTGATGCGCGAAAGTACTATTCGTCTTACCTCGAATTACAAGCGGATGACCAACAAGTTCAACGCTGGCTTGCTGGCGTAGAGATTAAAATTAAACGTGCGGGGTTAGTGTTACCTGAAAAACTTGAACAAAAGAAACCGTTAAACGTTCAAAGCAAAAAGGCAGAGGAAGGTTAATATGAAACTTGTAACACTAAAGAAAGCGATGAGAATGTTAACTATTTTTTGTGCTGGTTTTGTAATCATCGTCCAAGCAGAGGAAGTGACACCTAATAATGATATTGCTTCAAAAACTACAACGAAAACGCTGACGATTGAAAGTAAGGTAACAGGTTCTCAAGAACAACCGAAGGTACTTTATATTATGCCATGGCAAGGTATCGCTAATCCCATCAGTATAAAAGATAAAAATACACAGTTAGCAATGCCTGAATTTAAACCGATTCACCCAAAAGCATTTAAAAAAGAAGTCAGAGAATTTGCTGCAGAGCAGGCAGGAAGAAAACAAATAAAACATACAAAAAATAATTAACGTGGTCACTTTCAGTTAACAGATAAAATTTCAGGATGAGTCATAGGCTAACTATGCCACCCTAACTTTAATATATAAGGAAAATACAATGAGTTTTTTTGACAGTATCATCGCTTTTTTACAGAATGGTGGTTCATTCATTTATCCCATCGCCCTTGTACTAGTTGTAGGTTTAGCTATCACTATTGAACGCTGGTTGTATTTAAATAATGCACATCGTACGAATCAAAAGGCATTTTCACTCATTCAAAATGCCTTGAAATCTGGTGATATTGAAGCGATCAGCAAACATGCTGCAGGAAATAAAGCGCCTGTGTTTGATGTACTTGAGTCAGGTATCTCGCGTTTAGGTCAAGCAAAACGTCGTGAAGATGTTGAATACGCCATGGAAGAAACCATTATGGAGTATATGTTACGACTTGAAAAACGAACGCCATTTGTCGCGACATTAGCGAATATAGCTACATTATTAGGTTTGTTAGGGACTATTATGGGTCTTATCGCCGCATTCTCTGCTGTAGCAAGTGCTGACCCAGCCGAAAAAGCTAACTTGTTGTCTTCAAGTATTTCAATAGCAATGAATACCACAGCATTCGGCCTAATTACCGCTATTCCATTGATATTATTTCATTCTAATCTACAAACTAAAACCGCTACCATCGTTGACTCTATTGAGATGGCTGCCATTAAGTTGTTAAATTCTTTGTCGTTTAATAAGTAAACTGATTTAAATCGAGGGTTACTATTATGAGACGCCATCGTCATCGCAGGGTCAATACCCAAGACGCGGAATTAGATATCACATCATTCATGAATTTGATGATTGTGTTAGTGCCTGTATTGTTGCTGAGTTTAGTATTTTCTCACGTACGGATACTTAATTTACAGCTACCTGTACTTTCTGAAGCTGAATTGGCTGAAGACCAAAAAGAACCCAAAATATTGGAGTTGGTCATTACTAAAGAGTACATGGAATTAAATTATCCGGCAGGGATATTATTGAAACGGTTTGCAGTCACCGAACAAAGTTATGACTTTGCTGCGCTATCAATATATCTACAAGATTTGAAGCTTACTTTTCAACAAAATACGATAGAAAAGAACGACATTGTGATTTTATTAGAGCCGTCAGTAGACTATCAAACGATTGTTTCTGCTATGGATACGGTACGATCGTTTAAAGCAGTGGTTGCTGCAAATTTGGTAGATGCAGAGCTCTTTCCGTTAATATCTTTAGGTGATGCACCCACAAATGCACTGACTAGTGAGCCTACGAACGACACTGGTGGAGAGCAACAATGAAACAGTCAGCAAGATCAAAAAGACTCGCCAAACATCACAAACGTTTTAATTCTGGCAGCAAGCTAAATCTCGTCGCTTTGATGGATATATTTACTATTTTAGTGTTCTTCCTTATCGTAAACCAATCGGAAGTACGCGTGCTACAAAGCATAGAAGAAATTAAATTACCCGTATCAATCGCTGAAGAATTACCGGTAGAAAACTTGGTGATCACCATTTTTGAGAAAACAGTTTTAGTACAAGAAAGAGCTATTTGGCAAAGTGCCAGTAATGATGTTGGCTTTGTGATGGAAGATAACACGGAATTTCTTGAAGCATTAACAGCCGAACTCAACTATCAAGTAAGTAAACGACCAGAATTAACAGAAAGTGAGCAAGAGAAAGGACGAGCTGTAACCATTATAGGTGATGCGTCAATTCCATATGCGGTGTTAAAACAGATCATGGCAGCATGTGCAGATACGGGTTATCGTAATATGTCACTTGCGGTTGAACAGCAAGCCAGAAAACAGCAAGGTGAGGGTTAACATGACCGCAATAACCTTGAATATGAGTACGGGATTTCAAACTCAAAGCGACTTGTTTATATCAAGCCCGCAAGACAAACGGTTTATTCGAATATTGTCTATATTGTTTGTGGTTTATCTCGTTTTTGCTATTGGCGTACCTTTATTAGAGCAAGTAGAAATACCTCGAGAAGTGAAAGAACAGGTACCGCCTCAGCTTGCCAAAATCATGCTAAAAGAAAAACAACTGCCGTTGCCTGAAAAAATAAAAGAACCAGAAATTATAAAACCAGATGACATCAAGGAAGAACCTAAAGAAGAGCCAGAAACAAAACCAGAAAAGCCGATTGAACAGCCTAAAATGACGCGAGAAGCGGCGAGAGAGAAAGCGCAAACATCTGGACTAGCAGCCATGAAAGATGAACTTTTTTCTATGAGAGAAGCTTTTACTGTTATACCTGAAGCGCAAACTACACTCGATCAAAATAAAACCGAAGAAGTTAAGGTTAAACGATCCTTTTTAGCAGGTGCAGCAAATAAGCAAAGTGAAGGCGTAATCGCTTCATCGGTGAGTAGAACAATCGAGAGTGATGCGTTAAGCACTAAGAACACGCAAGTTGTTCGTCTTGCAGAAGAGGAAATACTCGCGACTGAAGGCGCTATAGCCGAAGAAGAAGCGTCATCTGCATTGGCAGGACAACGTACAGAAATTAGTATTCGTAGAACACTTGAAGCTAATAAATCTCGTCTTTATGCACTGTATAATCGTGCTCTACGGAAAGATCCTTTCTTAAAAGGGAAGGTCATGTTTGAAATAGAAATTCAGCCTAACGGCGCTATTAGTCGTGTCGACATCAAATCAAGCGGCTTGAATAATGCAAAATTAGAACGTCAGCTAACGGTTATCTTACGTTCAATACGTTTTCCTGAAGAAGAAGTCTCTGTCATGACCACTATTTGGGCGATAGAGTTTTTACCGAATTAAAGGGAATGATTAGTTTCAATTTTTTAACATGAGTATGTAACGTAATACAGGATTATTAAGCTTATATTTATGTTCATTAGGCCAATGCAAAAGGCTTATCAATGTATGTTAAAGCTAAATATTCACTGTGTATTAGTTTTAGGGTGAGCAAGATGAGTTGCGCCAAGATGAAATATTTTTATGATATTTATTCATCCATATTTCAGCGGCTTTATCTTCAGAGTGCCCATCAGCAATAACGAGAGCAGAGGCTTCTGCAATCATTTCATTGCTAAAATCGATGTTTTTCATTAACTGGTAGACACAAGGCCATTGATCTTTTAAACCTGTCCATACCGTTTTTTTTATCCAGCCGTTTTTAGGATTTCCACAATCTTTCACGAGATCTTTATTTATGCCCCATGAAGGATCCGATTCGCACTCACTGGTATAGGTAGGAAAATCAACAAATTTGCCTTTGATTCTTACATCAGTCCAGTTAGGGGTCCAATTCAATAACATAATAGGCCGTTTTTCACGCACTGCTGTTTTGAGTATATCCCAAATAGACTTGTCATCAGAAAGACGAGTAATAGTAAATTGAAGGTTTAGTGCTCTTATGATGTCAGCGTCACCAAAATCCCATAACCCCGTATAATAAACACCTTTGCCGTTTATGGAGTCTTCAGAGAACAAGTGAGAACAAGTATTCATCGCTTGCCAATTAGGCAATCCATTACAACTTTGTTCAACATAATCTGGGTACCACCAATCTTCTCGACCAATGGCACTATGAGTACCCATCTCTTCTATATAGTTATACTTGAGCATTTTATTAAAGTCTTTACTCATAGATGCTTGCCAAACTTCTACTTGTAAATGAACCAAACCTTTTCGAAGCGCTCCCCATTGATCTTCAGCACTGATATTTTGATATTCAACTTTTCACCAAGTTGCTGAATTAATGTACCAACAACTTTTGATAATACCCGTTGGCTTGTCCAATTATTTAAAGGAATAACTACTTTTTCTACATTACTGTTTTTAGCAGCTAAAAGAGGGGGAGTGAACAAAAGGAAAATCAACAAAAATAGAATATAGTAACGAGCTAAGTACATAAAACTACCTTCTTTATGATGTTCGACTAAATAGGATAATATTTAAAACTCCATTTTCAAACACCGTAACCTGAAAGATATTATCAACAATGTAAACTCTATTACAATAGAATAAACCTAAGTATAGATGAATTTATAATATAAAAAGGTTTAACATAGATTAGTTACTGCACGACGAATCCCATAGAATCACTAAATAGCGTTATTCGAAAAACGCTCAAAAAACGTAAGATTTTTCTTTATGATGATTTAGCGAGGAAATTGGTTTATCTAGCAGTAAGTGTGACATTATAAAAATGGACGATGCCAATAATAAATAGGACAACGGCCTTGAATTGATTTATGAATGAATTCGAAGACCGCTTAAATAACTTTATATAAAATCTCTTTTAGTTCATCGGAATAACTAATTTATGTAAACCAGTATTTACTCTTTCTGCAATTCTAGGCTCATTAGGATAAATAAATACTTAAGTTAACATTGGTTTATATCTGCAGATGAAGTAGCAGGCTCAGACTAAGTAATGATCACATTAATAACTATTTACACTATTTAAATCTTTGAAACATTGTACCAATCTTGCAGCCATTGACTCTTCCGATTTTCTCAGCCAAATTCGAGGATCGTAGTACTTTTTGTTCGGCAGTTCTTTTCCTTTAGGATTACCAATTTGATTTTGTAAATATTTGTTTTTTTCTGCTGATATTGATTAACACCCTGCCAAAATGACCATTGCGTATCAGTATCAATATTCATTTTAACAACGCCATAAGATATGGCTTCCTTGATGTCTCCTACGTCAGAGCCAGAGCCACCATGAAAAACAAAGTTTAATGGTCGACAAGGCAATTGAAATTTATCGACAACATAAGCTTGAGAGTTCTTTAAAATCATCGGCGTTAAACTGACTTGTCCTGATTTATAGACACCATGCACATTGCCAAATGACGCAGCAATTGTGAAGTTATCACTAATTGAGATAAGCTTTTCATAAGCGTAAGCAACATCCTCAGGTTGTGTATAAAGCTTAGCATTATCGATTTGAGTATTATCAACGCCATCTTCTTCACCTCCGGTACAACCTAGTTCAATTTCTAATGCCATCCCTATTTTGCTCATGCGATGTAAATATTTAGCACAGATATCAATATTATCTTCTAACGGTTCCTCTGAAAGATCTAACATATGAGAACTAAATAATGGCTCACCTGTTTGTGTAAAGTGTTTCTCTCCTTCATCTAACAGTCCATCGATCCAAGGAAGTAATTTTTTCGATGCATGATCAGTGTGAATAATCACAGGTATACCGTAATGCTTGGCGACATTCTTAATGTATATTGCTGCTGCAGCGGCTCCTTGAATTGCTGCATCAAGAGCAGATAAGTTAGCGCCTTTGCCAATAAAAAAGGCAGCTCCAGAATATGATAACTGGATTATGATAGGTGAATTAGCCTGCTGAGCCGCTTCTAATGCCGCATTAATAGAATTTGTTCCTATAACATTAACAGCAGGAAGGGCGAATTGACTTTTTTTCGCGAATTTAAATAATGTATTAATATCATCACCAAAAACAAACCCGCTGTTTATTAACTCAGAGAGTGAACTCATATCAACTTATACCCTGAGCGTCTTTACAAGCTTGAGTTATTTTTGACCAGTTTTCAGACTCAACCCAGTCATTTTTTGCGATCCACGTACCACCTACAGCAAATACATTCGCGAGTGATAAGTATTCATGTTGATTTTTATCACTTATCCCACCAGTAGGACAAAAAGAAATCCCTTTGAAAACAGCATTCATCGCTGACAAGAAAGGCGCGCCTCCTGATAATGAAGCAGGAAAAAGCTTCAATTCTTTATAACCAAACTCCCTTGCAAGAAGTATATCAGCCGTATTTGATACGCCTGGGAGTACCGGTACCGGACAATTAGACAAGCACGTTAATAATTGATTTGAAATGGCAGGCGTTATTATAAAATCGCTTCCTGCATCAAGTGCTTGCTTATATATATCTGCATCAATTACAGTTCCTGCTCCAACTTTTAAATCGGGCAATTCCTGTTTTATCGCCTTGATAACATCAATTGAAGCTTCTGTTCTCAATACAACTTCAACTAAATTTATCCCAGCAGCTGACATCGCTTTGGCAACTTCAACTCCTTGAGATACTGAATTGGCTTGAATTATGGGTAGCAAAGTTTGCTTCCCCATTAAATGGGAAAATGATTTCATGAGTGTTCCTAAATTAGATTACAGAATAAAAAGCCACTAGATGTGTTGTTGCTCGATAAATTTTTGATAAGTGCTAGGCTCGACAATAGCCCCATAGTGCTGAATAACAAAACCAGCCGCTTTAGAAGCAAGATCTATCGCATGACTAACGTTTAATCCTTGAGCTCTAGCCCCAAGATAAACACCGTTAAAAGAATCTCCTGCTGAAGTAGTATCTACAACATTTTCAACGGGTGTTATTGGAAAGTGATAAGCACCTTCATCTGTATAGCAAAAGATACCGGTCTCACCATTTTTAATGACTAACTCTTTAAATTGGTAAGGCTTGCAAAAGTCATAAACCGCTTCAGAAGTTGATATACCGTAAAGTTGTTCAAAGTCATCTACTCCAGGTAAAAGAATGTCAGCAAGTGTAAATGCTTGTTCAAATTGATCTTTTGCTTGTTCTTGATTGTCCCACATACGAGCACGATAATTTGGATCGAAAACAATTGTTGAGCCTAAGGCTTTTAGGTCTTTTATTAACTGCCAAAATTTTGGGCGTTCCTTTGGCGTAATTACAGCTAATGAAATCCCTGAAAAAAAGACTATATCATCTGCAGAAACCTTATCTAGAAACTGCTCACCAATAAACGACATTACCTCTCTTGCTGCAGAGTTTTCTCGCCAATATGTGAAGCTGCGCTCACCTTTATCATCAAGTTGAATAGCATATAAACCTGGTATTTTATTGTCTGATTGAAAAACAAAATCAGTACCAATTTTTTCACTTTCAAAGTATTGAATCATATCAAGGCTAAAATTATCATTGCCTACAGCAGTAACTAAGTGCGGATTTATCTTAGGGAACGTACGTTTTAAATAAACAGCTGTATTAAAAACATCACCGGCAAATGATTGTGCCATGGTGTTAGATGAAGAACTTGATGGCTTATCGTGTGACGCCGCCATCAATTCAATCATACATTCACCGAACAAAAAAATGTTTTTCATTTCAAAACCTTATTAACGTAAACTTAAAATTTTCGATTAAGCACAATTGATAAATGTCAATTGTGCTTAATGGTTGAATTATTTAATATTTTTTACTGGCTCAATTTTTGGAATCAAAATCCAAACTGCGAGTATGGCGATAACCGCTAAAGATCCTCCAATGATAAACACTGGCATATAACTGATAATGCCATCTGCATCCGGACGAGTTAAAATTGGTACTAACGCGATTAATCCTGCTACCGCTAGCTTAGCCGCCATGCCAGCAAAACCAGCAAGTGTTCCTACTGATTTCTTACTAAACAAGTCACTTGGTAGTGTTTGAACATTACCAATAGCTGTTTGGAAGCCAAACAAAATAACTGCCATAGTTAATACAATAGAAATGCTTTCGTATTCTTTACCAATCAATAAAAATAATGGGTAAACCATTAATACAAATGCAGGTAACATAATCAAACAACCCAATGTAATGACTAACTTACGTGTTTTGTCTGTAGTCCAACCCGCTTTAAAGCGATTTTGAGCAAGAAGACCACCAAACCATGCGCCAAACATTGCACCAACGTATGGTATCCAACCGTATTGAGCAATTGCCGCAAGGTCCATATTGTATACATCAGTAAGGAAAATAGGTGTCCAAACAACAAATAACCACCAGATAGGATCAATCGCTGCAGAAGCAATAATGACACCCCAACTTTGCTTGTGTTTAAGTAACTCGACTGTTGTAGGAACGTATTCGTCTTCTTCAGGCTCATCTGTATCAGAATTTTTCTGACCCGTTAAGATATATTCACGTTCTTCTGGAGTGATCCAAGGATGTGTTTTCGGTGGAGCTTTAACCAATATAACCCAAGGAATAAGCCATAATAAACCAATAGCACCAATGACAATAAACACCGTTTGCCAACTATTATGAATTGCCATCCAAGCAATTAGTGGTATTGAAATAATCCCACCAATAGCAGCACCAGAATTAAAAATACCTTGAGCTAACGCACGCTCTTTAGCGGGGAACCAATCAGCATTACTTTTAGTTGCACCAGGCCAGTTACCAGCTTCTGATATACCTAAAATTGAACGGAAAATGGCAAAGCTAAGCATACCTTGTGCAAAGGCATGTAGCACAGTAGCGATAGACCAAACACCAATGGCTAATACAAAACCTAAACGCGTACCTAACCAGTCAAATATTTTGCCAAATATTGCTTGGCCAAAAGCATAAGAGAATACAAATACTACGGAGATCGTTGCATATATTTGATTAGTTTCAAGCTTAGTCGCTTCAGGAAATAAATCACTTGCGATTGAAGGCCAAAGTACACTAAGTGCTTGGCGATCAATATAGTTAATAATTGTGGCTAAGGCAATTAGTGCAATAACCCACCAACGTAATCCTTTTAATTGCATTGTTACTTCTCCGCAGGTTTGCTGTTAAGTTTTTCTAAATCAATATTTTCGAACGTTCCTGGCTCAACAAAATCTTCACGAGGCGGGCTAAACGTATCAATTAATATGCCTCCAGTCGGACAGGTTGCACCATGGTCAGCGAAAGGGGGGATCATACAGCTATCGCCTGCTTTCATGATGGTAGTTACACCATCAATGTTGAAATGAAATTCACCTTCAACAACATAAGTCACTTGAGAATGTCTATGTGCATGATTGTAGCCAATAGCACCTTTCTCAAACCAAATTTTAACAGCCATTAATTCATGATTGTAACCTAGCATTTGGCGTTTTAATCCACCGCCAATATCTTCGATTTCTGTTTTATCGCCTGATAAAAAATGTTCACTCTGACTCATGATTATTCCTCGCCTTACTGCTTTGCGTTTAATTGAAAAAGGTTAAATCTACCGGTAAAGGTGTAATTCGCCTGTTGATATGAAAAGTTTTTTTCTATCTTATTTTCAATAACTTTATTCGTGTTTATTGCTAATAAATAGTGGTTGCCATTTGTTAATTCGACTTCTACCAGTTTAAGATCATCCTGTTGGTGGAAATGTAAACCTGATACTTTAGATCTTGCTGACAATGTATATTCTTTTGATGGATTGTATTCACCATGCGGCTCTAACACGCTAACAAAACGATGATTTTTTGCTGACTTTTTACGATAAATAAATCCTGATTCATTACGTAAATTAAAGTGAGGATCATTAGCGCCGATACGGGTAAATAATGTTTCTGTTTCTCCATCAACTATGGCTGTTTGAGTATAAAAGCGTCCATTATCATTTAACCAAGTTATCTTTGATAACCCTTTTGCAGGAGTCGCTTGACCGGTCAACCATAAATGTTGGTAGCCATTGTCTTTTCCTAATGCGGCTAAATTATCAGTGAAACCTAACATGTCAAAGTTACTTTCAATAAAGTGGCCTTGATAGTGAACAGGTAAATCGTATTGATGGGCTTCGTCACTACCTACTTCAAAAATATCAAAGGCTAATGGCTTGTCTATCTCTGGTAATTTAACCAATGCCATCGTACGACGAAGCTCGACTCCTTGGTATGTAGAATCAATTTTTGCCGAAGATACACTGCCTAATTCATTACTTTCAAAAAAGGTGAGTTCCGGATGGTTTGCATTACCCGTTTTCACATTACCTAGAAAGTGACTTTGCTCATCTACAACGACCGTATTATGTGCGATAGTTTGCTTTGCATAGGTTTTGTTTTCTGGTAAATAACGTCCACCGTATTTCGCTTCAACATTTAAGAAACGTGCAGCACCGTAATCTGACACTATTTCAGCACCATTATCATAAAACTGCCACGTTAACTTATCAAAATGACCATGCCCTAACCCTTGTGCGGCAGGTTTAAATAATAGTGCCTGTTCACCTCTGGCTTCTTGGCGCATGATAACTAATGCCCCTTGTTTACCATCAGCACCATCACCATAAGCAATAGATTTAAATGCATAAGGAGTTGCAAGGCCTTCATCTAATGCATTAGCTACTGCTAGACCGTCACCCGTTAAAATAATTTGCTGTTGTTTGTCAGCTATATCAAGCAGGCCACTATTTTTGGTTAAGCCATAAGCAATAGTAACGCCATGAACTAACTCAATAGTGTCTATGCCTTTGCTTTTTATCGCATCATTAATTGGGGAAAATAAACCGTTGTAGCTCAACTCAATGGTTGTAGTGATCGCTTTTTCTAGAATACCATCACGATACTCAAATATTTTACGCTCTGGTTGATTGGTTTCGATAGCTTTAGCAAAAGTGACAAAAGGCATCAGTGCATAGCGTTGATAATAAGGACCTTCATTGTAATAACCTTGCGGAGAAAACAATTCATCTAGCTGACGTAAGAAACCACCCTTGCCGGATTTATCTAAACCATAAAGTGCTTGTTCTACCCATTCTAACTCACCTAAAACATAACCTGTCATGCCAACAGCAGCTGTTGTCCATGTGCCATGGTTATGAACCTTATTAAAAGTTTCAGGTGACTCTACTGATAAAAATTGTACTATCGGGCGAAATAAGCCTTTTTCGATTTTTGTTTTTTCTGCATCGCTGAGAGAAGATAAGATAAGATCATATGCTTGGCTTGTATAAACTAACCAAACAGCTTCATTTAAGCTTTGCCAAAATAACTTACCTGGATTTTGCTTCCCTACTTTTCTTCGAGGATGAAGAGGCAAGGTCGGATATAATTCAGCATAAGCAAATAACATGTCACGCACATAGGCAGCATATTTCTTCTCTTCTGTTATTTGATAAATAACACCCGCATCATACATTAATTGATAATTTTTCTTATGGCGCTCATGCGTCAAACCGCCACCACCATCTTTTGGTACCGGTACCTTTATTTCTAAAGCCATCTGACTATCAAGATTTTTTCTATTAACCTTAAATGCTTTGGCATATCGACCATCACTTTTACTGGCCGCTTGCATTTTTGCGATGTCTTGTTGTGAAACAACTAGATTGGGGCTTTGACGGTCTGCATACGCTTTTCCACACGTTAGTATGGTAAGTAAGGCTATCGTTAAAGCTCGTTTAACATTTACTATTGAAAACAACATCGATTTACTCACTTATTTAACGACTTTATTATTTGAAAGTTTGGCGGTATGTTCGCCTAACGCATATAACTCAACAATGCTTGGTGCCGACGTTTCGTTAAAGTTATTGCCTATGATTTCACTTATTGGTTCACCCACGGTATGCTCAAGTGTTATTGGTGCCGTATTATTAAAATGATTTTTATTAATTTTAGCCACTTGGACACCATGTAATTTGATAACAGATTTCGTTCTATTACGTTTATCGTGCCCTGCATTGGTGACGGTATTATTAGTAAATACTAGGTGTGGCCCGAAGGTACTTTCATCACGCCCACCACGATATAAATCGACTAACGCACCAGCAATATTTTCAAAATTGTTGTTGTCCATCGTTAAATAATCTGCGTTAAAAATACCTAAATCGTCAGTTTCTTTGCTAAGACGGAAAATGTCGCCGCTAATATTTTTAAACGTACTATCTGTAACTTTAATGTAGCTTGCTAAACTTCTACTGCCTGCCACAAAAAAGTGAAAGTCGTTGTTCACATCTAAAGCTTCAACGGTTACGTTTGACATAGCTAAACGTTAGTTTTTGTACATGCCCCATTTAGATGGACGAATAAGGACATTACCTTTTGAATCTGGTGCTTCAATACCACTAATCACTAAATCAGCCAACTTTAGGCTGCCACCATTCACTATTTCAACAAAGGTAGAGCGTGCAAATGTAATGGTTACTGTATCTGGCTGCTGCGCCATTAAGCTAATAACTTTGTTCAATTTAACTATTTTGGTTTCATGGTAAACACCGGGTGATAATACAAGCTTATCCCCTGATTTTGCTGCAGTTATCGCATTGTATATGCTGTTTTCACCTGCGGTAATTACCGTGATTTTGTTTGAATCAAACTCGATAACAGGCTCAATTTTCTCATACCAAATAGGTCCTACTTGTTCTTTAGTCATAGGCATTAAGCTTTTATCTACACCAACACCTGCTTCAATGCCCTCAGGGTATAACAAACCATTCTTTTCACGAACGAGTGTTACGGGTTGGTTTGTAAAACCTTTGGTAATTTTTGCATCGGGTACTTCATTACGAACATTACCGGTAAAGCTAATACCTGAAACATCATCAAATAAGCTAAAAGCATCTTTAAGATTTTCGTTGTATACAACATTATTACTCATGGTTGATTTTTGTGGTGTAGCAGAACGCTCTTGGTCACTACCTGCAGCTAAGTGAATATGGTCAACGTTAATAAAGCTGTTGTTATTTATTTTTGCATTAACCACTTGATGGTAACGATTAATCTTTGAATTAGGCACACCATTCATGACCGTAAAACCACTGCCAAATCGATAGCCAGTTAACCCTTCCATATAATTATTACGTACTACTTGATCACGATTGATTACGCGAATACCGCCCGTGTGATCAACACCATTACCAAAGAAAACATTATTTTCAACAATATTGCCGTTGCCATGCCTTAGCGTTAACGTACCTTTAGACTCAAAGAATGTGTTGTTTCTAAGTATGTTTTTACCTGATTTAACTGAGATGATTTCAACTTCACCGTCACAACGATCAAAGTAATTGTTCTCAACAACCGTTAATGAATCAGATAATGAATAATGACTTGTTCCTATTCTAAGGGTTTCACCACCATTAGAACCAAATACAGGGCGTGGACCAAAATAGTTATGGTCAATTCTATGATTATTTTCTCTGTCTGCCTCAGTAGGCAGACGAACAGCCAGGGTAACGCCTTTATTACGCTTACCGGCTAAATAGTTATGATCAAAACGGTTATTTTTACCGTATAAAGCTACCCAGTAATCTGGTTCAAAACGGTCTGGGTTGCTGTACTCATCAATAACAACTTCTGTTATACGACTGTTATTCGCAAATTCTGTTTTGTTAACTTGATATGAAATAACTGAGCGTGTCGGTGTATAACCATTTTTAAAGACTAAGCCAGAAACCACTAAATATTCACCCGCCAACCTTAAGTTAGACTGGCCAGATAATATGACACCACCCTTTGTTTCTGCTGTTAAGGTAATTGGTTTTGCGTGGGTGCCTTTTCCTGTAAACACAACTTTGAAATCTCGCCAAACACCATTAGCTAATTTTATGGTGTCGCCTGCAACTAACTTTTTAACTGTTTGTTTATACGCTTCAGGTGATTTAACTAAATACTCTTCGGCATTAACTAAAGAGGTTGTACTAAATACAAGCACTGCTAATGCTACTAGTTGATTAATTTGTTTACAGTAAATCATATTATTCTCTATTTCTTATGAACAACATTAAGGCTTTATCTACTCCTTGTAATATAAAACCTTAATACTATCCAAACTACATTATTAGAACTTTGCTTTAATACCAAAGATGAAATATCTCTTTAGCTAAACATTATTATCTATTGCATTTACTTTGTTCATCACGTTATTTTGAACCATAAATAACAATTCAATTCAATTCAATTCAATTTAATTTAACCAATACCCTCTTTCGTGCCAACCAATTTATATTACCAATTAAAATAAAAAAACTCATTTGTTATATTACCAATATGTTGACACAGCATTAAAAGGAGCTAATAATGTTAATTATCAAACATCCTGATATTTAGATGTAAAGATCAGAATGAATTTTGCCAAGCACATACAAACTGGTATGATGCACACTTTTAAAGTTAATGACTTTTAACCAAGGGATAGATATGAGTAGTCGTAGGTTGTTCTGGCGTATTGTTGAAAAAATTGAAGCTTCGATTAATAAAGGAAATTATCCTGAAGGTAGTCGACTTCCCCCAGAACGTGAACTAGCAGAAGTATTTGGGGTAAGTAGGCCTACAATACGCGAGGCAATAATAGCGTTAGAAGTAAGAGGGAAAGTAGAAGTTAAAACAGGCTCGGGGGTTTATGTATTAGCGTCGAAACAACAACCTTCAGAAAATATAACAATCAACGCCTTTGAAGTAACACAAGCTAGAGCATTAATTGAGGGTGAGGTTGCAGCAATGGCGGCAACAAGCATCACTAAAGAAGAATTATCTAATTTAAAGCAAACACTTGTAAACATGGAAAATAATGAAAGCATGGCAGATGCTGATGAAAAATTTCATAATATAATAGCAAATGCTACACGAAATTCAGCAATGATATTGTCAGTTAAAAACTTGTGGGCTTTGCGTTCTTCTACCGCAGAAATTATTAATGATTATGCTAGTGTTTGTGCCAAAGATAATCAGAAAACGATTACTGAACATAGAGAAATTTATGAAGCATTAAAATCAGGTAATGCTTCCAAAGCAAGAAATGCTATGCACCAGCACTTTAATCGTTTAATCAATACCTTATTCGATGCAGATGAAGCAAAAGCACTAGAAGAAATACGTCGTAAAAACAATGAAAAACGCGGTTTATATTCGTTAGAAAATATTTTGAAAACAAGCTCTACAAGCTAAATCCTCTCATTATGTAATACCATTTATAATTGCAATAAAGGCCTTTTTAAAAAGAGGCCTGTGAGTTAAAGCAAAGTAAATCAAACCTTTATTCATAAAAATACGTGATATCTTATTTACTTAATTATTGTCAAGTAAATACCTTTAAATTAATAATAACTAACCGACAACTGTTACTACCGTCCTTTTTTGGATCTAATCTTGGACTTGGATACTTCAAAATAAAGTCATGTGGTTAAATGCCAATAGCCAACAATCATAAGTAGAACGCTCTACTTGCTCATTCTTAAAATCCAATTTATGTTGATTCATCTTTTAATAAAATAAAAGTGCACTAGTCGTCATTTTTTTAGTTACCAACTCCCTTGCCATAGCGAAATTCAATAACAAAAAAAGACGCCTTTAGGCGTCTTTATAATAATATTACAATTATAACCATCAAGTAATAGTTTGATAAAAGGACTTGTAAGCCCTAATTAAATCTTATTTAGTTGATTTTCATAAATGAAAACATAGCTCAATTAGGATTAAGTCAATAAACAGGTAAAACTACGACCTGGTTAAATAACTCTTAATATTGCTAGCGTTATTTTTCTAATTTAGAAAAGTAATCAAAAATAACGGGAACGTCATTTTGACCTAACCCTGCATCAACAGCAGCTTGTAAACCTGCAGAAGTGCCTTCAGCGATTAGAGATTCAGTACCTAAATCTTTAACCATCTCTAAAAAATAACCTAAATCTTTGTTGGCATTCGCAACTGAAAAACCTAGTTTCTCTTCGCCGTCTACAGCATAGAATTTACAAAATTGCATGAACGGTGAATTAGATGGGCCAGCTGACATAATGTCAAATAATTGTTGGCCATCAACGCCTGCTAACTTGGCAACAGCAAACGCTTGAGACATTGCAGCTACAGTCGTCATACCCATGAAGTTGTTGATAAGCTTCGTTGTATGACCAGCACCTAAAGCGCCTAAATGAAACACGTTTTCGCCTTGCTCGTCTAAAACAGGTTTAACTTTATTGAAAGTGTCGATGTCACCAGCGGCCATGATATTTAATAAACCATCTTTAGCATGCGCAGGAGTGCGACCCAAAGGGGCATCTATCATGCCAGCGCCTTTAGCTGCTAAGTCAGCACCAATTTTACGTGTAGAAGCAGGGATAGATGTACCAAAGTCAACTAAAACTGAACCTTCACTCATGCCAGCTAATATGCCGCTTTCACCATAAACGACTAATTCAACAACCTTTGAAGTAGTAAGAGCAAGCATCACGATATCGCTTTTTTCAGCTAACTCTTTTCCGGTAGCTACTTCTGTAGCATTGCCGCGAGCAACAACTTTCGCAACAGCATCTTTATTAAGGTCCATTACATTTACCTTAAAACCACGTGTTTGTAGGTTTTCTAACATGTTGCCGCCGATAAGGCCGAGACCGATGAAACCGATGACTGGTTTTGTCATATCTTACTCCTGCGTATAATTAGTATTTTTATTTAGTGACCAAATTGTCAAACAAATTGAATACATCAATTTATCACAACAACCACATAGTAACTCCACCCCTAACTGATTGTCAACCAATTCAATATTATCGTCTTTACCAGTAATTATCACTACAACAGAGGGGTTGTTTAACTCGTTGTTTTAAAAGAAAATAAGTAATTTCTTGATGTGGTAACAAGACATGTATTCAATATATAAAATGTACTTTACATTCTGTTTGGTAATAACAATTGGTAAATAAGCGCTATGTGTAAGATCAAATAGTCTATAAATAAAGTCGGTTCATTATAAGGCACTTTTAATGAAGCCATACATTGATACACTTAAATCATAAATTGGTCATACAGTTATTATAATAAATTAAAACCACCGTTGATATAAAGGAAGGGGAAGAATGATGAAATTGAATAAAATAAGCTCTGTATTTAACGCATCAAGAAATACAAATAAGAACTTACTATTTCTGGCGCTGCATTTACTGCAATGTTAGCTTTACCGGCTTATGCTGCTGAAGAATCTACTGAAAACACTAAAAAAGAGGAATAAATAGAAGTGATCCAGGTTACTTGTGTTACATCAAGCCAATTAATATTATTGGTTTACAATTATTTGATTATTGGTAATATGCCTTCTATTTAATTTACATTAGAGGTACGTCGTGTCTTCAAATCTATTGGTTGTTAATGTTTGCTGTTTATTATTTTTACTTGGTTGCAACTCGTCTACTGAACCAGAAGTTGAGAATGAAATTATTATTGAAGACCCTATCATCATTGAAAATCCGGTTATTATTGATGATGCTCAACAAGACCTCTTTTGTGATGGCTTAGCAAAACTTAACTTTATTGACGCCACTGCAACACATGAAATAGAGAACTATAACGCAAGCAATACAATTGACAGTAACTTCATATCAGGATCACGTTGGTCAACATCCGAAAATGATCAATCATTAGTTTTGACCCTAGACGCACCGATGTCAGTTAAAGGTATTTCGATTACTTGGCTTAATGAAGATAGCCGTAGTTATAGTTATGACATGGAGGTTTCGAAGGATAAAATTGATTGGATATCCGTGTTAAGTGATGAATTAAGTAACCAATCCTCTACTCGATCAGAATATATCGAAACAACTGAAACCACAGCGCGTTATATAAAAATAATACCTAAAGGGAATACCTTTGATGACAGTAGCCATATTGTCGAGATTGAAGCGTTTGGTTGTAATGCTGATGTTACATCAACCATTGAATTAGATGATTGGTATCTCAGTATCCCTGTTGATGAAAGTTCAAATTCGAAAGCACAAAGCATTAAAGAACAAGAGCTTAATGACAATTATTTCAATGCAGAGTTTTTCTTTCAAGACGCCGATGGCGGATTAGTCTTTAGATCGCCCATTGAAGGAGCTAAAACATCTTCAAATACTAAATACACCCGTACAGAACTAAGAGAAATGTTAAGGCGCGGAAATACAAGCATTAGTACTCAAGGCATAAATGGCAATAATTGGGTGTTCTCTAGTGCATCAAATGATGAACAATTGGCAGCAGGTGGTGTTGATGGTGACCTGATAGCTGAACTAGCAGTGAACTATGTAACCACTACGGGTGAAGAATCTCAAGTTGGCCGTGTCATTATTGGACAAATTCACGCTAATGATGACGAACCCATTCGAATTTATTATCGAAAATTACCACAGAATGATAAAGGTTCACTTTATTTAGCGCATGAAGTAAATGGTGGCGATGATATTTATAGAGAATTAATCGGTACCCGATCTCAAAGTGCTGACAATCCATCCAATGGTATTAAATTAAATGAACGGTTTGGTTACCGTATTTCAGTAGAAGGCCATCAATTAACGTTAACAATTATTAGAGAAGGTCATGCTGATATATCTGAGGCGGTTGATATGAGTGATAGTGGATATGACAGCGGTGGCCAATATATGTATTTTAAAGCCGGAGTTTATAACCAAAATAGCACCGGAGATCCAAAAGATTATGTTCAGGCTACTTTCTATAAAATAGAAAACAGTCATTCCGGTTATTTGTCTAATTAACTCATCATAGCCTATTAGATAACTGATTGAGGCAGTCTACTCTAGTATTTTTATTAAAATCAAAGTTTCCCAAATTAAAGAAGGCTGTTTTTGTTTATCAAAAATGGTCTTCCTATCATTGAGCCTTGTTGGAAAATTTCAGAAGAAAATATTTCACTTAATTGAATGCCTTGTTCGGGGCAGTCGGTATGAATTTGGCCAATGACTTTGTAAAGTAAATTTATTTATTATCAATGAGTCACTGAAAAATCAGCTTGAAATATTGGATCAGAAATGCCAAACACGGGGGCACTGATTACTCCACGGGAGCTGTTATCATGGTTGCTGAGCTTGTTGAAGAACCACCGCAAGCAACTAACAAGAGCATTAATGAGAAAACACAAAAAATACGAATCATCGTACAGCTTATAATCTGCGATATTAGCTCTGAGCTATAATCTCATTACATCATCAATTGGTAATATTATTCAATTAGTTTATTTTTCATTGCATGCAAATGTGGTCAGCCATAACATTAGCCATTGTTATGCCAAGGTTACAACCAATATTGGGTTTTTGGTAACGTCTATTTATTGCTTTTGTTTGATAATCCCCTGTGGCGGTGGTTATATTACATTCAATATAAAATGCCGATGTGAATAAATTGGTAAGCTGGCATCTGTGCTAGGTAAGTTATTATGATTCTATAAATAACAATTAATCATAGTTATTTAGTGATATACAACAAAGAGTTTGGCTTCTTTTTACAACGAAATCAGGCAATTGTTGTTTATTAGAAACAAAGTATTATCTCTTTTTATTACTTTTTCAGGATCAGTTAATTTCATGTGCAGATGCGCCACTATATGCTGGGCGTACAGATACTTTATGTAAGTGTTGAAAATAGTTAAACCGAAAAGTACACGAACAGATATAGCAAAGAGAGCAGAAGTTATGAAGTATTTCAATATCCACACATGTAAGTATTATCGTCATTTACACCAGGAAATGAGCGACGTTTTCGCCGCGCTATTTTTTGCTTTAGCTATTTTCAGTACATCACTCCATGCTCAGGAAATTGAGGAGAATATCCTTATTTCTAAGTCGCACAGTAGCCTATCTGAAGGTGTTTTACTGGGGGATTTTTCAAAACTCGATCCGCTTAAAAAGCCAAGTGAAAATTTTGACTTACTCGATTGGTCGTTAACGTTGCCAACCGACCTCAACAAAGATAAAAAAGCTGATACCATCTACGAGAAATCATTAGATAAAGGCTTCAACTTAAAGCCATTTTTTTATACAGCGGATGATGGTGGCTTGGTATTCGCTAGCCCGAACGTAGGTGCCAAGACCTCAAAAAATACAAAATATACGAGAACCGAACTACGCGAAATGCTCCGCAGAGGTAATGGACGCATAAAAACTCGTGGTATGACTAAGAATAATTGGGTTTTCAGCAATGCGCATGGTTCGACAAAAGCTAAGTCTGGCGGTGTTGAAGGCAGTTTGGAAGGGACTTTAGCAATAAACCGAGTATCGACCACAGGTGATGAAAAAAAGGTTGGACGCGTGGTCATCGGACAAATTCATGCCACGGATGACGAACCTATTCGTTTATATTACCGAAAATTACCAGGCAACTCGAAAGGGGCTATTTATTTTGCCCATGAAATAAATGATGGTGACGATATTTGGATAAATATGATTGGCTCACGTTCTCATACTTTGTCAGATCCTGATGAC
>CAJWBY010000076.1 GCA_913020705.1 uncultured Colwellia sp.
ATGAAGAAGCTTATTTAGATGAGCAAAGTAGTATCCTTGCACATTTTAACGGTATATTTAAAGATGGCCGCACCCTCTATATGGTAGGGGAAGTTGGTTTAATTGCAAAAAGTAGTGATTTTGCGAAAAAATGGTTACCGTTTGATGAAATATATCAAGGTTCATTCAATGACATTTCTCGTACTCAACAGGGGAACTTATTGGTTGTTGGCTTGAGAGGTAATGTTTTTAGGAGTTTGAAAAACGGAACACCTTGGAAACATATTAAAACGCAAACTCAAGCTTTATTGAATTCCATTGTTTTAGGAGATAACGGTAGCATTTATGTTCTGGGTAATAATGGTGTTATTTTAAAAAGCGATGATGACGGTATTAGCTTTTCTTTAGACACGCAACCTGACGGTAAGTCATTAATCAGCGGTGTTTGGTTTAACAATCAGCTCGTAATCGTATCTGAAGTTGGTATTAAAGTTATTCCACAAGCTAATATTAAATAATACTAATAGATAAATATTTACCGCCAATTTAAATGAAGTAGATGAAGTAAATTAAATGAAAATAGAATCCCTTATCAATGTAATCGAAGCCACGATGTTCCGTAAAAGAATATTGGTACTTTCAGCTTTCGTACTCGCAAGTATTTTTCTTGTTTTTCAAGCAAGTCAAATTAAGCTTGATGCAGCTTTCACAAAGCACATTCCTCTCAATCACACTTATATGAAAACATACTTGGAATACCGAGAGAATTTTGGTGGCGCTAATAATGTACTCATTTCAGTATGTGATAAAGAAGGTGATATATTTAACGAACCTTTTTTCAATGCTTTAAAAGGTGTTCATGATCAGCTGTTTTTTATTCCTGGCGTTGACCGCATTCAGGTAAAGTCATTATTTTCACCAAGTACTCGCTTTGTTGAAATTGTAGAAGATGGTTTTGCTGGAGGTCCTGTTATCCCAGCAAACTTTAAACCTGATACTCAAGGTTTATCTATTGTTAAGTCAAATATAGAAAAAGCTGGAATTGTTGGACGTATTGTTGCCGATGATTATAGTTGTGCGATGGTAAAAGCTTCGTTAATGGATACAGATCCGCAAACTGGTGAGCGATTAGATACACTTGTTATAGCGCAGCAACTCGAAGAACAAATTAGAGGGAAGTTCGAACATAACAATATCAGCATTCATATCATTGGTTTCAGTAAAATGGTAGGAGATGTTGCTGAAGGAGCAAAAGGTGTCGTCGCCTTTTTTGCTATTGCAATTGTCATCACTACTCTGATGGTTTTTTGGTTTTGTCGTTCAATTTCACTGACCATTTTGCCTATTGCATGTTCTTTAGTCGCTGTTGTGTGGCAGTTAGGCATGTTATCTACATTGGGCTTTGGTCTCGATCCAATGTCTATTCTTGTACCGTTTTTAGTGTTTGCTATTGGTGTGAGTCATGGCGTGCAAATGATTAATTCTGTGACTAAATTAGTGTCAAAAGGATCTACCTCCAAAGAAGCCGCACAAATGAGTTTTCGTTTGTTATTGATACCAGGTGGTGTTGCTTTGCTTTCAGACACGGTAGGTTTTTTGACGCTACTTTCAATTGATATAGGTATTATTCGTGAATTAGCTATTACTGCATCTTTGGGTGTAGCTATGATTATTTTAACCAATCTCATTTTATTGCCTTTACTCGTCTCATTTATTCATGTTGATAAAGTTACCCGTAACGCACCTGAAAATAATAAGGCAAGTATTTGGGACATAATGTCTTCATTTGCGACTAGACGTATTGCAACAGTTATTCTTGCTATTACCGCTGTTTTATATGTTGCAGGCTATTATTATTCTCAAGACATGAAAATAGGTGAATTACATGCAGGTGCTCCATCATTGCATGAAGACTCTCGTTATAATCAAGACACTTTTTTAATTACTGATCGTTATGCTATTAGTGTTGATTACATGTCAGTGATTGTAGAAAGCTCGGCTGATTCTTGTACTTATTATGAAACAATGGATTTGATCGATACTTTTCAATGGCAAATGGAAAATACTAAAGGTGTTCAGTCGGCAATTAGTTTGGCATCGGTCGCCAAAGTTGTTAATTCAGGCTATAACGAAGGTAATGCTAAATGGCGTGTGTTATCTCGTAATCAACAATCATTAGTTCAATCAATAGCTCGCATACCATCAACAAGTGGTTTGTTAAATAGTGACTGTAGTGTGATGCCAGTTATCCTGTTTTTGGAAGATCATAAAGCTGAAACGATTAACCGTGTTGTTGATAAGGTCAAAGTTATCTCAAAATCGCTAGAAACAGCTGATGTTAAATTTAAACTAGCTTCCGGACCTGTTGGTGTTATGGCTGCAACTAATGAAGCTGTTGCAGAAGCACAAACACCGATGATGCTTTACGTTTATGGAGCTGTGACCTTATTGTGCTTTATTAGCTTTAGAAGTATTAGAGCCACCGTTGTGGTCATTGTTCCTCTTTATGTTGTTTCAACCCTCGCACAATGGTTGATGACCGCACTTGATATTGGCCTAACCGTTTCTACCTTACCTGTTATTGCACTAGGTGTTGGTATTGGTGTTGATTACGGTATTTATATTTTATCAACGATGAGTATAAAATTGCGAGAAGGGTATCAAGTACAGGAAGCTTATTTACTTGCTTTAAAAGAGCGAGGAAGTGCTGTTTTGATTACAGGCGTGACATTAGCTATTGGTGTTTCAACGTGGTTTTGGTCAGATTTAAAATTTCAAGTTGATATGGGAATACTCTTAACCTTCATGTTTTTGGTTAATATGATCGCTGCAGTACTGGTCTTACCTGCTATTGCTGCTTTTTTATGGCCAAATAAAAAATAAATTTAAATCGTTATTCGTGAATAAATAAACAAGAAAATGACCATAAGGTCATTTTCTATTTATAACAAGTGAATAAACAATTACTCTTAACAATTACGATCTCCCTTCACAACAACATAATCAGAAAAAATAGTAAAATATTCCTCGCAATAGCCTAAATTTCTTAATAAAATCGGATGTATAGTCTATTCTTTTAGACAATAATAAAAATTTATATAATAAATAATACATATTACACATCGAATTGTTTTAAATAATCGATTTTGAAACAGTTTAGTACAACAGCGTTTTATCCAAAAAGGAAAACGGCATGGCGTTAGTAGACGGTTTACCCTCAGTGATACTCTCGAATGTAGCACAGTTAATACAGCAAAAAGTTCCCGCTAAAACAGCTCCACTTGTAGAGCAGTTTGCAGACCTTCTTTACAGCAATATTTCCACACTTGATTTAGATCACCGTAACGATAGCGACATGTACGGTGCAACATTAAGTTTATGGAATTCGTTAAATGATCATCAAGATAAGACGCCAGTCATTAAAGTTTTTAACCCTGAAGTTTCAAAACATGGTTGGAAATCAAGTCATACGGTGATTGAAGTTATTATTTCTGATATGCCATTTCTTGTTGATTCATTACGAATCGCGCTAAATCGTTTAGGTTTATCACCACATTTAATGTTAAACAGTCCAATTAATATAATACGTGATAAGAAAAATCAAATTACTCAGCTAGCGGCTGCCGCTGATAAATCATTAAAATCAACTTCTGTAGAGGCGGTTTTTTTTATCGAAGTTGACCGTCAAACGGATCAAAAAGTACTCGACGATATCACTAAAGAAATTCATTCCGTCGTTGATGATATCGCAATTACCGTTGACGATTGGAAACCTATGCGGACTCGTCTTAGTGATCTAATTACGGAGACAGCTGAAGCAACGCTTCCTTGTTCAATTAATGAACAGGATGATACATTAGAATTTTTAAAATGGATGTTAAACAATAATTTTACATTGCTGGGCTATCGTTCTTACGATGTAAAAGTTTTAAAAGGTGATATGTCACTATCTGCGAATGTAGCATCAAGTTTAGGCTTAATGAAGCTCTCTGATGGTACCGTTGAACGTTTAATTTCAACATTATCTAGTTCAGCCCGCGAACTCGCATTAGGCGTTAATCCGTTAATCCTAACTAAGACGAACTCTCGCTCACGCGTGCATCGTCCTGCCCATCTTGATTATATTGGTGTGAAGCGTTTTGATGCTAAAGGTAAAGTTATTGGTGAGGAGCGTTTTGTTGGTTTATTTGGTTCTGCTTATTACACCAATAGTGCTTTAGACTTACCCTTAATTAAATCGAAAGTTGCTAATGTTTGTGAAAGGTCAGGTTTTGCACAGGGTACACATGCCTACAAAACTTTGATCAATATTTTAGAAACCTATCCGCGCGATGAAATATTACAAAGTAGCACTGAAGAATTATTGAAAAATGTTTTAGGTATTTTTCAAATGCAGGAGCGAGATTATTCAGGACTATTTGTTCGTCGTGACTCTTTTGACCGCTTTTATTCTTGTATGGTTTATGTGCCAAGAGAGCGTTACAACACAGAATTACGTGTGAGTACCCAAAAACTATTGAAAGAAGCCTTTGGTAGCGATCAAGAAGTAGAGTTTACCACTTACTTTTCTGAATCTGCACAAGCGCGTACTCATTATATTGTCCGTGTAAAATCAACTAAAGCAGATATCAACGTGAAGCAAATTGAAAAGAATTTAAATGAAGCAGCAAGAAGCTGGGATGACAAACTTGCTGAATCTCTTAACTCTCATAAAGGTGAAGCCAAAGGAAAAATGTTAAGCCGTAAGTACTGTAATTTTCCACAATCTTATAAAGATGAAGTTTTACCGGGTACTGCAATAGTAGATATTGCAAAATTAGAATCGTTATCAGACAGCAAACCACTTGAGATGTTGTTTTATCAGCCTCAAGAAGAAACTGCTGACAGCCGACATGTAAAATTAAAATTATTCCATATTGGTAACCCTATTCATTTGTCTGATGTTTTACCTATTCTAGAGAATTTTGGTTTACGTGTTATTGGTGAAAGTCCCTATTTAGTAAAAACATCTAGCGGCGAAACTTGTTGGATATTAGACTTTTCAATGTTACTTACTGGAAAGGGTAAGTTTACCCTTGAGATAGTACAAAACTTATTTCAGGATGCTTTTGCAAAAGTTTGGGCAGGCAAGTTAGAAGACGATGGTTTCAACCGTTTAATTCTAGGTGCTGAATTGGGTGGACGCGAAGTTTCAATTTTACGTGCTTATGCAAAATATGAACGCCAAATTGGTGGTACTTTCAGCCAAAGTTATATCGAAGATACTTTTGCTCGATATCCAAATATTGCAGAATTGCTGATCAAGTTTTTTAATTTACGTTTTGATCCAATTACGAAAACTTCAGAAAAAACAATTATTAAAGTAAGTAGCGATATTGAGCAGTCTCTTGATAATGTTGCGAATTTAGATGACGACAGAATTATCCGTCGCTTCGTCGAAATGATCAGTGCAACTATCCGTACAAACTATTTTCAACCACACGCTGAGACGGGTGAAAAAACTTATATTTCATTTAAAATTTTACCTAGCCAGATTAGTGATGTGCCTCTTCCGTTACCTGAGTTTGAAATTTTTGTCTATTCACCACAGCTTGAAGGTGTTCATTTACGTGGCGGTAAAGTCGCTCGTGGTGGCTTACGCTGGTCAGACAGACGTGAAGATTTCAGAACAGAAATCTTAGGCTTAGTTAAAGCACAACAAGTTAAAAACACCGTAATTGTTCCTGTTGGTGCTAAAGGTGGTTTTGTTTGTAAACAACTTCCAGAAGGAGGTTCTCGTCAAGAGATATTCGAAGCAGGAAGAGAGTGTTATAGAACATTTATACGTGGGTTGTTAGATATAACCGATAATATTATAGATGGACAAGTTGTACCGCCACTTAATGTTGTACGTTTAGATGAAGATGACCCGTATTTAGTTGTTGCTGCTGATAAAGGTACGGCTACTTTCTCTGATACAGCTAATGCGATTTCTGATGAGTATAACTTCTGGATGGGGGATGCTTTTGCTTCAGGTGGTAGTGTTGGTTACGATCACAAAGCAATGGGTATAACTGCAAAAGGAGCTTGGGAATCAGTTAAACGTCATTTCAGAGAGATGGATATAGATTGCCAATCAACAGATTTTACCTGTATTGCGATTGGGGACATGGCTGGTGATGTATTTGGTAATGGTATGTTGTTATCAAAACATATTCGTTTACAAGCCGCATTTAACCACATGCACATATTCATTGACCCTAACCCAGAAGCAGCAAGTTCTTATGTAGAGCGTGAACGTTTATTTAATATGCCTGGTTGTACTTGGGAAGATTACAATAAAGATTTAATTTCAGAAGGTGGTGCAATTTTTAGCCGCCATGTTAAATCCATTAAATTAACACCACAAATTAAGAAAATGATCGGCACGCAAAAGCAAAGCATGTCGCCATTAGATTTAATGCAAGCCATTTTAAAAATGCAAGTTGATTTATTATGGAATGGCGGTATTGGTACTTATGTCAAAGGTTCTAAAGAATCACACATTGAAGTTGGCGATAGAGCGAACGACACGCTACGTATTAATGGTAGTGAATTGCAAGCTAAAGTGGTTGGTGAAGGTGGTAACTTAGGTTTTACACAACTTGGTCGTATTGAATTTGCATCTCATGGCGGCAGAATTAATACTGATGCTGTAGATAATGCAGGTGGTGTTGATTGTTCAGATAACGAAGTGAACATCAAGATCTTATTAAATAGCTTAGTTCAAAATGGCGATTTAACGGTTAAACAGCGTAATCAATTACTTTACGACATGACCGATAATGTTGGAGATATCGTTATTGAAGACTGTTATCGCCAAACTCATTCATTGTCAATCACGGCAATGCGTGGTGCTAATCAACTAAAAGAACAAGTACGATTTATTCATGGTTTAGAAAGAGCGGGTAAATTAGACCGAACTTTAGAGTTTATTCCAAGTGATGACGAAATTTCTGAACGTTTATCTAAAGGACAAGGTTTAACTCGACCTGAATTATCAGTGTTACTTGCTTACAGTAAAATGGTACTTAAGGAAGATTTAGTTTGTCCTGAAATTACAGACAACCCATTCCATAATCGTTTGTTACTTCAAGCTTTTCCTCCGCAGTTACAAGAAAAGTATCAAGATCAAATGCAACTTCACCCACTTCGTGCAGAAATTATATCAACTAAATTGGCGAACAATATCGGTAACGATATGGGCTTCAATTTTGTTAATCGTATGTATGAAGAGACAGGCTCAACGGTTTCTGAAATTGCAAATTGTTATGTAATGGCGAGTGAAGTTTTTCAATTAGCTAATATTTGGCAAGAAATAACTGATCTAGATAATAAAATTTCTACGTCAATTCAAACAGAAATGATATTTCAAATGCGTAGAACTGTAAGACGAGCCACGCGGTGGTTCTTACGCCATCGTAATAAAGCTTTAAATATTACAGAAACAATTGAATTCTATCGTCCAACTTTTGAGAATCTCGCTAAAAACTTGAGTAATTTACTTGTTAAGGAAGAAGTAGAACAATTAAAACGTGTAGAAACTGACTTAGTGAGAACAGGTGTACCAGAAAGTATTGCGGTACGTATTTCACAGCTTAGTTCTTTATTCCCTGTGATGGATATTGCAGATATTGCAGCATCAGATAACCGTCCAATTGAACTCGTTGCTAATTTATACTTCAAGCTGGGAGTTCGTTTAGATTTGCATTGGTTCTTAGATCAAATAACGAGTCAACCGGTATCAAACCATTGGCAAGCATTGGCTAGAGCTTCATTTAGAGAAGAACTCGATTGGCAGCAACGATCGTTAACACAAGTTGTATTACATTGTGATTGCGGTGACGAACAGCCAGAAGTTGAATCATTACTTGATACATGGATAGAAACGAATATACAACCACTAGAGCGTTGGAATCAAATTTTGACAGATTTTAGAATTGGTCAAACTCATGAATTCGCTAAGTTCTCAGTAGCTTTAAGAGAATTAATGTTATTGAGTTTAAATTGCGATCCAGCAAAATAAACTTAGTGGTGTAATCAAACTTTAACGAGATTGATTTAACTGATAAAATCCCCGCTATTAAGTGGGGATTTTTTTTAAGAGGCAATATGTTTTATTCCGCAATACGCAAGGTATTATTCAAGTTTGATCCTGAAGCAATTCACGAAATGACCATTAAAGGTTTTAAAGCGACAGGTTCGTCTCCGCTTAACCTACTTTATAAACAGAGTATCGCTGATAAACCTGTTGAAGCTATGGGGATTAAATTTCCAAATCCTGTTGGTTTAGCTGCAGGGTTAGACAAAAATGGTGAATGTATTAATGCTTTTGCTGCAATGGGTTTTGGTTTTGTGGAAATAGGTACGATTACGCCTAAACCTCAACCTGGTAATCCTAAACCACGTATTTTTCGATTACCGTCTGCAAATGCTGTTATTAATAGAATGGGCTTTAATAATAAAGGCGTAGACTATTTAGTTGATCAAGTTCGTAAGGCTAAATTTAAAGGCGTTTTGGGCATCAATATAGGTAAGAATAAAGATACACCCGACGAAAACGCTAAAGATGATTACCTTATTTGTATGCGTAAAGTTTATAACTACGCAACCTATATCACTATCAATATTTCATCACCAAATACCCCTGGATTACGTTCATTACAATATGGTGATGCGTTAAATGAATTATTGGCATCACTTAAAGAAGAACAGCAAATACTTAAAGAACAAAATGGTAAGTATGTTCCTTTAGCCGTTAAAATAGCACCAGATCTCAGTAAAGAAGAGATTGAGTCAATTGCCGAGTGTTTAATTAAAAATAATATTGATGGTGTAATTGCGACTAATACGACTTTATCACGAGAAGGTGTTGAAGGACTTGAGCACGGTGAAGAGCAGGGTGGTCTTAGCGGTGAGCCAGTAAAAGACAAAAGTACTGAAGTCATTCGTTTATTGGCAATAGCATTAGACAACAAATTACCGATAATAGGCGTTGGCGGAATAGCCAGCGGACGAGACGCCCAAGAAAAAATTGCTGCGGGTGCTCGATTAGTACAAGTGTACACAGGGTTTATTTATCAAGGCCCTGAATTAGTGAAAGATATTGTTGAGACACTTTAATATTTTTAAAGTTATTTGTGTGTTTAAAAGCTATTTTTTATTTGTTTAAATAGGAAATAGCTTTAACTCTCCTGCAATGAGATTGAGCACTTTATGCAACTTTGCATTAAGGTATTTTGGTAATAACTTCTCTTGCTGTTCCAGTAATACGAGTTCTGCTGGTGTTATAGCGATAAAGCAATTAATTTGCGGTTGCTCTTCTTGATAGACACTAAAAACATCATCAGAGAAAAAACTCATCTTTCCTGAATGAGATTTTGATTTTTCTGAATCAAAGACTTCAATAGTTTCTAAATAAAGGTTAATTAACAAAATATTTTCTTCATCACCATACCAACTCGCGGTTAATGTTTGAAAATTAAACTGTGCTTCCAGCTTATTAGCCACAGATTTTATTTTATGAAATTTAGCGATTAAATCATTACTAGGTTGGATGGATATCGGCAGTTGTTCTGTCATAGTATTTAGGCGACTTTAATATTAGTCATCAGACATTATCAATATTGATATATAACATAAAGCATAACTGGTTATTTTTGCTAAATTTATCTAAAATTGTGCGCCTACTCTTTCATCATTAGGACTTATCTTTGGATTTATCATTAGATTTGTGGGTTTACTTCACCTTCCTTGCTGCCTTAATGCAAGCTATTCGAACTGCAGGTCAAAAACAACTTTCTGGTCATTTGAACGCCATGGCAACAACAGGTGTTCGTTATATCTATGCACTTCCATTTGCCTGTTTGTATTTGTTTTTTATTACTGAACATCGAGATGTGGTTGTTCCAGAGCTTAATGAGCCGTTTTTGAAGTACGCATTGGTTGCTTGTGTCATGCAAATTATTGGTACGTTTTGTTTAGTTGCAGCATTTAAATATCGCAATTTTGCTGTAGCGACAAGTTTAGCTAAAACTGAAGCAATTCAGGTTGCTGTTGTAGGGGCATTAGTTTTTTCAGCATATTTATCTCCTCTCGGTTGGCTGTCTGTTTTTATCGGTGTATTGGGTGTTCTCATTGTTTCAAAAGTAAAATTTACTTTTACTGATGTTTTTCAAAACCCAGGTGCTGGCTTTGGGTTAGCTTCAGGTTTAGCTTTAGCAGTCACGACATTATTAATTCGAGAATCAAGTTTAGCGCTTAATACTGATTTATTGGTAAGCGCAGCGGTCACACTTGTGTTTATGATCGCAGTGCAATCGGTTATCTCAATTATTTATGTTTGGATTCAAGATAAAAGACAATTAACATTAATGCTTAAGCATTGGCGATTATGTCTATTTGTTGGCATTACGAGTGTAGTTGGCTCAATTGGCTGGTTTACAGCTTCAAGTTTGCAAAATGCAGCTTATGTTAAAGCATTGGGGCAAATCGAAATTTTTATTACATTATTGTTAACTTACCGAATTTTTAAGGAACGCATTAGCCGAATGGAATACTTGGGGATGTTTTTAATTTTAGCTAGCGTGATTATTTTATTGCTTTGGGCATAGTGGCTAGTCGTTGTTTTTGTTACACTCGCAGAAAATTATTATTGATTATATAAATTGGATTTAAAATGAAAATTACAAATAAAACCGTTGTTCAGTTTCACTACACGTTGAAAGATGAAGCTGGTAACGAAATTGAATCATCATATTCTGGTGATCCGCTAGCTTACCTTCATGGTTATAAAAATATGTTAGTGGGCGTTGAAAATGCGTTAACTGGAAAAGAAGTTGGTGATAAATTTTCTGTTACGTTACAACCAGAAGACACTTACGGTGAACGTAAAGAAGATATGATCCAACGTGTACCAGCAAAACATTTGCAAGATGGCCAAGGCACAACCAAATGGAAAGCTGGCATGACTGCTGCTGTTGAAACAGAGCAAGGACAGCGTCAGGTAACAGTTCTTAAAGCAGGTAAGTTTATGGTTACTGTTGATATTAACCCGCCTTTAGCTGGTATGGTGTTAACGTTTGATTTAGACGTTATTGATGTACGTGTTGCTACAGATGAAGAAGCTGAACATGGACACGCACATGGTGTCGGCGGACATCATCATTAATAACCAAGAATAATATTTTTGTTAATTAAAAAAGATCAGCATTGCTGGTCTTTTTTGCTTTTTGACTCAGAGGGAAGAAATTGAAAAATATAAAATTTATCCTATACTCGAACTACATATTGTAATTCAAAGAATGATTGGAATTTAACGTCAATAAATTTAACTTTTCTTTTAAGAGTAATAAAAACCTTAGTACGTCAAAACGTATGATTATTCTAACGGTCATTCTCATCTTTTTTTTGCTTATTTGGCAAACTTTTTCTGCAAGTCGAATTCATCAACAATATCAAGAATCATTAATGGATGCAGTTACCGACCGAATTATTTCTGATTACTTTGATTACTTTACTCAATTACGTTTAGAGATAGATTTATTTCAGCAAAAACAATTAAATGCCATTTCTGAACTGCAAGAAGGCGGAAATAAAGCTTCCGTTGAGCAATACATGAAAGTCTTAAAAAGTCTTCGTAGCGAAATAAAAAACACCCGATTATTTGCAATAATTAATGAACAAGGCAATGGAACGTTAAAGCACATAACTGGAGATTTCTTGCCTACATGCGAAGAAGAAATTTTGTCAACCGTAGCTACTGGTTCTCAAGACTACTTATTCTTACATCGTAGTAAAAAAAGTGTTCATTTTGATTTATTACAACCCTTATCAACGAATGATGGTCAGGGAAAATATTTTTTTGTAGCCTTTAATCCTGGTTTACTCAATGATCTATTGAGTAAATATCAACTCCCGCATCAACAAATTTTCTTAATGAGAGCCGATAGTATAGGCAAAGTTGAGCTAACGACAGAAAGTGTCGATTACACTTCAATGTTAATCGGTTCTGAAGAACTTGATGAGTTTAGTTTTGTTAAAGCGATCCCTAATACCAGGTGGCAACTAGCCATAAGGTTATCCCCTGAATACAGCAGTAATCTATATCAACAAGGATTATTGAAAGCTATAATTGTTTGGTCAGTACTAACCATACTTATTTATGGGTTTTATCGGCTACAAAAAAAACGAACAAAAAGTCATTATAAAATTAAACAAGAATTAGCATTTAAAGATAACCATGATCCTCTTACTGGTTTAGTCAATAGGTTCAGGTTTGAGGCGCTGCTTAATGAAGAAATCTTTAATCGTAAAAATAACGCACTAATTGACAGCGGTGTTGTTTTTCATCTTGATATCGATAAATTTCAAGTGATAAATAATAGTTTTGGTTATGCTGTTGGTGATGCTTATCTCCATAAAGCTTCTTTAGATTTGAAAAATTTTCTTCCTGACAATGCGATTATAAGTCGTTTAGGAAGTGACGAGTTTGCAATTATTTTGCCTACATTATCTTTTAATCAAGCAAAGGATTTTGCGCATAAAATACGACTTTTTATTCAGGGAATAAGTGTTTCAACTATGAATGAAGATACACGCTTAACTGCGAGTATTGGAGTCGTTATTCTCGAACATAATCAACTTGATGCCGAACAAGTGTTTTCATCACTCAGCCAAGCCGTAAGTTTAGCAAAAGAGAAAGGGAGGAATAGGGTACAAATTTACCAAAGTGATGATGAACAACTTATCCATCATGCTAAAGAAATGGCCGCAATTCATGAAGTTTCGAACGCATTACAAGATAATCGTTTAGTACTATACCGTCAGAAAATAAAAGCGCTGACAAGTCGAGATTTATCTCACTTTGAAATACTTGTTAGAATGATGTCTCCTGAAGGAGAACTCATTGCACCGCATAATTTTATCCCTGCAGCTGAAAAATATGGCATTATTCGCCAAGTTGATCATTGGGTTATTGAAAACACTTTCAAAGCTATCGCTGAAAATATTCAAGATTTAGAAACTTGTTACAGTATTAACCTCTCAGGTTTAACGCTTGCAGATCGTGATATTTTTGACAAAGTTGTCGTACTTTTTGATTGCTATAAAATATCACCTCATCGAATATGTTTTGAAATAACTGAAACATCTGCAATTACGCACTTAAAGTCAGCACTACATTTTATGGATAATATGATCGATTTTGGTTGTAGTTTTTCACTTGATGACTTTGGTAGCGGCTTGTCATCCTTCAGTTACTTACAAAAATTACCCGTGAATGTTATTAAGATTGATGGTGCTTTTGTGCGTGATATGGACAATAACGAAGTTAATAGAATATTTGTTGAAAATATTAAACGTATAGCTAATGCGATGAATAAAAAAACAGTTGCTGAATTTGTAGAAAATGCTGAAATAGAAGCACTGCTAACTGAAATAGGCATAGATTATGGACAAGGCTATCATATTCATAAGCCTGAACTTTGGTACACAGGAATTAAAGATTAACGCTATTGATTGAAAGCACTTCAATGACGTTTTCATCAGACGAACTCATTCTCCATAGAATGTTTAAATCATAAAGGCTCATGCCGTAAATTTTTTCATCGACTTGTTTCTTTTTATACGCAGGTCGAGGATCTTGAGATAAAACTTGTTCTATGAAGATTGATAAATCGATGTATTTCTTTTGAAACTTATTTATATCTATCTTAGCCTGTTGTGAAAAAACAACGTTTAAGAATGTCTCTGGTTCATATTGTGCAAAGCCTGCATGGGCATTGTCAATATTATCAGAGTAGGGTATGTAGGGTTTAATATCTAAAATAGGTGTTTGGTCGAGTAAATCTAATCCAGAAATATGTATTAGTAATTGTTTGTGAGTAAACTCAACACCCTCAAGTTTCACTACTGACATTCCTACTGGGTTTGGCCTAAAAGTTGACCTAGTAGCTAATACGCCTATTTTTTTGTTTCCGCCTAAGCGAGGCGGTCTAACTAGTGGTTTCCAGCCTTGTTGTTGAGTTCCATGGAAAACAAATATTAACCAAAGATGGCTAAACTGCTCTACACCTCTAACTAACTCTTGGTTATTAGCAGTAGATAATAACGTAATACTGCCTCTAGCTGCACTCACTAAGCCTGGTTGACGTGGTATCGCGAACTTTTCTTTATAAGGGGAGTTTACTCGGCCGATATAATTTAAGGTGATTTCGTTCTCTGATTGCTCTTGCATTATTTTAGACTTTTCACTTGTTCAACCTGATAAGCTTTGCCATAACAAACGATAGTCGAGACACATTGTTGATTTGCTTGGTCATCATTCATCAATGCGCAACCCGTAAAAATAATCGCATTTGCTTGTTTCTCAAATGCAGCTTTTCGGGCTTGTGTTCTTGCTTCAATTTCGTTTGGGAGCGCATGATGGCTTTTCGCTTGACAGTTTTGACCCTCAACCATACCTATGAGTTTATAACGACCTGTAAAATCACTTTCATCTTCAACAACCTTTACGTGAGAATGGCTAAAGTAATCCTTAAAATTTTCTTTATCCAAATTTGTTGAAAGCGTATATGTTGAAGAACATGCGGATAATGTTAACGCAGCAATAATATAGAGAGTAGTAACAAGTAATCTTGGGTGTTTAGTTAAAACTCCGTAATTTATTTCATTTTTATTCATATAAACTCTTATTTCTTAATCGTTAATGTTAGTGGAGCTTGATTGCTTATCCAATAGTTAAATAATTGGTCAATAACTTTACTTTGCTGTTTCATCTCAAGCCAATTTCGCATAAATAGCTCAAAAGCCTGATCATTATGGTTAATTGGAAATGCCATAGAAAGAGGTGCCAGCACAGGTTTAGGTACAATAACAGTGTACTCAGGATGTAACAAACTCCAAGCAGAGGCTGCTGCTGCGCCAAATAGCATGCCATCAATATGCTCATACTTTTCTTTAAAGAATAATCTTGGTGTTGAAATTTCCCATGCTTTATTATAAATAAAGTTACGTTCTACTGCTTTTTGATAGAAAAAAGTTTCAGGAATGCCAATAGTAAGATCTTTATTCTCAATAATTTCCGACCAGTTCTTGAATTCTACACGCCTCTCATCTTTAACAATAAAAGCTAGTGACTGTGTTGAATAGGGGACGGTAAGTGTGAATTTAATCATATTGTCTGGAATAACGGGAATGCCCGTTGTTATATCTAGATAACCTGATTGTAATAAGGCTTCCGCTTCATGATGAAAAACTCTCACAAACTCAACACTGACACCTAAATCTTTGGCGAGTAAGTTCATGATTTCAATATCAAAGCCGACTAACTTACCTTTATTATTATGAAAAGCGTAAGGTAAATCATCTCTGAAGTAACCTATTCGAATAAACCCTCGTTGTTGAACACGTGTTAAAACAGGTGAGAATGAAGGTGTGGTAACTAAGTTACTCGGGCTATTTTTAATATAGGTACTTTTAACATTGCTGAATAAAAAATCGCGTTCAATAAATTTCGTATAACCTTGATATTGATGACTTATTGAATCAAAACTAAAACGTAATGATATAAACGCAATCAATGAAATAAGTGGGATTATTGCCAGGTTACGTGCAAGAGAACGCCATTTTATTGTAAAGCGCTTTAGCATTGCTGTAGTGATTAATAAAGGAAGGCAGCTTGAGAATACCACTGAAAATATAGCACTTAATCTACCACCAATAAGATTTTCAGCAACTAAGTAAAAGTCAAACATAGCTCCAGATACGTTAAATAACTCAAGTAAGTTTTGCATGGCGAGTGTCGTACTACCAAATAATTGGGGCAAGCCAGCAACAGCTAAATTGATATGATCGGAGAATGAGATATGAGCGCCAGAGAACCAAGCACCGAATAATACGAAAAGTAATGCGAGTAGCTTGCCGCCAACCGGTAAACTAAAGGATATAGGTACTATAACCTCTGATATTCTTTCTAGATCTGCGTCATGTGGATATTTATTTTTGAGTAATTGTTTAGTGTTTTCAACAATCATAGGTATTACTGAAAAGAAACTGCCTGTAGCAAAAGCAGTGATCATGGGCTCTCTGCATACCCGAACTATTTCTCGGTAACCAAAAGGAGTGATAGTTGCAACAACTGAGGGAAAAACCACAAAACAGAGCAAGGTTACCAAAACCGTAGCACTCATCATATAAACAACTAAACCATCTAATTGGCTTGCATCAAGGGTCGCTGCTGCTCGCCAACCAATACAAAGAACGCCGAGTGGGGCAAACTTCATTATAAAATTATTAATATTAGCAACAGCTTGTTGTAAGTTTGAAAGCACCAGTAATGTTTGCCTTTTTGATTTTATTTGCATGAGACCTACGCCCATACAGATACTAAAGAAAACAACAGCGGGCACTAATGTATTTGAAAAAGCATGGAACGGGTTAGCTGAAATAAATAAATCAATAAGACTAAGTTCAGGTGCGATTTTTATTGTATTCGCAGAATAGAACTCAGCGTTTTGCCATTCAGGAAAAGACAAGGGAGTGCTAAAAATGAAGAAGAGAACCACAAATATCATCATGAAAATAATGAACAAACTTTGCTTAGATATATTTTTTGCTTTACTCGGTGTCAGCCCGCCAAGACCAACAATGAGTGAAAGTATAATATAAGGGAGCACTGTCATTTGTAAGGATGTGACGAACGCATTAGCGGTATTATCAATCACTGAATAGGTTACAGAAAAGTAGTAACCGAGAAGTAAGCCAATAAACATAGCTGAGATTATTTGTACTGATAAAGCAGGTTTACTAAACGACATATAAAAGCTTATGATTTTAAGTTTTGCCATAATAAATATTATAACTAACTATTTAAAAATTATAATAAAAAGATCTAACGTTATTGTTTTTTTGTTATTTATCGGCTAATACTTACAAAAAAGGCAGTGAATATTCACTGCCTTTGATTAAATAGAAACAAGCGTTATTTTACACGCATACCGGGTTGTGCACCGTCATCAGGATTTAAAACCCACAAGTCTTTACCTCCAGGTCCAGCGGCAAGTACCATGCCCTCAGACATACCAAAGCGCATTTTACGTGGCGCTAAGTTAGCAACCATTACAGTATGCTTACCAATTAAATCTTCAGGTTGATAAGCTGATTTAATACCTGCAAACACTTGGCGTGTTTCACCACCTTCTTCTTTTGAATCAAGCGCTAGTGTTAAACGCAATAATTTGTCTGCTTTTTCAACATGCTCAGCATTAATTATTTTGACAATGCGTAAATCAACTTTAGCAAAATCGTCAAATTGAATTTCTTCACTAATAGGGTCACAACCTAGAGGATCATTAAGCGCTGCAGTATTATCAACAACTTTGTCTTTTTTAGACTTCTTCTCTTTTTTTGACGATTTTTCTGGTTCGTCTTTAGAAAGCAAGTTGTCTTTTGACGCTTCAGTCATCGCATTGACTTTGTCCATATCAACACGCTGTAACAAGGCTTTGAACTTATTGATTTTATGATCAGTAAGTAAAGTTTTATGTCCTTCCCAGATTAATTCATCATTCAAAAATGCTGCTGTGCTGTCAGCTAACACTGGCAATACAGGCTTTAAATAAATCATTAATGTACGGAACATGTTGATACCAAGTGAACAAATATCATGTACTTCTTGTTGTTTGCTTTCGTCTTTTACTAACTGCCAAGGTTCTTTTATAGCAATATATTCGTTCACTTTATCTGCTAGCGCCATAATTTCACGCATACCACGAGCAAAGTCACGTGATTCGTAATGAGCGGCGATAGAGTCACCTGCTGCCATCACTTCATCAGCAAGCGATTGGTTATCAATATTCGTCGACAACATACCGTCAAAGCGTTTAGTAATGAAACTTGCACAACGCGAAGCAATATTAACTACTTTTCCGACTAAATCTGAATTTACCCGTTGAGCAAAGTCTTCAAGGTTTAAATCTAAGTCATCAATTTTATGGGTTAATTTAGCCGCATAGTAATAACGTAAATATTCTGGGTTTAAATGATCTAAATAAGTGCGACCTTTAATAAAAGTGCCTTTTGATTTAGACATTTTCGCGCCATTAACGGTAACAAAGCCATGTGCGTGAACAGCAGTAGGTTTTCTGAAACCAGCACCTTCAAGCATCGCTGGCCAGAATAAACTATGGAAATATATTATGTCTTTACCGATGAAATGATAAAGCTCAGCTTCTGAATCTAATTGCCAAAACTCATCAAAGTTAATACCTTGTTTATCACATAAGTTTTTGAAACTGCCCATGTAGCCAATAGGCGCATCTAACCATACGTAAAAATATTTACCTGGAGCGTTAGGTATTTCAAAACCAAAATAAGGTGCGTCTCGGCTTATATCCCACTGTTGTAGACCTGACTCAAACCATTCAGCGAGTTTATTTGCCATTTCATCTTGTAATGCGCCACTTCGAGTCCACTCTTCTAACATTTCACCAAAAGCGGGTAAATCGAAAAAGTAATGTTCAGAATCTTTGAAAACTGGAGTAGCACCAGATACAACAGAACGAGGGTTTAATACTTCTGTTGTTGAGTATGTTGCACCACATTCGTCACAGCTATCGCCATTTTGATCTTCCGCTTTACACTTAGGACAAGTACCTTTTACGAAGCGGTCAGGTAAAAACATGCCTTTTTCTGGGTCATAAAGCTGAGAAATAACTTTAGTTTTAATATGCCCTTTAGCGTGTAAACGATTATAAATTTCGTGAGCAAAGGCTTCATTCTCAGGACTGTGAGTCGAATGGTAATTGTCAAAGCTGATGTGGAAGTCAGCGAAGTCAGCCATATGCTCTTCACGTACACCATTGATCATTTCTTCAGGTGTTACACCTAATTCTTGTGCTTTAAGCATAATAGGTGTGCCGTGGGCATCATCTGCACAAACAAAATAAGTTTCATGACCGCGCATGCGTTGAAAGCGTACCCAAATATCGGTTTGGATATGTTCAAGTAAATGACCTAAATGGATAGAACCATTGGCATACGGTAAAGCACAGGTAACAAGAATTTTGCGTTTATTTTCAACTTGTGATGATGACTGAGGTAACGACATAGAAAGTTTACATTTATTGGTGGTAATTATGGGGGGAATGGTACAGAATTTGTAGTCACTTTTCATCAATAATTATTGCTTAAACGCGATAAAGTGCCTTTTAAAATGTTCTCAAAGATATTTTCCTCAAAAACACTCTCTAGTGATACACAACAAGCACTTCTTGATACTTTAAAAAATTATCGTAGTGACAATTTCCCTAAAGGACTTTTATTTCCTGATATTTCTCCTGAAATAACTTTAGAAAAAAGCAATACCGTTGTTATTAAATTAACATTACCCTTTCCATGTAGAGGTGAAATTGAATTATTAAGCGAGCTGCTTACTAAGCAATTTGAGCAAACAGTTAGATTTGATATTAGTTTCGATATATTTGCAGTACGTAGCCACGAAATTACCGGTATAAAAAATATTATTGCCATCGCTTCTGGAAAAGGAGGGGTAGGGAAGTCAACTACCGCTGTTAATGTTGCCTACGCGTTGATAGCCGAAGGTAGTTCTGTCGCAATTTTAGATGCGGACATTTATGGTCCTTCAGTCCCTACATTATTGGGAATGAAAGGAGAAAAGCCAAGTTCTGAAGATGGAAAGTTATTAACACCTATTGATGCTAATGGCCTAAGTGCAATGTCTCTTGGGTTTTTAGTGGATGAGAATGATGCGACAGTTTGGCGTGGTCCTATGGCAAGTAGGGCTTTTAGCCAACTACTTAATGAAACCGATTGGCAAGGGATTGATTATCTTATTGTTGATATGCCACCCGGTACTGGCGATATTCAATTGACATTATCACAACAAGTCCCCGTTGCCGCCTCTGTTGTTATCACAACACCCCAAGACATAGCACTTGCTGATGCGATAAAAGGTATTGCTATGTTCGAGCAAGTGAAAGTGCCGGTATTAGGCATTATTGAAAATATGAGCTATCACCAATGTGAAAATTGTGGCCATCACTCACACTTATTTGGAAAAGGAGGAGGGGAGCGTGTTGCACATAAATATAATACGCAATTATTGGGGCAGTTGCCGCTTGATGCGAGTATTCGATCTGATGCAGACAAAGGCGTTTCACCATTATTAACAGATAACACTAGTAACATTAGCCAGCAATACCGTAAAATAGCGCGAAATATTGCCGCTCAGTTG
>CAJWBY010000077.1 GCA_913020705.1 uncultured Colwellia sp.
AAGCAACAGGAAGTTATAAGAAAAAAGAAAATGAAGACTTAAACAGTATTACACAAGGATTAATCGGCAAAAAAGGCCAAGTACATGTTGAATTTTGCCATGCAATTAAAGGTGATTTTTCCGACAGTAAAGCGGTTGCAAATGCCATTGATAAAGAGATTATCGGCAATTATAAATTGTATGACAGTAACCTAACCGCTTACGCCGAGCTTAACAAAGAATACACTAAGCAAAACGTCATGGATCAACTCAATAGTCGTATGTCTGAATTAACACAAGAACAGAAGCATTGGCTATTAACCATGTATGCTAATCCTGTAAGAGCTAAACAACAGTTAGACTAATTAATATTCTCTATTTAGAACAATAAAAACCGGCGCTCTTTAGCGCCGGTTTTTATTGTTGCTAGGTCAATTATTTTTCAATTGAAATATGATAACTCTTTATGTCGTTAACAAAAGTGCTATTACTCGCATTTTGGTAATACAGTAAATAGTTAGCATAATTATTAGTGCTTTGGCTTTGAAGCAAAATAGTATTTGTTCCAAGTATAAGAGTGTCATCATTGATTATGTCATCATAACCTTCTAAAGCGGTTGTTACGGGTAATTTCCCTGTAATTTCACCATAACTTTTCCATGTCACTGGCATAGGTGTGTTGGTTATAGGATCGAAACCTTGGTAGTTAACAGCTATGATCGCCATTGGATAATCAGCAACATCACTATAGTCGTAGCCCCAGTCAGAGTCTATTTCTGAAAAGAAAACATCATCAACATTGGGTTTTACATCAGACGCTTTTACCGCAAAGCTAGTGGTAGAAACAGCAGAGATGACTTGATGCTGGCTTGATATTTTGATGGAACCAAAAGCGGAATCAACTTCGGTAAAGACAACTTCAGCATTAGACTGATAATCAGTTTCAGAAACATAAACATGACTATTAAACAAATCGACCATGTTATCATCTTCAGTTACGTTAATCGCGAAATGTTGTAATCCAAGAAATGACTGGTGTGTAGTGAAAGCTTGATGACCATTATTTAAATTAATTTCTTCAATTCCATCAAAAGCGGCTAACTCCCAAACCTCTTCATTGTCATCATTGATAACTGTTTCGCTGAAATCTTCGATAAAACCAGCGGCTCCCAGTACATTGCTATTGTTACCAATACCTACAATAGAGAAAGAATGCGTTGGCCAACTACCATCAACAATGCGACAAGCTTCAACATTGTTAAAATGCGTGTTTTGCGAATTTATTATTTCTGTATCGGTAAAGTGTGCTGAACTGTTTACCTTAGCGATATCAGAGATGGGTGCATGAGACACTTCAACATTCTTCGTAACACATTCACAGTTTGTATTATCAATCTTCGCTGCATGTTGAGCTTGATAAATAGCAGCCGTCGTCGCTTTTACTTGATGAAAACTCACAAAATCTAAACCTTCAGCCTTTCCAGTTTGCTGTGTTTTAGCCGCGATTGTATAGTTTATTAATTCGCTGTCTCCTGAGAAGCTAAAAATACCACTAGCATCAGGTTGCAATATTTCAACCACACTCCAATCACTGTTTTGAATAAACAATTCAACATCAACAAATGGCAATTTTTCACCACATTTATTCGTTAGTGTAGACGTTAATGAAAATGCATAACTTTTAGGTACGGTTGGTGTTGTAGCTGCACTATCTCCACCTCCTCCTCCACATGCCTGAAGACTTCCGAATAAAGATAAAAGTAACAATGCTTTTTTATGTTGTTGCAACAAAGAAGTGTTGAGAGTTATTTCTGACTTAAATAGTTTGTTTAGCATTTGAAGAGTTTTTCCGAGTTTAGCGTTCCATTAAAACAATTATAAAGTAATCATCAGCAAGACTGAAAGCAATATTATTTACTAGGATGAAATTCGTAATAAAAAAATTTACACGTATATATAAAAAAGACCAGCAAATGCTGATCTTTTAGTGGTTTTAATAAAAGTTAAGTTTATTTTTGCTGATAGAAAGCAGACATTGCTTTGTACAATGAATATAAATCAACCTTTGAACCCACAGCATAAGGTGAGTGAATTGACAAAATAGGCACGCCAAAATCAATCACTTCCATATTGTCGTTCGACAAATCGCTACCAATAGTTCCACCAGAAGCTTTACCTTTGTATGTAGACGTTTGCCATTTAATTTTGTTGTTATCTAAATAGTTACGTGTCCACGCCATATATTCAGAATTAGCATTAAAACCACCACCGTAAAGTTTCAAGTTAATACCGTTACCTAAACGTGGAGCATTACCTAATTCCCAAACCCCCGCCCAACTTGGATTAACACCTGGATTTACATCAGCAGAAATAACTTTAGTATTACGCAAAACTTTTCGTAATTGGTAATCGTTATACTTGTCACCTTTTTGGTTGTAAAGCAGTCCACTGATCATATCTACGAGGTACGATGAACTTGCGCCAGTATTATTAATGTTGCCCACTTCTTCATTATCAACTAAAAAAGCAATAGAAGTGAATTCTGGGATTTTTTGTTCAAATATCGCTGTAACAGCAGCAATTGAACTGGCTTTATCATCTTGCCCATAAGCGGCAATCATACTGCGATCAAAGCCTACATCACGTGGTTTAGTCGCTGGTACTAAGGCCAATTCAGCTGAAACTAAATCTTCAACAGAAATGTCATATTCAGTTTTTAAGAAATCAACAATTAATTCTTTAACTGTTTTATCTAAATCAGGTTTAGCGGCGATGATAACGTCAAGCTCTTCTTTTTTAATCACATCACGACTTTTACGACTTCTGTTTGGATGGTCAACGTGTGGCGCTAAGTCAGGCACCAAGAAAATGGGATCACTTTCATCAAAACCAACTGAAATATTAACAACTGTGCCATCCTTTTTATCAACACGACCAACAAGTGCTAAAGGGATATTTACCCATTGATACGTTTTAATACCGCCATGAACATAAGTTTGTAACATTGCAAAATTTTGCTTTTCATAAAGAGGACGACCTTTTAATTCTAGGCGTGGAGAATCTATATGAGCACCAACTATGCGAGTGCCTTGCTCAAGATCTTTCTTGCCCATCACAATTAATGAGATAGTGCGGTCACGATTCACGTCATAAAAACGTGCGCCAGGTTTTAAATTACTGTTTTCTGTTAAACGTTTAAAGCCCTGCTTTTCTGCACGTTCAATTGTTTCAGTAACAAATGTTAACTCTGTAGGGGTTTTATAAATAAACGTTTTGTAATCAGTTGCGTACTTTTCAACGGCCGCTAATTCATTTTCAGATAGATTCAACCAGCTTGAAGGTGATTTTTTTTCTTCTTTGTCTTTATCAGAAGTTTCTGCATAACTATTACCCGTAAAGACAATAGCACCAATGATAGCGATGCTTGTAAGTGTTCTTTTTATGTTCATTATTGTTTCTTTTAATTAATGGCTATTAACCATGATAATGAGAAATGGCTCATGCTGACAAGTATTATCCGTTTGAACAGATAGAAAACGAGGTGAACGTCCTTATTTAAATATTTTTATAATCTTTTTTTCCTTATTTGACCGTTACACGCTTTTATTGACTGGTTCCATCTGAGAAATAACATAATCCACTGAACGACGTAACATTACAGGTGCAATATAATGTCGATGTACTAAATCGATGGCTGTCATATATATTCTTCCAAAGAAATTTTCACAATGAACACGATTATCAAGACTGAACATTATGTGGCTATCGTTTATCACTTCAACCCTTATGCAAGATCTGAACTTTAAATGTTTGTCATTGGCGCCAAGAATAACCTGCGACACTGTGCATGTATCATTAGAACGTTGATTCAGTACAGGATATTTATTAGCAAATAAATTACTTGTATCTTCAGATAACAAAGAAGATACCGGACACCCAAGAGGGGATGTTCTTAGCCCAAAAGGTTTTACAATCATATTACGTGCCATCATCAATTTAGAGACACCTTTAGGTGAATTTATTAAAAAGCCTTCCAGCATTATTTCTAATAATTGCTCTGGATTAAGCCCTTTAAAATGTTTTGCATTAACGGTTATCGAAAATGAATCTTCGTGGTGTACAAATTCATTAGCTAAATGCTCAAGCAATAACGAATTTTTAGGGAGAGTATTCAAGGGTTTAACCATTTTGGTTGCGTTAGTTTGAGAGACATATCCACTAGACTTATACCACCCACCCCAAATACCGCGAAACACACCAGCCGTACCTCTAACTGTGTCACATACTTTTCGATGAAATGTGCCTGTGGGAGCATCTAGTGAAAGCGTAGTGGTCTTCACCATATGTTCTTGAAATGCACTCGATTGAATGTATTCAGATAATTCAAAAGGTAAAATTTCAGTAAGCGAAGGAATGTCAGCCTCATTATCTATAATTTTTCTTTTCATTTCTTCTGATAAGTTTCCACCCAGTTCATCTGTATGACAAGACAACGCAAAAAATACAGGGTGCAGTGTATTTTTAGACAACGGCCAAAACTGGTGCCATGTATCTCCTCCAAAGCGAACCGTGAACATACAATCTGGCGGGACGTTAATAAAATGTAATTTATCGATAAATGTATGAGGCGTGTCCTTGATCTCATCAGATGTGGCTGTAGAAAATCTCAATTGAGCCCCGCCACTACCAGATACTGCAGTAAAAATACGGTGGCCAGCATGTTTATGGAATGGATGTCCTGTTGGTCCAACAATAAATGAATACAATGAGGTTGTATCACCTAATACATAGTTGGTACCTGCCAGTTTTGCGGAAGGCTCTTCAAGCTCGTCGACAAAATCAATGTGGCACTTTTGCCTTGATGCAATACTCTCATATAAATGGTTACCCGCACCATGGCCTAGTTGCGCAATTAATGACACTTCAATGGGGAGCATGTTGGAATCACTAGGAATATATACCGACGGAAAAGTATCGATAATTTTGGTTAAGTGTTCTCTTTGTAAAGCCTTATTATCTATCATTTCATTATTCTACTTTATTCGTTTGTACACCAATTCAAGGCTTGATATTGATACCAAAAGCTTCCGCTTAGCGCACAAAGTGATCATTAAAATATATGAGTTTTAGTAAAGAATTTTATTGTTCTCCTACAGCCACGTTCACATGCATGTGAACGTGGCATATTGCATAGAATTAAAGCGTTAAAGCATACGCTCTAGCTTTCTCTAGGTCTTCTGGAGTATCAACACCTTCAACATCTAAACGCGTCTCTGCAACAGCAACATGAATTCTCTCGCCCTGCCATAACACTCTTAATTGTTCTAAAGATTCAATCTGTTCTAATTGACTGGCTGGCCATTGGACGTAGTCTTTAATAAAACCAGCACGATAGGCATAAATGCCAATATGTCTTAAATAAAAGTCACCAATAGATGCCACATTATCTTCATTAAGAAAACGAGCTCTGTCGTAAGGAATGGTTGAACGGCTAAAGTACATCGCGTATCCATCCTTATCCGTAAGTACTTTTACTGCATTCGGGTTAAAGGCTTCTTCAACATCATGAATATGCACAGCAAGTGTTGCCATTCTAGCTTGTTGTTGATTTGTTCTTTGCTGATTCGCTAAGTTTCGTGCAACTTGAGTAATATTTTCTGCTGGAATGAAAGGTTCATCCCCTTGCACATTAACAATAACTTGGTCATTATCGAAATCATAAATTTCCATAACTTCAGCCAAACGCTCTGTTCCTGATTGATGGTCAGCACGAGTTCGACAAACTTCTCCTCCAAAGGCAGTAACTATTTTCGCGACCTCTTCGTTATCTGTCGCAACAATCACTTGGCTGGCACCACTTTTTTGCGCTTTTTCAACAACCCATTGGATCATGGGTTTACCGTTAATATCTGCTAATACTTTCCCAGGTAAACGAGACGATTCAAATCGAGCTGGAATTACAACAACAAAAGACATTTAATTCTCCTAGTATATTCGCTTAATCGCTTTCAGTAAGTCGGCGTGCTTCACTCTCTAGCAATACTGGGATACCTGCTTCGATAGCGTAAGCGAGTCGGTCGAACTTACAGATGAGTTCTTGCTGTTCTTTATTGTAATCTAGTTTGCCTTTGCATACCGGACAAGCCAATATTTCCATTAGTTTCACATCAAATGCCATAATCATTCTCTTTTTTATGAGTTTATTTGTTCTTAATTTAGCGCTAGCGGAACTTTAGTTTAGCCTTAATACGGCTAAGTTTTTCTGCTTTTATTTTGTCAAATAATGCATCCAATAATGGCATTATTTGTTTATATTCAATTTGTGCATCAACAGGTAAATACCACCAGTTGTCTTTAGCAAAAGACGTACATTTAACCGCATCTTTTTCTGTCATCAACAATGGGATTTCATCAGAAAATCTAACGAATTGTGACTCATTATAATGCTGGTGATCAACAAAACCTACCGACTCTTCTATGCTAAAACCAAAATCAGATAATGTTTTAAAAAAACGAGATGGATCGCCAATTCCGGCGAGGGCATTGACATGGTTATTTTGGTCGTTCGAATTTTCATTACACATATGATGAAAGTCGGCTATTAACATACGTTGATTGGTCTTCAAATTAACGACACTTGTAGCCATTAACTTCATAGAAACATGAGGGACATTTGAATGGTAAGTTTCTTTTGTTTTTGACGTACTTTCACCATTAAAAATAAGTGCATCAACCGTTTTTAGCCGCCATACACCTTCCCGTAATGGGCCTGCGGGTAATAAAAAACCATTACCAAACTTTCGCTTATTATCGATTACAATGATTTCAAAATCACGTTCCAAACGATAGTGCTGCAAACCATCATCAGCAATAATAATTTCACAACCTTGTTTCATTAATAACTGCGCATTTAAGACTCGATCTCCACCGACAACAACAGGAACATCATGGCGTTTATAGATCAAAAACGGCTCATCTCCAGCTTCATAAGCACTACTTGTCTCGTTGAGCAAATAGGGATAATGTGGTGCTTTGCCACCATACCCTCGACTGATCACACCTACTTTCATGCCTTTCGCTAAACATTGTTCAATTAAATATAAAACTACCGGCGTTTTTCCATTACCGCCAATACCAATATTTCCTACGACAACAACGGGTACATCAACAGAAAATGATTTGAAAAAATAGTATTGGAAACACATACGACGAAATACTGATAAGAGCCAAAAAACAAGCGTAAAAGGTAGTAACAGCGGTACAATCAACCATTTAGCAGGATGTCTATAAAACCAAACTTTTTCAATTAAACGCATAAAATACCTTATATATCATTTTTATTCGCTAAATTGAAAGTTGTGTAATTTTGCATAGGCACCATCTTTTGCTAATAAGCTCTGATGATCACCTTGCTCAATGATTTCACCTTGCTCCATGACGATAATTTTATCCGCATTTTCAATAGTCGATAAGCGGTGAGCAATAACAATACAGGTACGATTTTGTTGTAAAATTTGTAAAGCATCCTGTATATGGCGTTCAGACTCAGTGTCTAATGCACTGGTTGCTTCATCAAGAATTAAAAAGGGAGCATCACATAATAAAGCCCTAGCGATTGCTACACGTTGGCGTTGTCCGCCAGAAAGTAACGCGCCATTATCCCCAATATTGGTGTCTAGTCCGTCAGGCATACTTTCAGCGAACTCAATTACATGCGCACTTTTAGCGGCAGCAATAATTTCTTCCCGACTAGCACTAGGCTTACCGTAGGCAATATTATTGGCTATAGAATCATTAAATAGCACGACTTGTTGCGAAACATATGCGAATTGATTACGTAAGTCTTTCAATTTGTATGATGTAATATCTTGTCCATCGATTAATACTTTACCTGCTGTCGCATCATAAAAACGAAGCAACATTGCACTCGCGGTTGATTTTCCACTACCTGAACGACCAACCAATGCAATAGTTTCACCCGCATTAGCCGTAAAAGTCAATTTGGTAAGCGCTAATATTTCATCATTTTTATATGAAAAATCAACTTGTTCAAAGGCAAGCGTTCCTTTTGCTTTATCAAGTGTTTGTTGGCCGGTATCTTTTTCTTTTTCTTGGTCAAGTACTGCAAAAATACTCACACATGCTGCCATACCATTTTGAAAATCACTGTTAACCGTCGTTAATAATTTTAAAGGCCTTAGTAACATAGTCATACAGGTAATAACGGTGATAAAAATACCAGGAGTCAAACTTGCCTTCATACTTTCTAAGTTAGCAACATACAGTACAAATGCTAAGGCAAAAGAGGCTATTATTTGAATAAGCGGCACGCTGAAAGATTTTGTTGCCACCATTTTCATCCGCTGTTGGCGGTTATGTTTATTAATTTTACCAAAACGTTCAAATTCACGTTGCTGACCACTAAAGGTCAAAACAACTTTATGCGCATTAAATGTTTGCTCTGCGGCAGAAGTAACTTCGCCCATCGCATTTTGGATATTTTTACTGACTTGACGAAAACGCTTAGACACTACAGTCACAATAACAGCGATAATAGGCGTAATAAGAAGGAAAACAGCTGATAATTGCCAGCTGTGATAAAACATCACGGCAAGAAATCCAATAACCATAGCGCCTTGTTGAACTAAGGTAAGCAACGCTTTACTTGTCGCACTCAATACTTGTTCTGTATCAAAAGTAAGTTTAGAAATTAACGTGCCTGTAGATTCTTTATCATGATAAGTAACAGGTAGTGTCATAATGTGTTCAAATAAATTTTGTCTTAAATCAGTAACAACATTATTGCCTACCCAAGCCAAACAATAGTTACCAAAAAAGTGACAGATACCACGAATAATAAAACAAACAATTACAAACAGCGGCGCCCACTTCATAAAGTTTGGGTTTGCATCGGTTAAACCGTCATCAATTAATGGCTGTAATTGCGAGAAAAATAAAGTATCGATACCCGCATAGCCAAGCATTCCGAGAATAGCGACGACAAAACCTGCTTTATAAGGTTTTGCATAACCAATTAAACGTTTGAAATTTTGCCAAGTTGTGGCTTCTACTACTTTATTTTTACTTTCTAACATTCAGTATCTCGGTGACTTAATAATTAATGACAATTAATATCGGATCAATGCCTCGGCTATTTTAGCGCTTTTTTGTATATTCAACCAACTAATAATATTAGGAAAATTAATTAGAAAACCAATAAGGATTGATATGTTCTCGATAACTTTCAATTTCAAGTCCTTGTTGGTCCATTTTTATTTGGATCATTCCCTGATCTGCTGTTGAATATGGAGTGACATTAAAATTTTCATACCGTTTTAGTACCGCTTTATTGGGCATATGCCAACGATTTAAAAATCCGGCACTAAATATAACAGCTTCAGGATTCACTGCTTCAATAAAGCGTAAACTTGATGAGGTTTTTGAACCATGATGAGGCGCAATAATAACATCAGCTTTCAACTTTTTAGCAATGTCAGGAGTTGCTGTAAGTAACTTTTCAACTTTGCGAGAAATATCTCCAGTCAACAACACGCTATATTTACCATCAGAAATATGAATTACGCAAGAATTGTCATTTTCTTTATCTTGAATAGTCACAGGCCATAACACCGAAAATGTTAATCCTTGCCAAGTAAAATCATCAGTTTGTTTACAACTACTTTTTTCAGCAAAACTATATTGTTCAGTTATTTTTGACGATTCATTGTATTTTATTTTTTCTACGCTGATTTTATTTAGAGCAACTTGTTTGTCTATAAATGATAAACCGCCTGCATGATCGTTATCGGCATGACTTAATATTAAATGATCAATTGTCTCAATGCCGCGATATTGGAAATATGGAGATATAACACTTTCCACCATATTAAAGCCACTCGGATAACTTGCTCCTGTATCATATAAAATAGCATGCCCATTTTTCTCGATCACCACCGATAATCCTTGGCCAACATCAAGCACGCTTACTTGCCACTCATTATTTCTTTTCTGATGTTCAAAATAAAAAGAAGTTAACGGGAATATAAAGAGGGCTGCCATTAAAATAATTTTTTTGGGTAACGCTAAAAAATAACTTATAAAAATGAAACCGCTCATAACAAGAATGGTCATCAATGTTTTATGGCTAACATCAATAAATAACCATTCTAGATTCGACAAATAAATCAACCATTGCCAAATTAAGTCTAATGATGCTAAAGATAGCTCAAGAAAAAATACCGAAAGGGCTTCACTAAAAGGCATAACAACTACCGAAAATAAGCATAAAGGAATAGCCGTAAAACTCATCCATGGTACCGCTATGATATTAGCAAAGATCGCTGAAAGCGGTAGTTGATGATTAAGGGTCGCCGCAACAGGCAACATAAATAACGATAAACCTAGCTGTACAATAATGAGAGAATGAAACCACGCTGTAGCTTTTTGTAATTTACTATTTCCTGACGATGATATTAACTTTCGACATCGCCAAATAATCAATAAAATTAGTGATACCGCATAAACACTTAACCAGAAACTCACACTAAATAGACTAAAAGGTGACAAAAGTATAATACAAACGATACTGAGTAATAACCAACGTGTTACTGACAGTTTTACGCCTACTAACTTACTGCCAATAAAGATTTGCATCATGATTAAGGCACGAAGAGTGGGTAGAGAAAACCCAGCCAGATAAGCATAAAATATCGCAAAAAGACTACAAAAAACAAAAGCGACGATGCGGTGATTTTTATTAACCAGCCAAGCCCCCCCTTTTTTAGTTAACAACAATTGTAAGGGAATAAAGCGAAAAAGTATGACCATCAACCCAAAGGCACCACTAGCAATTAATCCTAGGTGTAGGCCAGAAATAGCCATTAAATGTTGGGTTCCAGTTGCTTGGAGCACTTGCCATTGCTCAGCCGTAATTTTTCCACGTTCCCCGAATGTAAGCGCAAAAATAAAATGATGCACTTCGCTTTTTAATACTAATGAATTAACCACTTCATTAAGTTGTAAGTAAAGGCTTTGACGATAACTTGATTGCGCTTCAATCAACTTGTTTTCTATTGCGGGCTTTACATATCCGGTAGCATGTAATTCCTTTTGTCTTAACCACGTTTGATAACTAAAACCTCCTATGTTTGCAAAACCATGAGCAGGTTTGATGCGTACTTTCAGTTGCCATCTCTGCCCTTGCTCTATAATGCCAATATGGCTTATTATTTCGTCCGATAAAGGCTTATCATCCCATCGAAGGCGAATATTAATTTTTTCTGTCAGTTTTCGTTGATTAACTTCATCAACAGTAAAATTGAATCGTGACACTTTTCTTTCAACCGAACCATCTTTTACGTGACGACTTAAGGTTGTAGGAATGTTAGTTACAAATCCTTTTATGGTTATAGTTTTACCGACAAAGTCATCTTGAGTAAGGTTATTCGCTTTCCATATATTTTGATATGAAAAACCAGCACTTAGTAACCAAGCACAACCGAAAAACAAACCGCTAAAACTACGGAGCCTTTTAAAGAAACAAAAAATAACAGCAAAAAATAAACAAAACAAAAGATGAGAAAAATCTGGTACTATCGGTAAGAATAGTGACAGAATAGCACCGATAAAAAATGTAAATAACCACCGTTCCATAGTGAATAATTTCCGTATTTGTCTATTCAATTAATTAAATCTACATAATAAAAGTAAAGTATATGCCTAAAAAACTCATCAAGCGTTATATGCCTGATCACAACACCATAAAAAATAATAAATATTTACAGATTTTTGGTGATTTACTGCATAACCCCAACTTATGGCATTTAAACCGTCGTTCAGTAGCAAAAGCATTTGCTGTAGGGCTGTTTTTTGCCTTTGTCCCTGTGCCTTTTCAAATGGTACTCGCCGCTGGCTTTGCTATTATAGTACATGCAAACCTTCCCTTATCGGTCGCACTTGTTTGGATAACGAACCCTCTTTCAATCCCTGCAATTTTTTATGCGTGTTATGTTGTTGGAACATGGTTGATCGGCGCAGAGGAAAAAGAGTTTGTTTTTGAAGCTAGCTGGCAATGGATTATTGATAGTGTTTCTACCATCGGGCCAGCATTTTTATTAGGCTGTGGAGTACTCGCTATATTCTTTTCTATCTTGGGCTATTTCGCTATTCATGGTCTTTGGCGATATTCTGTTATAAAAGAATGGAAAAAACGTAAGAATAGATAGCAGGAGAACATATACGTTCACCCTGAAAATAAAAGCATATAATGACTAATCGTCATAACTATATGCTTTTTTTTGTAAAAAATTAAATACTCTACATTTGCCCCAGTACTTGTGCGGGTTGAACTTTAGTCGCTTGCCAAGCAGGGTATAGTGTTGCCAACAAACTCATTGTTAATGCCGTAATTACAGTAGCAACAACATCACTTTGACTCAAATGAGTAGGAAGAAAGTCAATAAAATAGACATCGCCTGATAACATCTTCACGTTAAAGAACGTTTCAAGTCCAATAACAATGTCGGTTAAATTAAGGGATATGGTAATACCTAATAGAGTTCCAACTAAGCAACCAACCACACCATTTACCAAACCTTGAAACATAAAAGTCGCCATGATAACAGAGGCTTCGGCACCCATTGTTTTTAAAATGGCAATATCACCCTTTTTCTCATTAACTGCCATGATTAGTGTCGATACAATATTAAAACTTGCAACAGCAATAACTAAAACTAATACAATAAACATCACTAAGCGAACGAGTTGAATATCATTAAAGATATGACCATGAGTTCTGGTCCAATCGTGTATTTCCACATAAGTATCAAAACTATAAGCAACATCGCGAACTACATCTGGCGCTTGGAACACATTAGCCACTTTAATTCGGATCCCTTGTACTTGACCTTTTTCCAAGTTCACCATTTTTTCTGCATGCGCAATTGATAGGTATACAGAAAGTTCATCCATGGTTCCGCCAAACTTAAAAATCCCCACCACCTTGACTTGATGCTTAACGGGAACGGGAAATTTGGCACTGGCTTGATTATTAACTTTTTGATTTACAGCACTAGATAATAATAATTGGAGTGAATCACCCAATTCAAGGTTCAGTTTTTTTGCCACACCTGAGCCAATAACAACTCCAACCACTGGATTTTCACTGTTTTCATGATTATCAATTGCTTGCCAACTTCCTGCTATCATATAGTCAGCAATAGTAGACACTTGCTGTTCTAATTTTACATCGACACCGCGCACCGAAACCGCTTTAATTTCACTACCATGTTGCATCATACCGGTAAGTTTGATGACAGGCGCTGCAGCGATTACTTGAGGATGCTGTTGAATTTTAGCGATTTTCTTTTGCCATTTATCGATAGGCGTATTAATAGCGATAAGTTCACCGTGAGGGATCACAGACAATAGATGTTGTGCTAATGCTCGCTCGAAACCATTCATGGCAGATAAGACAATAATCAAGACCATCACACCGAGGGCAATACCAATTGTAGAAGATGCAGAAATAAAAGAAGAAAAGCCATTGCCGTTTCGGCTGCGCACATAACGTAAGCCTAAAAATAAACTTAATGATTTGTTCATCGACAAGCCTTAACTTTCAAGTGGCGCTAAACGGCCATGTGATAAACGTAATTGGCGGTCCATTCTCGCAGCGAGCGTTAAATCATGCGTCACAATAACAAAGCTGGTGTTTACTTTTTTATTAAGATCTCGCAATAATTGATAGATCTGCTCAGCGGTATCAAAATCTAAATTTCCGGTGGGTTCATCAGCAAGAATTAACGAAGGCTTAGTCACTAGCGCTCTAGCAATAGCAACTCTTTGGCGTTCACCGCCAGAGAGCTCTGAAGGTCTGTGCTCAAAGCGATGGCTTAGCCCTACTTGTATTAACATTTCTTGTGCGGAGGCCAAAGCAACTTTAGGTGAGTCACCTCGAATAAGGAGTGGCATTGCCACGTTTTCTTCTGCAGAAAACTCCATCATTAAATGATGAAACTGATAGATGAAACCAATATGAGTATTGCGAAACTTAGCTCGCTGCTTTTCGGATAAGGTATGAATGTCAACATCATTAATAAAAACTTGCCCAGATGACGGAGAGTCTAAAGCACCTGCTATATGCAAGAATGTACTCTTTCCGCAACCAGAGCTACCCACAATGGCAACAAGTTCTCCAGCTTCCACAGATAAATCTAGTCCATCTAATACTTTTGTTTCAAGGCTTCCCTGAAAATATGATTTAGATAATTGCTGACAATGTAAACCTTTACTCATGTCGTAAAACCTCGGCGGGCTGTGTTAAAGACGCTTGATACGCGGGATATAAAGTAGCAATGAAGCTCATCGCTATAGCTGAAAAAATAATACTAAGTAAATTACCTACCGACAGTTCTACAGGCAAAGACTGCCCTGCCCCGAGTAAACTAATACCTAGAAAGTTAAAAATACTGTTCAAATTTAAGGTGAGTAATGAACCTACTGCTGTACCAATGGTAACGCCCCAGAAACCATTAATTAAACCTTGAGTAATAAATATTTTCACAACGCCCATTCGATCTAACCCAAGTGTTTGCAAAATGCTTATCTCACCCTGTTTTTCAATAACGACCATAACTAATGCAGAAACAATATTAAACGCGGCAACGGCAATAATTAAACTCAACATTAGCCACATCATATTTTTTTCCATGCGCACTGCCGCAAACAAAGCGCCTTGGCTATCACTCCAAGTGGTATAATTATACTCGCTATACTCAGCTTTCAATTCCGTAACCACTTGCTCAGCAGAAAATGCATCATCGAGATATAAGCGAAGTTTTTCAACACCATCACCTCTTTCTCTATGCAATTTCGCACCATATTTACTGTGGATATAAACGAGGGTTGCGTCGACTTCAGAGCCAATACTAAAAACACCTGAAATAGTAAAAGTTCGTTGTACTGGAATTCTTCCCATTGGTGTGAAAACTGTTTTATTTGGCAGTGTTAAGCGTACTTTTTCACCTAAGCCAACATCCAACTTTCTTGCTAATGCTCTTCCTATAACAACTGAGAATGGTTGGTTTGATAAATTGTCTAAGCTTCCTGAAAGCATGGAGGTATTAACAATATTGTGTTGCTCAAATTCAGGCATTATCCCCTGAATAAGCACAAAGTCTAACGCTCCGGAATTTGCTTGTATTAGTGCTTCACTTTCCAGAAGTGGTGTTACCTGTTTGACCTTTGGATGGAGTAGCAACTTTTCTCGTAGCGCTTGCCATTTAGGTAAAGATTTTTGTTTGTTGAGCTGAGAATCATCTGCTACAACTATATGGGGAACCAAGCCTAGCACTCTCCGCTTCTGCTCACCCTCTAAACCGTCCATCACCGAAACAACAGTAATCAAAGAAGCGACGCCAAGTACAATGCCTACAATTGAAAAAAAGGTGATAAAGGAAACAAATCCTGAACTTTTGCGACTCCGACTATATCGAAGCCCAATGAAAAAACTGACGGGTTGAAACATTATATAAACTTCATCTTTTATACATTTGAAAGAGAACGTTCCCTTTAATTAATGATACGCAGCATAGCACAGTCAATGTTTTATTTGGCAAGAAAAAAGCGTACAAGTAAAATCCTTCAAAATAAAAATCAGTATTATTTACTTTATTTTCAGACAGTTAAACAAAAACTAAATTAATTAAGTAATGTAATGTACAAAATAAAATACAAACCTGCTTAGTCATTATGTAAAAATTCATGTCTGAATCTAGTAAATAGCGCTGTAACCCTTTAATATCAATGTGTTTAACATTTTATAACAATAACTTTTCACTTAAAGATGAGATTTCAATGAAAAAAATAATAACAAGTGCGGTATGTTCTTCTTTATTGCTACTAACCGCTTGTAGCGACAATACACAAAGCACTGAAACAGCTAAGAAAGAAATGCCTGTCATGCAAAAAACTGCATTAGCTTCTGGTATCGACAAAGCGACTATGGATCTATCCGTTCGCCCACAAGACAACTTTTACCGTTATGTGAATGGTGCTTGGTTAAACGCTAATGAAATTCCTGGCGACAAAACGTCAATTGGCGCATTTTATGATTTACGTGACGAAGCTGACGATAATGTAAAAGTAATCATCGAAGAATTAGCAGCAACAAAGAACTTAAAGATGGGTAGCGACGAACAAAAAGTAGCTGACTTATTTCGTTCATACATGAATATGGACGCTCGTAATACTGCAGGCATTTCTCCTGTACAACCATTTATTGATAGCATTAATGGCTTAAAAGATAAAAATGAATTGGCTACATTTTTTGGTGAAAATCAAAAAAATGGCGTAGGCAGCCCATTAGCTTTTTATATCAGTGTTGACTCAAAAGATTCAACTCGCTATGCCACACATATCTGGCAGAGCGGTCTAGGCTTACCAGATAAAGATTATTACTTTGATGAAACAGAGCGATTTTCTGCATTACGAGACGGTTATGTTGCTCATATTGAGAATATGTTCAACTTAGCGGGTTTGAAAAACGGTCAAGCTGCCGCTCAAACTATTATGGCAATTGAAACAAAATTAGCTGGTTTTCATTGGACAAAAGTTGAATCTCGTGACAGCAGTAAAACTTACAACAAGTTTGATGTTGCTGATTTAAACACGGTTACTGATGCATTTAATTGGAATGCTTACCTTGCTGCTCAGGGCGTAACTGCGCAAAAAGATATAATAATTAACCAACCTTCCTTTGTGAAAGGTTTTGGCGAAACATTCGCTGCAACGTCGTTAGCTGATTGGCAAACATATCTAACCTTTCACACGCTAAGCAATTTTGCAGGTTCTTTAACTACTGCTTTAGATAGTGAAAACTTTGATTTTTATTCAAAGCAGCTTCGTGGTCAAAAAGAACAACGTCCAATGTGGAAACGTGGTGTTGCAGTGGTTAATAGCAACTTGGGTGAAGTTATCGGTAAAGTTTATGTAAGCCGTCACTTTAAGCCTGAAGCTAAAACGCGCATGACACAACTTGTTGAGAATCTCCGTGGAGCTTATGGCGCAAGTATTGATGAATTAGATTGGATGTCTAACGAAACTAAGAAATCTGCTCACGTAAAATTGGCAAGTTTTGATCCAAAAATTGGCTATCCAAATAAGTGGAAAGATTACTCTGCTCTTGTTATTAAAGGAGGCGATTTAGTTGGCAACAAAATGCGTTCTGGTAAGGTTTCTCATTTGAAAAATGTTGCTAAATTAGGCGGACCAATCGACAAGCAAGAATGGTTTATGACACCTCAAACGGTGAATGCTTATTACAATCCAACTAAGAATGAAATTGTATTTCCAGCGGCAATTTTACAACCACCATTTTTCAATTTAGCAGCTGATGACGCTGTTAACTATGGTGGTATTGGCGCAGTTATTGGTCATGAAATGGGCCACGGATTTGATGACCAAGGTAGTAAATATGACGGTGACGGTAACTTGCGTAACTGGTGGACTGAAGCAGATTTAGCCGCTTTTAAAGTGCGTACTGATGACTTAGTAACGCAATACGATGGTTATTCGGTATTAGAAGATTTAAATGTAAACGGCTCTTTAACTTTGGGTGAAAACATCGGTGATTTATCGGGTGTAACGATCGCTTATAAAGCGTATATTGCATCACTAAATGGCAAAGAAGCACCGGTAATTGATGGACTTACTGGCGACCAACGCTTTTTCATGGGCTTTGCACAAGTATGGCGTGGTAAGAAAGTGGAGAAATCATTACGTAACCAAGTAGCAACTGACCCTCATTCGCCTGGCGAATTCCGTGCATTAGGTTCTTTATCTAACATGCCTGAATTCTACAAAGCGTTTAACGTAAAAGAAGGTGACGCTATGTATATTGCACCTGAAAAACGTGTGAAAATTTGGTAAGCAATGCGCTTAGTTAAATAAAGTTAAAATTAATAAAGATTATAAAATGCCAACAATTTTTGTTGGCATTTTTTTATTCAAAAATATCGGACATTAATCTAACCTCAAACTTTACTCCTCAAGAATAACGATAAAAGCTTAACGCTTACCTTAATGAAAAGTTATTGACGTTAACCAAGTACTTCGCTCTTGCTTATATTGTAAATAATCTAAAACCTCGTAAACTATACCGCATAGATAAAACACATTCTGGGAACAAGGTGAGAAACCTTGACTGTACCCGCAACTGTGAATTGCTTTCATTAAAAAATATAAGCAAGAAGTCAGCATACCGAATACTTATCTAAAATTTCAGACAAAATCGTGCGGGAATACACGGTAAATTGCTACAAAGTAAGGAGCTCCCTTGCTGATAGCCTTGCCTTTTCTCCTATTAAAAAACTACATTTATCATCAGGAATAATCATGGTTGACGAAACACAGAAAAGTGAAAAACACCAAGCGCGCATGCAAAAAGTTAAAGACAAAGTAGACGCTAGAGTTGATGCAGCTACAGATGAACGCGGAATACTGATCGTTATTACCGGCAATGGTAAAGGTAAATCAACCTCTGGTTTTGGCACATTAACCCGTGCGGTAGGACATGGGTTAAACGCGGCAGCGATTCAATTCATCAAAGGTACTTGGGCTTGTGGTGAGCGTAATGTACTTGAAAAATTGGGCGTCCCCTTCCATGTAATGGCTACGGGTTTTACTTGGAATACTCAAGACAAGACCGCAGATATTACTGCTGCAAAAATCGTATGGGAAGAAGCCAAAAAGCTATTAGCTGACGAAACCATTGATGTGGTTCTCCTAGACGAACTTACATATATGCTTTCATATAAGTATCTTGATCTTGATGAAGTACTTGACGCAATAACTAATCGACCACCAATGCAGCATGTTATCGCTACAGGCAGAGGTGCTCATCGTTCATTAGTGGAACTAGCCGACACAGTCAGTGAAGTGCAATCAATTAAACATGCTTTTGATAATAAAATAAAGGCACAAAAAGGGATTGATTGGTAGGCTTAAATATCGTCATTCTTTCACATCCATGTGATCATGACATTGCCTACATGGACGCAGGTACTTATGATTTGTCTGGAACTAAAATCATGACCGTTCGTCCTGAACATCGTCATTCTTTCACATCCATGTGATCATGACATTGCCTACATGGACGCAGGTACTTATGATTTTTCTGGAACTAAAATCATGACCGTTCGTCCTGAACATCGTCATTCTTTCACATCCATGTGATCATGACATACCGTTCGTCCTGAACATAAAAAGCCCATGCTAGCATGGGCTTTTTTTATACGTTTTCTGTTAAAACACAACCTGGTATAATCAGATATACGTTAAACACAAATTCTATTTAATGTTGTAGAAACATCTATTGAAGTATTTTGCTGCTGCTCTGCATGTAGGGCAACAGAACTTAAACCATTAGATATATCTCGGCTTAAAGAAGCAACTTCGGCCATATTTGTACTTACCGAGACGGTCGACTGTTGCTGCTGTTCAGTGCCACTCGCAATTTGAGATGTTAACGTATTAATCTCATTAAATATATTGCCTATTTGTTCTAACGCTTCAACTACTTCCGCAGAATGCGTTAGGCTATCTTGCGTTAATTCTTGTCCACGAGAAATCGCCGTCACGGCATTAGTTGATTTTTCTTGCAAACCTTCAACCATGGATTGTATTTCAACCGTAGCTTCTTGTGTTCTGTGTGCAAGTGCTCTTACCTCATCTGCAACAACAGCAAAACCTCGACCTTGCTCTCCAGCACGTGCAGCCTCAATCGCTGCATTCAACGCTAACAAGTTTGTTTGGTCTGCTATGCCACGAATAACATCAAGCACTGAGCCGATATTAGAACATTCGGTTTGAAGCAAAGCTAAATCAGTCGCCATCTCAGTTACTTCTTCAGAAAAAGCTTCTATTGTTTGCTGGCTCGTATTCGATGAAGTTCTACCTTGCGACAAAATAGCGATAACTTGATCCGTTGTATCGCTAACTTGTGAAGCGCTTTCTGAAAGAATGCTAGACGTTGAAGCGAC
>CAJWBY010000078.1 GCA_913020705.1 uncultured Colwellia sp.
TTTACGCATCCAAGTACGGATGAACGGATCAAAATAGAAGCACCTTTAGAGCATTCATTACAAAATCTACTTACCAAACTAAAATAATCTTTCTCAAACGTGATGCTGAAATCAATCCAGTATCACGTTGCTACTTCCAATATTGAATTTAAAATTTTATGTATAAAATAAAATTATGATCAATAAATTAAATAAAAGCGAATATATGCACAATTACAAATTGGTGATTTTTGATTGGGATGGAACATTGATGGATTCTGTCGATCGTATCGTTTTCTCAATGCAAGCCAGTGCGACCGCATTATCATTTACTCCGCCTAGTTATGATCAAGCTAAACAAATTATTGGCTTAAGTTTACCTAAGGCCATCCAAACTTTATTTCCAAGTGCAAATGCAGAGCAAGTGCAATTATTAACTTCACAATATAAACATCAATATGTTGAAGTTAATACTACAGCGACGCCGCTATTTGAACATGCACTTGAATTGCTCATTAATCTGAAACAAAAAAATAAATTATTGGCAGTAGCAACAGGAAAAGCTAGAGCAGGTTTACAGCGTGTTTGGCAGGTTTCAGATACCGAACACTTTTTCCATGCTTCCCGTTGTGCCGATGAAAGTATTTCCAAACCAGATCCAGACATGATTAACAGCTTGTTGAAAGAATTAAATATTGAAAAATATGAAGCTGTTATGATTGGCGATACTTCATATGACCTCGAAATGGCACAAAGGGCAGGTGTAGATAGTATAGGGATTACGCATGGAGTGCATGACAATAAAGTCCTGTCACATTACGAACCAAGAGCTATTGTCGACTCGCTAGCTGAATTGTATATGTTGTTGTTAAATACCCCCTTAAAACCTTAAAACCTTAAAACCTTAAAACCTAGACACTACGTTTTAACCGTTTTCATCTGTTCATTAAATGAAAACGGTGACTCTCTAAATATGCAGAAGTAATGATTCAAATATTGTTAAGGCTTACTGCGCCTGTAAAACATCTAAACCTTGTTCTTTAAGTAAACTAACTAACCTTATTAGTGGTAAACCTATTAAGGTATTTGGATCATCACCAGCAAGTTTTTCAAATAAGCAAATACCTAAACCTTCACTTTTAAAACTTCCGGCACAATTATAAGGTTCTTCAGCGTTCAAATAGGCTGTAATTTCTTGTGTCGATAATTGTTTAAAATGCACAGAGAATAATTCTACTAAAGAAATACTTTTCCCTGTTGAGCTGTCATAAACACATAAACCTGTGTGAAACTCTACAGCTTTACCACTGAAACTGGTGAGTTGTTTTAAGCCATTTTCAAAATTGTGAGGTTTACCTAATATATTCCCTTCTGATAAAGCCACTTGATCTGAACCTATAATAAGCGCATTGGGATATTCACTAGCCACAGCTTTTGCTTTTTCTACAGCTAAACGTTCAACGAGTTCAATGGCTGTTTCATTAAACCTTGCTGTTTCATCAATGTTAGGTTTTGCACAAATAAAAGGTAAATTTAACTTTTCTAGAAGTGTTTTACGAAATGGGGACGTAGAAGCTAAAATTAAGGTTTTCACGTTAAGTTACTCAAAATATAAACAGTTATTTTATAATATGTGGGCTTTCTTTAATTTTTAAACAAATATTGTTATTTTTCTTTTGACAGAAGCGGGCAAGCACATTATTATGCGCGCCTTATGCAGAATCTTAAACTCCCGATAATGATAAACCCCCGAAAGAGCGCCCAACGCAGGTTGGTGTGTGACGGCTTCTTTGAAGTGTCGGGGATGACTAGATTGCTGGATGTGTGTACTCCATGCAATGAGCATATGCATGTTAATGTTAAATTTGATGTCGATGACCTCGGACTGAATGTTATTTCAGGCTCAGGATCGTTATCTGTAGCATTGATTTGTCAGCGTTGTACTGAATCATTAATAATTGATTTGGATATAGAGTTTACTCTTAGTCCAGCAAAAAATGATGAAGCCGCTGAAGCCTTGCCGTCATATTATGACGCAATAGAATTAGATGAAAATGGCGAAGTTAATCTGTTAGAATTAGTGGAAGAAGAGTTATTACTCGCAATTCCATTAATAGCAAAGCATGAACCTAGTAAGTGTCAGGCACCAGTTGACAGTGTATGGGGTGAATTGCCTGAAGAGCTAGAACAACCAAACCCATTTGATGTATTAAAAAAAATTAAATAACTTATTTAATTAATAACCGATTAACCGATTTTTAGGAGTAGCTAATGGCAGTACAAAAAAGTAAAAAGTCTCGTTCAAGACGTGGCATGCGCCGTTCACACGATGCAGTAACAACAGAAAACTTATCAGTAGATCCAGTATCTGGTGAAGCACACCGTCGTCATCATGTAACAGCTGATGGCTTTTACAAAGGTGTTAAAGTAATCAATAAGTAAGCTGATTGCTTTGAATAATCTAACCATAGCGTTAGATGTTATGGGGGGCGATAAAGGCCCCCTTATAACAATTCCTGCTGCCATATTAGCAGTTAAAAACATTCCAGAACTTCGCCTCATTCTTTGTGGTGATGCCGATATTATCAACGCTGAATTATCTAAAAATCAGTGTGCTGAACACCCCCAACTTACTATTTTCCCAACCACTGAAATTGTGGAAATGGGTGATAAACCTATAGTTGCTTTACGTAACAAAAAAAATTCTTCAATGCGAAAGTCGCTTGATCTTGTCCATGAAAATAAAGCTCAAGCATGTGTTAGTGCTGGGAATACTGGCGCGTTGTTTTCAATGGCTCATTTTGTTTTAAAAACATTAGTCGGTGTTGAACGTCCTGCATTAATATCTTCCTTACCTACCCATGATGAAAATAAACACGTATTTATGCTCGACTTAGGCGCGAACGTATTTTGTGATTCTAATGTTTTATATCAGTTTGCTGTTATGGGCTCTGTAATGGCCGAACAGGTAGACGGTATTAACGCCCCTCGTATTGCTTTATTAAATATGGGAGAAGAAGAAATAAAGGGTAGTGACCACATTAAACAAACTGCTGCAAAGCTAACGCAAAATAGTGAAATTAATTATATTGGCTTTGTCGAAGGTAATGATATTTTTACAAACAAAGCAGATGTTATTGTCTGTGATGGTTTTGTCGGGAACGTAGCTTTAAAAACCTGTGAGGGTGTTGCCCGGCTAGTTTATCAAAAAATGCATACTGTACTATCTCGAAACATATTCACCCGAATTGTAGGCAGATTATTGTCATCAACATTAAAAAAACTCTTTAAACCCCTGAACCCCGACCAGTATAACGGAGCAAGTCTGATAGGATTACGCGGTATTGTGGTCAAGAGCCATGGGAATGCGAGCTCAAAGGCTTTTTATATGGCTATTTTAGAAGCAATAAAAGAAGTTGAAAGGCAAGTACCTGAACGGATAAAGGACAAAATTGAGAACGGATTTTCTTGTGGTCGAAAGTAAGTCTTTATCATTCAGCGCAAATAAAACGTATTTAATGAATTGTTTTTTTAATAAAAGATAATTCATTAAATATCACTTATCACATTTAATTAAATCACAAATAAACATTAGGTAATAAAATGCAAAATAATTTAGCGTTTGTTTTCCCCGGCCAAGGTTCACAAACCGTTGGCATGTTAGCTGACTTTGCTGACAATGAAGTCGTACAAAATACTTTTTCAGAAGCTTCAGAATCTTTAGGCTATAACCTATGGGAATTAGTTGCACAAGGACCTGCTGAAAAGCTTAATCAAACAAACTTCACTCAACCAGCTCTACTAACGGCTAGTGTTGCATTATGGCGCTTATGGGCGTCGCAATCGGACATTCAACCTGCAATGTTAGCGGGTCACAGTCTAGGTGAATATTCTGCGCTTGTTTGCGCCGGTGTTATCTCTTTAGCTGAAGGTGTTAAGTTAGTTGAAAAACGAGGCGAGTATATGCAAGCCTCTGTTCCTGCAGGCGTTGGTGCAATGGCCGCAATCATTGGTCTTGATGATAAAGCTATTATTGATGCTTGTGCTAAAGCACAAAATGAAGACGTTGTTGCAGCGGTAAATTTTAACTCTCCAGGGCAAGTCGTTATTGCAGGCCATAAAGACGCAGTAGAACGAGCAGGTGTTCTTTGTAAAGAAGCAGGAGCTAAACGTGTATTACCTTTACCTGTTAGCGTACCGTCTCATTGTGCATTAATGAAAGATGCGGCAGACAAACTTGCTGAAGAGTTTAATAACATCACATTTAATACACCACAAATTCCCGTTGTCAATAATGTTGACGTTGCAACAGAATCTGATGCCGAAGCTATTAAGTTAGCTTTGATCAAACAACTATATAGTCCTGTCCGTTGGACAGAAACAATTGAGATACTCGCAAAGAGTGGGATTTCACTTGTTGTTGAAGCAGGCCCTGGCAAAGTTCTACAGGGGTTAATTAAACGTATTGACAAATCAATCACTAGTGCATCAATTAATGATCAAGCATCATTAACGAAAGCATTAGAAACAATTAAATAGGATAAATTATGTTTTCTTTTGAAGGAAAAGTAGTCTTAGTTACTGGCGCAAGTCGTGGTATCGGTAAAGCAATTGCAAGTCAGCTCAAAGAGTTGGGAGCAACAGTCTTAGGAACCGCTACATCTGCAAATGGCGCTGAAAATATCAGTGAATATTTAGGAGCTGGGAATGGTTTAGTACTTAATGTAACTGACAATGATTCAATTGCTGCACTGTTCGATACGATTAAAGAAAACCATGGTGGAATTGACATTTTAGTCAATAATGCTGGTATTACGCGTGATAATTTATTCATGAGAATGAAAGATGACGAATGGCAAGATATTATAGATACTAACTTATCTTCAGTATTTAAGATCAGTAAAGCTGTTATTCGCTCTATGATGAAGAAACGTAACGGTCGTATTATTAATATAGGCTCTGTCGTTGGCACAATGGGCAATGCAGGCCAAGTAAATTATGCAACAGCTAAAGCGGGTTTACTTGGTTTTACAAAATCTTTAGCGCGTGAGGTTGCATCTCGTGGCATAACTGTTAATACTGTGTCGCCGGGTTTTATCGACACTGATATGACACAAACGTTAACTGATGAACAAAAAGAAGGCATTTTTTCACAAGTTCCTGCCAATCGTTTAGGCAAGCCTGAAGAAATTGCTAACGCAGTTGTCTTTTTAGCTTCTGATGGTGCGGCATACATAACAGGTGAAACATTGCATGTAAACGGCGGTATGTATATGGTTTAATTTGTCACACTTATTGTAAATAAACGACAAATTGAGCAAATTTAATACAGTTAACAGGTTAGACCAGCAGAAAATTAGAATTAGAAGCTTGCAAGCTAGGCTGTTGACGAATAAACTACACACAATTATGAAAAATTGTATTTTCTAGAAAGGAAAAAAAATGAGTACTATTGAAGAACGCGTAAGAAAAATTACTGTTGAACAGTTAGGTGTAAGTGAAGAAGAAGTTAAAATTAGTTCTTCTTTTGTTGACGACCTAGGTGCTGATTCTTTAGACACTGTTGAATTAGTAATGGCGTTAGAAGAAGAATTTGATACTGAAATTCCAGACGAAGAAGCTGAAAAAATCACAACTGTTCAAGCAGCTGTTGATTACGTTACTGCTAACCAATAATTCACCATAAATTATTGGCTTTCATGTAAAGCTTTTAAATGAGAATTTAAAGTATATATTCAGGCGGTTTTTACCGCCTGTTTTTTTATCTACGATTTACGTTTGTTACTTTTTTAATCCTAAAAATTTAACAGCTCCTTTTCCCTTATAAACTCTTAGCGGAGGCACATAGTCATGAGACGCGTTGTTGTTACCGGTCTTGGTATGTTAAGCCCTTTGGGCAACTGTCCTGAATCTACTTGGCAGAATCTACTACTTGGTAAAAGTGGTATTAGTAATATTGAACATTTTGATACATCTGCATATACAACTAAGTTTGCGGGTTTGATTAAAGATTTTGATGCACAAGATTACATGGCGAGAAAAGAAGCCAAGAAAATGGATCTTTTTATCCAATATGGTGTTGCTGCTGGTGTACAAGCATTTAAAGATTCCGGTCTCGAAATAGATGATGTAAATACTCATCGTATTGGTGTTGCTGTAGGTGCTGGTATTGGTGGTTTAGGATTAATTGAAGATAATTTTGAAAAGCTATTGAAAGGCGGACCTCGAAAGTTATCCCCATTTTTTGTACCATCGACCATCATCAATATGATTTCAGGTCACTTGTCGATGATGCATAATTTAAGAGGCCCGAACATTTCCATAGCAACTGCTTGTACGAGTGGGGTGCATAATATTGGTCATGCGGCAAGAATGATTGCTTATGGCGATGCCGACGCTATGTTAGCGGGTGGTGCTGAGAAAGCATCAACGCGAACAGGTTTGGGAGGTTTTGGTGCAGCCAGAGCTTTGTCTACGCGTAATGAGTCACCTGAAGAAGCCTCTCGTCCTTGGGACAAAGACCGTGATGGTTTTGTACTTGGCGACGGTGCTGGTGTATTAGTACTTGAAGAATACGAACATGCAAAAGCGCGTGGTGCAAAAATATACTCTGAGCTTGTTGGTTTTGGTATGAGTGCCGATGCTCATCACATGACATCTCCTCCAGCCAATGGTGAAGGTGGTGGACGAGCGATGAGTAACGCTATTAACGATGCCAAAATTGACTTAAGTAAAATTGGTTATATCAATGCTCATGGTACTTCAACACCAGCAGGCGATATTGCTGAAACCAATGCGGTTAAATCAGTGTTTGGAGATAATGCTTATAATGTCATGATGGGTTCAACCAAGTCAATGACAGGTCATCTATTGGGGGCGGCAGGTGCAATTGAAACCATTTTTACCGTCCAATCCTTAATGAACGACGTAGTACCACCGACCATTAATTTAGATAACCCAAGTGAAGGTTGTGATCTCGATTATATCGCCCATACAGCGCGAGATGTTAAGTTAGAATATGCCTTATGTAACTCTTTTGGTTTTGGCGGCACTAATGGCTCGTTGATCTTTAAGAAAGTTTAAGTATTTTAAAATAGTCAATATCATTAACTAACTCTTGCAGTTAATCGTTTAAGCCTGAATACTAGTCATTAGTATTCAGGCTTTTTATTTTTCCGTATTTTTTAATGAAATTAATATGTATTATCAAAGTATAAATGGTGAACAAGAACAATACCTATCAATCAACAATCGAGGATTAGGGTATGGTGATGGGGTATTTACTACCGCCAAAGTAGCCAATGGGAAAATTCATTTATTATCTGCGCACATTGAACGTTTAACAAATAGTTGCAATAAGCTCAATATCCCCCTTCCAAATTTCAGTGACATTATTGCTGAATTAACTGAAGTAGCGAACAGATATAAATTGGCAGTCGCAAAAATCATAATCACTGCTGGAGATGGCGGAAGAGGATATTCACGTCAAGGATGTTCTAGCAGTAATGTTATTATCACTTTTCATACATTTCCGGGACATTATTCAACATTACATCAAAAAGGTATTAAGCTAGGTGTATCAACGTTGAAAATAGGAATAAATCCATTAACTGCAGGTATTAAACACCTTAACCGTCTGGAGCAAGTACTTATTCGCCAAGAATTAGATAACCGGAATGAAGATGATTTATTAGTATTGAATTACTTAAATAACGTGATTGAAGCAACTGCAGCTAATGTGTTTTGGCTTAAGAATAATATTTGGTACACACCTACATTAGATGAATCAGGTGTTGAAGGATTAATGCGTAATCATATTTTACAAACTTGTAGCCACTTTTGTGAAACAAGTATCGTTGTCGCCAAGCTCTCTGAATTAGAATGTATAGATGCAATGTTCATTTGTAATAGTGTGATGGGAGTTATACCCGTAAGAAAATTTGAAAATCAAACGTTATCATTAGCACCTTGCCATGAAATTGCAGAGCTTATAAAGGATGTTACGTAAAAGATGAAACTTTTTAAAATATTATTGGCGACTTTATTGATAACATTGCTCATTTCCAGTGCTTCGCTGATTGGTTACACTTTTTATCAAACCAAACAGCCTCTTGATATTGAAACACCTCAATTATTAACAATCAAAGATGGTACATCGTTTAGTCACTTTTCTAAGCAGTTGATAAAAAAGGGGTGGATAGATAACCGTTTTTGGCTGCGTAATTATGTTCGACTAAAACCTCAATACGTTAATATAAAGGCAGGAACTTATAAAGTAGCTAAAAATAGTTCATTACAAGATTTGTTAAAGCAGCTACTTGCGGGTAAAGAACATCAGTTTAGTGTCACATTTATCGAAGGAACAACTTTTAAAGAGTGGGTAGTGCAACTAAATGATCTCGAAAATATCGTTCATACTATTCAAGATTACGCCGTTCATGAAATCGCTACTGAACTAAACATTAGCCGAGAAAACCCAGAAGGGCTTTTTTACCCCGACACTTACGCCTTCACTGCAGGTACAACAGATATTCAGATATTAAAGCGGGCTCAACATAGAATGTCTGTAGAATTAGACTTGGCATGGGAAAGTCGTGTTGAACCTTTACCGTATGAAAATAAATATCAAGCATTGATAATGGCTTCAATTATTGAAAAAGAAAGTGGAAAAAATGCTGAGCATGGAATTATATCATCAGTATTTGTTAATCGCTTGAATATAAAAATGCGCTTACAAACAGATCCCACGATAATCTATGGACTAGGCGAACGATATAAAGGCGATATTAAACGTAAACATATAAGAGAGAAAACAGCGTATAATACTTACCGAATTAATGGCTTACCTCCCACGCCAATTGCTATGGCTGGTAAAAGTGCTATACATGCCGCTTTAAATCCTTTAACCACGGATTTTTTATATTTTGTCAGTAATGGAAATGGTCAGCATATATTTTCGACTAACTTAAAAGATCATAATACGGCTGTTACCAAATATCAGTTGAACCAAAAAACTCAATAAGAAGTGAATAAATGAAGAAAGGTCAATTTATTGTAATAGAAGGAATTGAAGGCGCTGGTAAATCTTCTGCTATTTCGGTGGTGAAAAAAGTACTTATAAAACATGGTATTGATTTTATAAATACCCGTGAGCCAGGAGGTACTCCTTTAGCAGAATCATTGAGAGATATTGTTAAATCAGCAGATCATGAAGAAGTCTTAACACAAGAAACTGAATTATTACTGATGTACGCTAGTAGAAGTCAATTACTTGCAAATAGAATTCTTCCTGCCTTAGATAAAGGGCAATGGGTTATTGGTGATCGTCATGATCTAAGTTCAAGAGCTTATCAAGGTGGTGGAAGAGAATTCAACGATGAACTTATGGAAACTATTGCGCAGGTAACGTTAAAGGGATTCAAACCTCAGTTGACACTTTATTTGGATATATCTCCTGAATTAGGTTTAGCAAGAGCACAAGCACGTGGCGCTTTAGATCGTATCGAATTAGAAAAAATAGAATTTTTTCATCGCGTGCGAAATAAATACCGTGAAATTGCATTAGCTGACGACAGTATTAAAATTATTGATGCGAGTGCACCCATGCCAGTGGTACATAATAACATTCGTTTAGCAGTTAATGCCTTTTTGAAAGTAAATAATGTTCATGAAAGTTAGTAGGAAGCCCTAATGCACAGTTGGTTAGAACAACAGCAGCTTTTATTGTCTAAGCAAATATCACAAATAAAGTTACCTCATGCTATTTTAATTAATGGTGTGGATGGTGCAGGTAAAAGTGAACTTTCTCAATGGCTTATAAAGGTTCTTTCATGTACCCAACCTGAGAAAATTCAAAATATTTTAACACCATGTGAAAGTTGTAAGTCCTGCTTGTTGCAAAGGAGTAATACTTATCCTGATCACTTGCTTATAGAAAGTGGTGGTAAAAGCATTGGAGTTGACCAAGTAAGACAAGCCAGTCGTTTTTTTGAAAAAACAGCGCAAATAGGTCACTGTAAAACTTCATTAATAACGGCAGCCCATAACATGACTATATCAGCGGCTAATGCTTTATTAAAAACGCTTGAAGAACCTAATCCTGATAACTATATAGTCTTATTAACATCTGAACTTGAAACATTATTACCTACAATAATTAGTCGTTGTTTTATTATAGATATCAGACCACCTGTTGGAGAGGCGTTACTAGCAGAGCTGAAACAGTCAGGTTCAGATCCTTTTGTTAATCTGAGCCAATTGAAAGAATTATCTGATTCATCTATTAATGAAAAGTATCAAAATTTTGAAAGTTGTTTTTGTACCTTTTTACAGAAAAAGCCAATAAACCGTAGTGAAGTATTGAATTTGTTAAATGATAATACAGACAGTGTACGTTGGTTAGAAAAAGTTATGGTTAAATTGATGAGACAACAATATAACTGGTTAGAGGGTGACAACCTCCTTAATGAAAAAGTAATATGGGCGATATATCAATTAGTTTTGTCTGCCATTAAACAGCTTAAGTTATTAATGCAGGCGAATAAACAGTTTATATTTGAAAAACTACTTGTTGATATAGCAGCTCTGATTAATGAATCATAAATAATAGCGCTATAAAATTTTGAGGAATTGTTATGCACGAATTTAGGGTAGAGTTTTTATCTGATAGAGAGCTATATCAATACTATATGCCTTTTGTAAAAAGTGGCGGTTTATTCGTTCGTACACCAGAAAAGTTTGATTTAGGTGACGAAATTAAACTTGAAGTTACTTTACCAGACGCGTTAGAAGCATCGATAGTTATTGGTAAGGTTTGTTGGTTAACGCCAATAGGAGCTCAAAATGGTACGCCAGCTGGTATTGGTGTCATGTTTGAAGAAGATGAAGAGCATGTTCGTAATCAAATTGAAAAATTAATAGGGCGCTTATTAAACTCGTCTGAACCTACATTATCAATGTAGGTGTTTTGTACATAATTAAAAAATATTGGAGAAACTGTTTGTTTATTGATTCACATTGCCATTTAGATAGGCTTGATTTAACTGAGTTTGATGATGAACTAGATAATGTACTTGAAGCAGCTAAAACTGCTCAAGTCGATGAAATATTATGTGTTAGCGTTACCTTAGCTGAATTTCCTAGTATGGTAGAAAAAACAGCTAAATATAAAAATGTTTGGCTTTCTTGTGGTGCTCATCCGTTAAATCAAGATGATCTCATTGACCAAGAAGAATTGGCTCGATTATCACAAACAGACAGAGTTATCGCGATTGGCGAGACAGGTTTAGATTATTTCTATGCGCCTGAAACTAAGGCTGTTCAACTGGATTCTTTTCGTAAACATGTCCGTGTTGCAAATCAGCTAAATAAACCGTTAATTATTCATACCCGTGATGCTCAGCAAGATACTTTAGATATGCTTCGAGAAGAAAATGCTGAAAATGTTGGTGGAATTTTGCACTGTTTCACCGAAACATGGGATATGGCAAAGCAAGCTATTGATATGGGATTCTATATATCATTTTCAGGTATTGTTACCTTTAAGAATGCCAGTGAGTTGCGTGAAGTTGCAAAACAAGTACCTGATGATAAGTTTTTAATTGAAACTGATGCTCCTTATTTAGCACCAGTTCCTCATCGAGGAAAACAAAACCAGCCTGCTTATGTTGCCGATGTTGCTAAGTTTTTAGCCAGTGTACGTGGACAGTCAGTTGAAGAAATAGCTGCACTTTCAACAGCAAACTTTAAACGTCTTTTTAAAATGAAATAATAGCTAAGTTTGTGTCAATATATTTATCTATTTATATCTAAAAAAAGAACAAAAAAGTGCCCGAAACTATTGCTAGTTCGGGCCCAAGGGGATGACTCATAAGGAAGTGAGTCTTGCGCTAATAAACACTATGTATAACTATGAAAATCAGTAAAATAAAAAATGAAAATGCGCGAGCAATTGATTAATATTTAAACTGTACGATTAATTGTAGTGTAAACTTTATTAAAAGCTAATTTTATTTATAATAATTGTAAGTGACTAATAAATATGTTTTTATTTTAATAGTAAACAAATAGCTTAATTTATTGCTGAAATTTTACCCACCTGTTATGCAGTTGTTTTTAACACGTTTTCCACAAGTATTTTTACTTGTGATACCTCCTTGTTTCATGTCATGATAATCCCATTATTTATAACTTAATAAGATTCTCTTTTTGTTAAATCGTCTGTGGATCAGTTTCTTTTTTATTGCTTTTGGCTCTGCGCTATATCAATGGATATTTCTTGGTAATATATTGATATTTGAAGAGCTAGTGCAGGCACTGTTTTCTATGTCAAAAGTAACAGTTGATATAGCGATTGGTTTGATAGGCATTTTGAGTTTTTGGCTAGGGATGATGAAAATTGCTGAAAACGCTGGGCTTATGGATAAAGTTGCTCGGGCTATTTCCCCGTTATTCACCCGTTTAATGCCTGGCGTTCCTAAGGGAAATCCGGCTATTGCTTCAATGACCATGAATTTGTCCGCTAATTTTTTGGGATTAGACAATGCGGCAACGCCACTTGGCTTAAAAGCAATGCAAGATCTTCAGCAATTGAATCCAAAGAAAGATACAGCAACGAATGCGCAAATATTATTCCTAGTGTTGAATACTTCTTCAGTAACACTTTTCCCTGTAGCTGTATTTGTTTATCGAGCCCAACAAGGGGCTGCAAATCCTACCGACGTTTTTGTACCTATTATACTGGCAACTTTTGCTTCTACATTTGCAGGTTTATTAGCGGTGGCAACCGTGCAAAAAATTAAGTTACAAGATCAAATCGTTTTATTGTACTTGTCAGGTGCCATTGCTGTAGTGGGAGGATTAGTGGTTTATTTCTCAATGCTAACGACCCAAGCACTTGCTGAACAATCGTCATTTCTTGGTAATTTCCTGATATTTTCAACGTTAATTCTTTTTATTCTAGCAGCGGTACGTAAGAAAGTTGATGTTTACGATAGTTTCATTGAAGGCGCTAAACAAGGCTTTGAAACAAGCATAAAACTTATCCCTTATTTACTTGCCATGTTGGTGGCGATAGGCGTCTTTCGTGCCAGTGGCGCATTAGCGTTAATTGTCGACAGCTTTAGGCAATTAGTGTTGTTTTTAGGTTTTGACACCCGTTTTGTAGACGCTATGCCTACCGCTTTAATGCAACCGTTAAGTGGCTCAGGTGCAAGGGCAATGATGATTGAAACCATGAAAACTCATGGTGCTGACTCTTTTGCTGGTCGCTTAGCTTCAATTTTTCAAGGTTCAACAGAAACAACTTTTTATGTACTCGCTGTTTATTTTGGCTCTGTAGGGATCCGTTATAGTCGACATGCTATTGCGTGTGGCTTACTTGCTGATTTAGCTGGTATTTCTGCTGCAATAGGCGTTTGCTACTGGTTCTTTGGTTAAAAAGCTTCTTGTCTCCACATATTCAACTGGCCTGATTGTCGACAATTAAACTTTAGTCTACTTGACTATTTATCTATATGAGCTAAAATTCTTTCCAAACTCGTTAAATGTCGACAATCATGGCGTTAGATAATCCTACCTTACAAAAAGCAGTAACGACTGCAGATAAAGTTTTTGATGCAATGCTTCACGCCATTGTTGATGGAAAAATTGCTGCAGGCAGCAAAATCAGTGAACCTGAGTTAGCTAAACAATATGAAATTAGTCGTTCTACATTACGAGAAGCGCTGAATCGTTTAGAGAAATGTCATTTAATTGAACGCAAAGCCAATGTAGGTTCTAGAGTTGTTGATTGTACTATCGAAGGTTTATTAGAAATTTACGTAGTACGCGAAGCACTTGAAGGCATGGCTTGCCGAGAAGCAGCAAACAACATGAGTGACGAAGAAATAGCTGAAATGCAAGCTATGCTCGCAAAACATGCAAATTCTCAAGCACTTAAAGATGGCATTTCTTACTATCAAGAAGAAGGCGATCTGGACTTCCATTATAAAGTGATTTTAGGCAGCCATAACCAACAACTTATTAATATTTTGTGTGGTCAACTTTATCATTTAGTGCGTATGTACCGCATTCAATTTGGTATGCACAGCCCTCGCGCTACTCGGGCTTTTCATGAACATTCAAATATTATTCAAGCCATTTGTGACCGTGATGGTGAACTCGCTGAAATTCTCATGCGACGTCATATTGCTGCATCAAGAAAAAATATTGAAAACAAAATCGCTCTACAAAATAAATAAAAAAAAGTATAAAAAACCAATACAAATAACTTTAACGAATATACAAAGACAATAAGAGGACAAATCATGTCTACACAACTTTCACCGGGCGCTAAGTTCCGTCAAGCATTAATAAACAACAAACCTTTACAAGTGGTAGGTACTATTAACGCTTACTGCGCAATGATGGCTGAACAATTAGGTCACCAAGCTATTTACCTTTCTGGAGGTGGTGTTGCTAACGCTTCTTACGGTTTACCTGATTTAGGAATGACGTCATTAAACGATGTTATTGCTGATGTACAGCGCATAACTTCAGCTTCAAGCTTACCATTATTGGTTGATATTGATACGGGGTGGGGTGGTGCTTTTAATATTGCTAAAACGATACGTGATATGGAAAAAGCAGGTGCTGCTGCGGTTCATCTTGAAGACCAAGTTGCTCAGAAACGTTGTGGACATCGTCCGAACAAAGAAATTGTATCGACAGAAGAAATGGTTGACCGCATCAAAGCGGCAGTTGATGCACGTACAGATAAAGACTTCTTCATCATGGCTCGTACCGATGCTTTTGCTCAAGAAGGGTTAGAAGCTGCACTCGAACGTGCTAAAGCTTATGTCTCAGCAGGTGCCGATGGCATTTTTGCAGAAGCGGTTAAAACTGAAGAGCACTACCGAGCATTCACTTCAGCCCTAGATGTACCAGTACTTGCAAACATTACAGAGTTTGGCCAAACCGAATTATGGAATAAAGAACAGTTAGGCGAGTGGGGCTGTGCCATGGTGCTTTATCCATTGTCTGCATTTCGTGCGATGAACAAAGCGGCTGAATCTGTATATAAAACATTATTAGAAGATGGCGACCAAAAAGCTGAAATCGATAACATGCAAACACGCATGGATTTATACGATTACTTGGGTTACCACGACTACGAACAAAAACTTGATGGCCTTTTTTCTGAAGGTAAAAACAAGTAATTATAAAAGCTAATACTAAAAATTAAATTGTAGTCGGTAGAAAGATGAAAAGTCCGACAAACGTAAAAAATATGAGGAAAGTAAAATGTCAGATAAAAAATTAAGTGGTGCGGGTTTACGTGGTCAAAGTGCTGGTGATACAGCGTTATGTACAGTGGGGCAATCAGGTTCAGGCCTAACGTATTGTGGTTATGATATTGCTGATTTAGCGGACAATTCTACGTTTGAAGAAGTCGCCTACTTACTTTTCAATGGCGAATTACCTAATGAAAAAGAACTAGCAAGCTATAAAACAGACTTGTTCGCCATGCGCGATTTACCAGAAGCTTTAAAAGCTGTTTTAAAGCTTATTCCAAAAGAAACACATCCTATGGACGTAATGCGCACGGGTTGTTCATTTTTAGGTAACTTAGAGCCTGAGAATGATTTTACAGAGCAAAACAAAGCCGCTAATCGTTTGTTAGCCGCATTCCCTGCAATCATGTGTTATTGGTATAAGTTCTCACATGACGGTGTAGAAATTGATTGTACATCAGACGAAGATTCTTTAGGTGGACACTTTTTACGTTTATTAAATGGTGAAAGCCCGTCAGCACAGCATCAACGTGTGATGGATGTATCATTAATTTTATATGCTGAACATGAATTCAATGCCTCTACTTTTACAGCGCGTGTATGTGCATCAACATTGTCTGATATGTTTTCTTGTATCACAGGTGCTATTGGTTCATTACGTGGTCCACTTCATGGTGGTGCTAACGAAGCAGCGATGGACATGATTCAAACGTTTACATCTCCAGCTGATGCAAAAGAGCAAATGGCTGGCATGTTAGAACGTAAAGAAAAAATTATGGGTTTTGGCCATGCTATTTACCGTACTTCTGATCCACGTAACGTTATTATCAAAGCTTGGTCTGAAAAGTTAGCCGCTGAAAATGGTGATACTTCACTTTACGATATTTCTGTAGCTTGTGAAGAGTTCATGTGGGACACGAAAAAATTATTTTGTAACGCTGACTTTTTCCATGCTTCAACTTATAACTACATGGGTATACCAACAAAATTATTCACGCCTATTTTTGTTTGTTCACGCTTAACGGGTTGGGCAGCTCATGTGATGGAGCAACGCTCAAATAACCGTATTATCCGTCCAAGTGCTGATTACACAGGTGCTGAGCCAAGAACCGTTACGCCAATTAGCGAAAGGTAATTGTTATGAATTATGAACATCGTAAACCGCTACCTGGCTATAAAATTGGTGGCGTCAATATTGATTATTTTGACACACGTAGTACTGTTGAAGCTATCAGCGCAGGTAGTTACGCGAAACTACCTTACACTTCAAGAGTCTTAGCGGAGCAGCTTGTTCGTCGTTGTTCACCTGAAAGTTTAACGGATTCATTAAAGCAGCTCATTGAGCGGAAACAAGATTTAGATTTTCCTTGGTATCCGGCACGTGTTGTTTGTCATGATATTTTAGGTCAAACCGCTTTAGTTGATTTAGCAGGCCTTCGTGACGCGATTGCTGACCAAGGTGGCGATCCATCTAAAGTTAACCCTGTTGTACCTACTCAGTTAATTGTTGATCACTCGCTGGCTGTGGAAGCACCTGGTTTTGATCCACAAGCGTTTGATAAAAACCGCGCTATTGAAGACCGTCGTAATGAAGACAGGTTCAAATTTATTGAGTGGAGCAAAACAGCTTTTAAAAACGTTGATGTAATTCCTGCGGGCAATGGCATCATGCATCAAATCAATTTAGAGAAAATGTCACCTGTTATTCAATTACGTGACGGTGTCGCTTTTCCTGATACTTGTGTCGGAACCGACAGCCATACACCACACATTGATTGTTTAGGCGTTATTGCCATTGGTGTTGGCGGTTTAGAAGCAGAAACCGTTATGTTGGGACGCCCGTCAATGATGCGCTTACCTAATATTATTGGCGTAAAATTGGTAGGGAAACGGCAATCGGGCATTACCGCAACAGATATGGTTTTAGCTATTACTGAGTTTTTGCGCAATCAAAAAGTCGTATCGAGCTACTTAGAATTCTTCGGTGAAGGTACTGCAGGGTTAACCATAGGTGATCGTGCGACTATTTCAAACATGACACCAGAATATGGCGCGTCTGCGGGCATGTTTTATATTGATCAACAAACTATTGATTATTTAAAGCTTACCGGGCGCGAACCAGAGCAAGTTGAACTGGTAGAAACATACGCTAAACATACTGGTTTATGGGCGGATGACTTAACTGAAGTTGAATATGAACGTGTTATCGAGTTTGATTTGTCATCAGTTGGCCGTAACTTAGCGGGTCCTTCTAATCCACATCGTCGTTTACCGACAAGCGAATTAGTCTCAAAAGGAATTGCTAAAGATCTTGATGCCTGTAAAGCACAAGAGAAAGCCGGTGAAATGCCAGACGGTGCAGTCATTATTGCTGCTATCACTTCTTGTACTAATACCTCTAACCCACGTAACGTGGTTGCTGCGGGCTTAATTGCAAAACGCGCTAATGAGTTAGGTTTAGTACGTAAACCTTGGGTTAAGTCGTCTTTTGCTCCGGGTTCAAAAGTGGCAAAACTTTATTTGGAAGAAGCGGGCTTATTATCTGAAATGGAACAATTAGGCTTTGGTATTGTCGGTTATGCATGTACTACGTGTAACGGTATGTCGGGCGCGCTAGATCCTAGAATTCAGCAAGAAATCATTGACCGCGATTTATATTCAACAGCGGTATTGTCAGGTAACCGTAACTTTGATGGTCGTATTCATCCACACGCGAAACAAGCTTTCTTAGCGTCACCACCATTAGTGGTTGCTTATGCACTTGCGGGCACTATTCGTTTTGATATTGAAAAAGACATTCTTGGTCAAGACCAAAATGGCAATGACATTACCTTAAAAGATATTTGGCCAAGTGACGAAGAAATCGATGCAATTGTCGCTTCAAGTGTTAAGCCTGAACAATTTAAGAAAATTTACACTCCTATGTTCGATTTAGGCGCATTTGAGCCAGCTGATAGTCCTTTATACCATTGGGATCTTACCAGTACTTATATCCGCCGTCCGCCATATTGGGAAGGAGCTTTAGCTGGTAAGCGTACTATGAAAGGTATGCGTCCGTTAGCCGTATTAGGCGACAACATCACGACCGATCATTTATCACCGTCAAATGCTATTCAGTTAGATAGTGCTTCAGGTGCTTACCTTGATAAAATGGGCGTACCTCATGAAGATTTCAACTCATATGCAACTCACCGTGGCGATCATGAAACGACACAACGAGCAACGTTCGCTAATCCGAAATTGTTCAATGAAATGTGTAAGGATGACAATGGCGAAATTAAACAAGGTTCATTAGCACGTATTGAACCGGAAGGCACTGAGTCTCGCATGTGGGAAGCTATCGAAACTTACATGGATCGCAAACAGCCGTTAATTATCATCGCAGGTGCTGATTATGGTCAAGGTTCATCACGTGACTGGGCAGCAAAAGGCGTTCGTTTAGCGGGTGTTGAAGTTATCGTTGCACAAGGTTTTGAACGTATTCACCGTACGAACTTAGTGGGCATGGGCGTATTACCACTAGAATTTGTAAACAGTGAAACTCGTCATACCTATAATATCGACGGTAGCGAAACCTTTGATGTTGTTGGAACAACATCACCAGGTGCGACTATGACGGTGGTAATGACTAGAAGCTCAAGTGAAAAGAATGGTGAAAAGGCAGGTGAAGTAATTGAAATTCCTGTTAAGTGTCGTTTAGATACAGCGGAAGAAGTTTCGGTTTATGATGGTGGTGGGGTGTTACAAAAGTTCGCTACTGACTTCTTAAAGTCTAATGCCTAAACGTTTATTTTTGATGATAACTTCGTTGCCTGTACTCACGTATAAATATACGCTCCGTGCAGGCGCCTTGTTTTCAACAGAAATAATTCGTTTATACATCAAACTTTGACACTTTATTTATTAGCAGCAATTTAATTGCTGCTTTTTATGTTCAGGATGAACGATATGTCGTGCTCTCAGGATGTGAAAGAGCGACCAAAATAAAAAAATTAGGAGAGAGCTATGGCTTTCGTACCTCAAGTACACATACCTCAAGTAAAAATTCCAGCAACCTATATGCGCGGTGGTACTTCAAAGGGTGTATTTTTCAATTTAACTGATTTGCCTGAACGTTGTCAGGTCGCAGGCGAAGCGCGTGATAATATGCTGCTTCGGGTTATTGGCAGTCCGGATCCTTACGGCAAACAAACCGATGGTATGGGCGGCGCAACGTCGAGTACCAGTAAAACGGTTATATTAGCTAAATCAAGCCAAGCTGATCACGATGTTGATTACTTATTTGGTCAAGTTGCGATCGATAAAGCTTTTGTTGATTGGAGCGGAAACTGCGGTAATTTAACTGCTGCGGTTGGTTCTTTTGCGATTAATTCTGGTCTTGTTGATGCGACACGTATTCCTGAAAACGGAGTTTGTACCGTACGTATTTGGCAAAAGAACATTTCAAAAACAATTATTGCTCAAGTCCCTATCACTAATGGTGAAGTACAAGAAACCGGTGATTTTGAACTTGATGGCGTTACTTTTCCTGCCGCAGAAGTGCCGGTTGAATTTATCGCACCTGTTGATCCATCTGAGGCGATGTTCCCAACGGGGAATCT
>CAJWBY010000079.1 GCA_913020705.1 uncultured Colwellia sp.
TTGCCTATAGTTAAAAGGTATTTAAAGTGATGTAAAAATAATAAAAAGCATTAATTATCTGGAATAGGCTGTTTAATGAAAATACTTTTAAAATGGATGTTATCACTTATATTTACATTAGCTACAGTGTTTAACGTACAAGCTTATAACGACGAAGACCTGACCAATAAAGTTGTTGATGGATCGTTAATTAGCAATTGGGCTGATTCTGCATTGGCATTCATTAAATTAGACAAAAGTTATGATTTAGAAGCATTAGGCTTTCCTATTGCAAGTGAAAATATTAGCCCTTTCGTTACCTCTTCAATAAATAAACCTGAAATACACAAAATAGAAATAATCTTTGATAATAAAAAATTTAGTGCCCAAAGTGGTTTTTCAAACAAAGTAGATGATCAAGTTGATGAGCGCGTATATTTTATTAAAGGCAGCTACAAAGTACTGCAAAAAAATAATTTCAGTTTATTTGTAACCGCTAAAATAGAGTCTTTAAATGAGCACTCTGTATACCAGTTTTACAGTAACGACTTTGTTTCACATGATGCTTCTTACACTAACCTTAGTGGTCCAAAATCTTATGCTAGACTAGAGATACTAGGACAGTATTCAATCAGTAACAATTGGCATTTAACGGGTGGTGTAACATCTACCGCTCATGAGAGTCCATCTGACAATCAACCACTTTACGATATAAATAAAGAAAAAGTTGCACTGTTTGGTACTGTTTATACTTTCTAATCGTTAACCTAATAAGACGTAATAAGTTAGCAATAACGCTTTTATGACGTTACTTATCATGAAAAATTTTCCATACAAACTCTATTTATACTTAACAATCGATGCCTTCCAAAGTTTCAACTAAAGATTTTCCACTGTAGAATTAATAAAAAAAGCGCCATCAAAAAATTGAAAGCGCTTTATTTAATTAGACTATTTTCTGTTTGGTATTTTTAGAACAAGTTTTCATCCATATCAAACAAAGTGTCACAACCCGCTTTAATAGAAGCAATGAGTGACAAACGACGCGGTAACAAACGTGCAAAATAATAACGTGCTGTTTTAATTTTACTTTGATAAAACTCATCAGTTGAACTACTTTGAGCTAAAGATGATTCAGCCATTTTTGCCCAAACGAATGCCATAGCAGTGTAACCAAACACATGTAAATAATCGTTAGCCGAAGCACCTAACTCTTCAATATTACCTTGTGCAGCAACAAGGATATGTTGAGTTAAATCAGCTAAATCAATATTTGCATCTTTTAAAGGCTGAATGAATTCTTTCATATTATCAGCTGATGTTTGTTCAATGTACGTATTCACTTCATCGATAAATACCTGCATTAAAGCACCTTTACTCGCCGCGACTTTCCGAGCTAATAAATCCATCGCCTGAATACCGTTTGTGCCTTCATATATTTGTGCAATACGGACATCACGAACAAGTTGCTCTTGTCCCCATTCACGAATATAACCATGACCGCCAAATATTTGCTGGCCTGCAACGGTATTATCAAGGCCTAAATCAGTAAAAAAGGCTTTAGCTAAAGGTGTCATTAGAGCTGACAAACTCTCGCCCTTAGCTTTTAATTCGCCCTCACCATAAGTTGCCATATCCAGAGTCATTGAAATATAAGTAGACAATGCTCTTGAGCCTTCCGTTAATGATTTCATGTTCAGTAGCATACGACGAACATCACCATGAACAAGAATAGGATCCGCTGATTTTTCTGGATATTTAGCGCCAGAAAGTGAACGCCCCTGCAAACGTTCTTTGGCATATTCTAAAGCATTTTGGTAAGAACGCTCTGCAGCTCCAATACCTTGAATGCCAACACCTATACGTTCAAAGTTCATCATGGTGAACATACAAGCCAAACCTTTGTTTTCTTCGCCTACCAAATAACCTTTTGAACCATCAAAGTTCATGACACAAGTCGCTGAAGCATTAATTCCCATCTTATGCTCAATAGAACCACAAGTAACATTGTTGAAGTCTCCTAATGATTCATCGTCATTAACTTGATACTTAGGCACAAGAAATAATGAAATACCACGCGGTCCTGCAGGAGCACCAGGTAATTTTGCTAAGACTAAGTGGACAATATTTTCAGTTATATCGTGTTCGCCAGCAGTAATAAATATTTTGGTACCCGAGACATCAAAGCTACCGTCTTCATTCGGAATAGCTTTTGTGTAAATCAACCCTAAATCGGTTCCAGAATGAGGTTCAGTCAAACACATGGTTGCCATCCAGTCGCCTGCATACAAGCGCGTTAAATAACGCTCTTTTAATGCTTCTGTAGCATGTTTAGCGATCGATAATCCCGCGCCCGCAGTTAGCCCTGGATAGAGTGAAAATGCAATATCAGCTGAACATAACATTTCTTCATGCAATGCGGTAATCACTTTAGGCATTCCCATACCACCAAACTCAGGATCACCACCTAAACCGGTCCAGCCACCTTCAGAATAAGTCTTGAAAGCTTCTTTATAACCCGGTGCGGTAGTTACCGTACCTTCATTGAAACTAACACCTATTTCATCACCTTGGCGTGAAAGTGGTGCAATTTCTTGTTCAGCTATTTTTGCACATTCTTGTAAAATTGCTTGTGCTGTTTCGCGATCAACATGCTCTGATAACGTAGGCATTGACTGCCACATTGCTTCCATTGAAAAAACATCATATAACAAAAAATTCATATCTTTTAATGGTGCTTGATAATCAGCCATGGTATTCCCCTATTTTTTAATGTTACTTCAAATAACATTGTAATTTAACTTTTGAAACAATCATTTCAAACATGCGTTTGAATATAGCAAAATTTCCTTAAAAGTAAAGAAAGAACAGCTAAATATTCAGTCATAGAATGGTATTGGTATGAAAAACAAAAGTACGCTAATGTTATATTAGATAATATTTTTACTAGTGATTTGATAATTCTCGATGACACGCCATATTTTAAGTAAATTTCTTTACATAACTCTTTTTCTTTCTGCGCCTTATTTGGCGTTTGCCGAACAACTGTCTTTTTCCAAAATAGAAGCGGGTGAAAATTATCAATTTAATTATCAATGGCTCGATCATCAAGGTGACACTCAAACGATAAACTTTCTTCTACCTAAGCAAGCAATGTTTGATCGATTTAGAAATTTCAAAATTTATAAACCTGCGATGGCACAATTTTCAATTAATAATGCGCTACAAAAAAAATTACGTGCAGATCCCATTAGAGGTGTGATGATTGATTTCAAAAAGAATACAAACAATGAAATTAGTATTAAAGGTCGAAGTAATAAGGCAATCAATGACGCTTATTTCAAAATAAATGAGTTAAAAAAAGTGTTAAACAATGAATATCTAACAGAAAATTTTTATCACCAATTTGTCAATCATGACCAAATCAACGCTATAAAACCAGACCATGCTAGGTTTGCGAATATTGCTAGTAAAGATTTAAAACCGGTAAAACCCATAATTCTTGAAAAGTTTTCCATAAAAAATATAAGAAATATAACGAGTTATGTATTAGGCTTTGTACAAAGTATTCCTTATTCTACTTTAGAATCAAGAGTAACGGCCTCTGGAGCTGGTTTTAATCCTCCACTAAAACTCTTATGGGAAAATCAAGGAGATTGCGACAGTAAAGTAACGTTAACGGCGGCAATTTTTAGAACCTTAATGCCGCGCATAAAAATGATTCTCGTCTTTATTGATAACCATGCTTTAATTGGCATTGAAGCTCCTGTGCAAGCAAACGACCAAACAATCAATATAGATGGCATATCATATGTACTCGCAGAACCAACCGGACCAAGACTATTTAATTTAGGTGAGATTGCACAAGAATCTGAATTAGCCGTAGGAAACGGGCATTACACAGCAGAATTATTCCATGCAGAAGCTAAGGTTCCAATAAAAACCGAAATCAAACCTGAACTTGAAAAACAAGACAGCGTACAAGCTGATGAACAGTAAGAATTAGAAAAATAATTAAAGTCTATTTTGTGAATATTAGAAAATTGAAATTAGCTCAGCACATCTAATATATTCGAAAGTAACAGCTTTGCATTAACCGGTTTTGCCATGTGTTTATTCATGCCCGCGGCAAAACTTCTCTCTTTATCTTCTTGGCGAGCGTGAGCGGTCATAGCGATAATTGGTAAGTCTGCGAATTCTTTCTGATGACGAATTTTTCTCGTTGCGGTTAACCCATCCATAACTGGCATTTGAATATCCATAAGTACAACTTCAACAGATTGTTCTTTATCTGCCAATATTTCGAGTGCTTTTACACCATTGCCTGCAATAATGACATTTGCATGCATAGATTTTAATAACTCTTTAGCAACAAGTTGGTTAACTAAATTATCTTCAACCAATAAAATGTTTATTCCTTTCAAATGATTATTTTCTTCGACGTCAACATTCTGATCAACAAGCCTATTTTTAGTGTCTTCAGTGGTAAATGCTTTGGTTGTTATTGCCGTGAATAACTTACTGACAACACTTCGATAAAGGGGGTTTTCGAGTAAAACATACGAAATTTTCAATGCTTCAATACGCTCAATTATTTCACCCGAAATACCTTTTGCCATGGGATAAATAATTGCCAATACTAATTCGTTATCAAGGCAACTTTGGTATATTTTTTCGGGTTCTTTATTAATACATTCTTCATCAATAATAAGAGCAACTTGTTCATTATCTTTATACTTTTCAATATCTGATAACGATGAAATATTCACATGATTTATTTGATACTTTGATAAATCATTGATCAATGGTTTAGGTAATGCTTGAGAAAAACTACATAAGGTTAGTGTGGAGTTATCTTGCTGAGAATCAGTTTTAACAACATTAAAAGGTAAAACAAAAGTAAAGGATGTTCCCTCTCCTAGCTCGCTTTTAAGTGATATTTCCCCCGATAATAGACTGACAATTTGCTGACAAATTGATAAACCTAAGCCTGAACCTCCATATTCGCGTGTCATCGACTCATCTGCTTGTCGAAACGCCTCAAATAAATGGCCTTGCTTATCTTTAGCAATGCCAATTCCCGTATCGGTGACGACAAATCGAACAAAAACTTGTGGCTCTGCTAAAGTATTTATAGCAGAGTATTCAGCAGCATCAACCTTTTCAACCCTAAGGGATATTTCACCTTGATGAGTGAACTTCATCGCATTATTAAGTAAATTGGTGAGCACTTGAACCACTCTCATATCATCAGTTAATACAATATCAGGTACATCAAAATCAATATTAATGCTTAACGATAATTTTTTCTCACTGATCATACCAATATTGAGCTTGACCGCTTGGTCGACCATATGATCAATACTAACCGGCATTTTTACAATGGACATGTTACCCGATTCAATCTTAGCTAAATCGAGCACTTCATCGACTAAATGCAATAATGAAACTGAAGCGCCTTCCGCATTTAATAAATGTTGCTTTTGCTCAATAGTTAAACGTGTTCTTTCTAGTAAAAACAACATACCTTTAATCGCGTTAATCGGTGTGCGAATTTCATGACTCATATTTGCTAAAAATTGACTTTTGGCTTGGTTAGCGTGTTCTGCTTGATTTTTTGCTTGCTCTAAAGCAACATTTGCTGAGTATTGCTCAGTTGCATCTCGTACTAGATTGATAGTGCCAACTATTTCAGCCGTCTGACTATATAACTGAGTACTAAAGACTTCATAAGTATTTGTTGCTGTTTCAACGACTTGTTCCAAACCTTGGTCGGTTGGCAGAGTTAATGATGCTTCAGACATTGCCACCAGTGATCGCCCTAGTTCATCAGTGACCACTTCATCACTGCACTTACCGACAAGATTTAATGATCCCATTTGAACAAAACTTTCGAATGCTTTGTTATAACCAATCATTTTTCCGTCTAAATCATTAAAGATAATGTAATCGGGAATGGCATCCATCACAGAACGTAATAAAACATAATCACGTTGATGTTGCTCACTTTTAAGCCGTAACTCTTGAGTTTTCTCATTAACGTGTGTATCTAGAATGCTGTTTTGATCTTTCAGCTGCTGTAATAGCGTACGATTTTGCCCAAAAATATCTTCAACAATTTTAAACCAATGTAACCAATCTGCTGAAGGTTTTACCTTGCCTGGATCTCCTTGCGAACAATGCTCGATATGATTTATAAATTCTTTTGTAGGTTTCATAAATGTTCTGCGTGTAACTATGTAAATAATACTCATAAATACAAATAGACCAATAAACAACAGAATAAATATCACAATAAAACGATTTAAAATTGGAGCAGAAAAATCTTGATATCGCTGGTATTTCAGTAATACCCAACCATTAATAGGCAATTGATATTTTTGAATAAGCCAAGATCCAACTCGGTGGCTGCTAGGTAATTCCTCAAGTTCAGTATATGAATAGTTTGCTAATTCCTTTGGTGCAATGTATTGCCAAGTTAATTTTGTTGATAAGGCTTTATTATTTGATGTTTTATGAACAAGCACATTGTTTTTTTTGTCTATAAGCACTAATCCTTGATTGTTCATTGCAATATTAGGAAGCCTATCGCTCAAACTTGATAAACTGAAATCCATTAATACTGCACCGGCTAATGATCTATTGCGGTAAACTGGAGTACCTAATGAGGAACTCAAACCTTTCCCGGCTGAATCTAAATAAGGGGGCGACCAAAAAAAGTTGTTATCACCTGGCAGTAACGTTTTAATGTTATTTATATTATCGTTGTTTAAATTACTCTCAGAAAACCGCCAGCTATTTTTTCCTACCCAAGGATAAAGATTGACAAAGTTATTTAAAGATATGTAATAAAACCAATTCGATTCTTTTACCGTGTTTTTCGCAATAATAAAAGCTGGTGTTAACGCATTTGCCATCGCTAACTCTTGTTTTTGTAACTCGTCAAAATCAGCGATCTGACCTATTCCTGTAATATTTCCTCTAAAATGTTTACGGTGTACAAATGAATCTCGGTTATTTTTCTTTAAAGAATATTCATTACCGTCCTGTTCAAATGATGGTGTTGTTGCAAGCAATTCTTCAGGAAAAGACAGATGATAATTGGCAAACTTTTTTAAACCCGCAATGCTTTTCAGGCCTAAGATCAAGGTATTTTCTAACTGTTTAGCTTGCGTGTTTAGCGAGCGTAGCTCTCGTGTTTGGTGAGCTTCTAATTCAGCAAAATATCGGTAAGAAGCAATTGAAAGGGCAATGAGTGTTATAACAACAAATACAGCTAAAACAGAACGATTATAACGACTAAACACTTGTTCTTTAGAAGATTTATTAAACACGATTACAACCTTATATTCATTCTAATAGTTTTATTTATTACAGTTCATGCATCTTACTGAAAATACGCTGTGATAACTAGTATGCAGACTAATTCCTTCAATCCTCATACATAAAAAAGGCTCTAAAATGAGCCTTTATAATCACTAATTAGCCTTCGAAAAGTACTATAAGTTTTCCTCAGCAAAAGAGGCTAACTTACTCCTCACCACCCCACTTAAATTAATAGTTGAACTACCAGGAAAATCCTTAAACCGTTCGACAATATAGGTGAGCCCTGAAGTCACTGCCGTTAAATAATTACTATCAATTTGAGCAAGATTTCCTGAACAAACCAGCTTTGTTCCTTCTCCACAACGCGTAATAATAGTTTTAAGTTGTGATGCCGTTAAATTCTGACATTCATCGAGTAATACCAAGGAATTTTGAATACTTCGGCCTCGCATAAAATTTACAGATTTAAATTGGATATTGGCTTTTTCCATAATGTAATCAAGACTGCCATTCATATTTTCATCTTGTTTATGAAGCACTTCTAAAGAATCTGTAATCGCCGCAAGCCAAGGTGCCATTTTCTCTTCTTCCGTACCGGGTAAAAAACCAATAGACTCTGCTATTTCAGGTGTACTTCTTGTGACAATGACTTTATCGTAAAGCCCTCGCTCTATGACTTGCTCAAGAGCTGACGCTAGTGCTAGAAGTGTTTTCCCACATCCTGCTGGCCCCGTTAATATCACTAAATCTATAGTGGGATCAAGCAAAGCATCCATTGCCATACCTTGATAGATATTTTTAGGATGGATACCCCATGCTTGTTTTGCCATTAAACGTTCTTGGCTTAAGTCCATAATTTGTAATTTTTCGTCGTCCCATCCTGTCACCTTGCCGGCGAAGTGATCACCTTCATCAATCAAATATTCATTCATGTAGGTATTAGGAAGCACATCACGCTTTATGTAATGCGTGGTATTTCGACCTTCTGTTTCGCTTTCACATTCATCAACATGATCCCAAAAATCACCTTCAAACTTATGATAACCTTTCGTTAAAAATTTAATGTCATCAATGAGTTGATCAGTTCGGTAATCTTCAACATAAGCTAAACCTGCTCCTTTAGCTTTTAAACGCATATTAATATCTTTGGTTACCAACACAACTTTACAGGGAGCTTTTTTATCCTGAATATATAAGGCAGCGTTAATAATACGATTGTCATTTTCATTGAAAGATAAGCAACCTGCTTTTTGCTCTAGGGTATAATCGTTAAAAATTGATAAACATCCACTTGGGTGTTCATCATCATTCTGGGGTAATTTTACACCCGCAAGAACTTCTTCAGGGCTAGCATTTACAAGGGTATCTTCAAGGGCTCGAATTGCAACACGTGCATCTCGACTGACATCTTTACGGCGATCTTTAATGGAGTCTAATTCTTCAAGCACGGTCATGGGAACGACCACGTCATGTTCTTTAAAAGAGAGAAAAGCGAAAGGCTCGTGCAATAAAATATTTGTGTCTAATACGTAAATAATCTTTTCTGTATTCATACTAAGATCTCCGTTCTAAGTTAACCTGACACTGATGGTTGGTTAAGATAAGTATAGTTTTAATCCTCTACTATTCAAATGTTGACGAAAAACCCAGACAGTAAATATCAACAAGAGCGCCAATATCTTATTCTTTCAAATGATAATTCGAGCCCATACAAGGAAATCAAGCACTAATTATCCGGCTTTTCGCAAAAATTTATTCTTGCATAAAATTTATTGAATCCTTTTGTAAATTCTATGCTTTTTTTAATGATCACAACTATGATTAACGTTATTATAGCGCCCTTTTTTATTGCCTTAGTGGGCATATTCTTCTGCACTATTTTTTTAAAATAGCGTAAGCATTTAATTTTGGAGTTTTTTATATGGTTTTTTACCCTGGTCAACGATGGATAAGTGACGGAGAATCGGATCAAGGATTAGGTACAGTAATGACAGTTGAACACCGTTTTGTTTCAATTGTATTTACTGCGACAGGTGAATCTCGCCAATATGCCATAGCCAATGCGCCATTAACACGCGTTATTTTCAACGAAGGTGACAGTATCCCAAGTCACGAAGGCTGGACCTTGACAGTTGAAAGTATTGAAGACATAGACAATTTACTGACTTACCATGGTAAACGCCAAGATACGGGCGAAGAAACCTCGTTAAAAGAAGTCATGATTGACCATTTCATTAAATTCAATAAACCTCATGACCGTTTACTCAATGGACAAGTTGACCGTCTCGACTGGTTTCGTTTACGTAAAGACAGTTTAAAACACCAGCATACTCAACAACAATCGCCATTAGTTGGGTTAAGTGGCGGTAGAGTGAGTTTAATTCCTCATCAGTTATACATTGCTGAAGAAGTAGGTTGTAGATTTGCACCCCGTGTATTACTTGCTGATGAAGTAGGTTTAGGTAAAACCATAGAAGCTGGATTAATTATTCACCAGCAATTAGTAACCGGTCGTGCTAAACGCATTTTGATTATTGTTCCAGAGTCATTAATGCATCAATGGTTAGTAGAGATGTTACGCCGCTTTAACCTCCATTTTAGTATTTTTGATAGTGAGCGTTGCCAAGAAATTAAAAACTCAGAAGATGATGTAAATCCTTTTAGTTCTGAACAGCTGGTATTAGTTAATTTAGATTTCGTTACTAAAAATCCAGAATGGTATGAAGACTTAATTAGTGAAGACTGGGATTTAATGGTTGTTGATGAAGCACATCATTTAAATTGGAATCAAGATAAGCCAAGCATCGAATATTTATGTATTGAACAATTAGCCAAAACTATTCCTGGCGTTTTATTATTAACCGCAACACCTGATCAACTCGGCCATGAAAGTCACTTTGCGCGTCTACGTTTACTTGACCCAGACCGCTTCTTTGATTACCAAAAATTCACTGAAGAAGAGAGTCACTATACAGAAGTAGCTAATGCAGCTAATGCTTTGGTTGCTAAAGATGTATTATCCATTGAACAAAAAGCAACACTCACGCAACTGTTAAAAGAAACCGATATCAGCCAGCACTTAGAAAACATTAATCTAAAAGCTGAAACTGAAGCAGAAATTGCTAATCAAGACGATTCACGTGAGCAAGTACTCACACAACTCCTTGATCGACATGGCACTGGTCGTATCCTTTTTAGAAACAGTAGAAATACAATCAAAGGTTTTCCTAAACGAGAATTGCATTCAACTCCTCTTGTCTTTCCTGAAGCTTATCAAGATCAAATTAATGAATTTTTATTATCTGATACTAGTGAAAATTTAAAAGCCTCATCACAAGCAAAACATATATTTACCCCTGAGATTATGTTTTCTTTAAATAGTCATGAAAGTTGGACGGACATTGACCCTCGTGTCGAATACTTAATAGAACTATTGCAAACACTTAAAAAAGAAAAGCTTCTTGTCATTTGTGCAAACGCGCAAACAGCTATGGATTTAGAAGCAGCATTGCGCGTCAGAGAAGGTATCAGAGCCGCAGTTTTTCATGAAGGATTAAGTATTTTTGAACGAGACAAAGCCGCGGCTTATTTTGCTCAAGACGAAGATAGCGCACAGTGTTTGTTATGTTCTGAAATTGGCAGTGAAGGTCGTAACTTTCAATTTGCACATCACTTAGTTTTATTTGATTTACCTAAGAACCCAGATCTTTTAGAGCAGCGCATTGGCCGTTTAGACCGTATAGGACAAACACAAACTATACGAATACACGTCCCTTACTTTGCAGAATCAGCACAAGGTTTATTATTTAACTGGTATCAAGATGGCCTTAATGCCTTTGAACATACTTGTATTACTGGTCGTGCTATTTTTGATATTTATGGCGAACAATTATTTGATTTAGCTATAACAGAACAATGGCAATCAACAGCTGCTGAAAAATTGATTAATGATAGTCATACGAAACATTTAACCCTTAAAACCGATTTAGAATCAGGGCGAGACAAGTTATTAGAATTACGTTCTTCTGGTCAAGGTCGTTCTCATGAATTAGTTCAAGAAATCTCAGCGTTAGACAATCAAATTGAATTACCACAGTTCATGTTTCAAATACTTGACGTTTTTGGTATTACTCAAGACGACAAGTCAGATAATGCTATTGCATTGCAGCCGAGTGAACATATGCTCTGTGGAAATTTCCCTTGCTTGCCTGATGATGGCACTACGATTACTTTCAATCGTGATACTGCATTAGCGTGTGAAGATTATCATCTATTAACATGGGACCACCCTATGGTTCGCGGTGCTATGGATCTAGTATTAAGCGATCAAACAGGTAATTCCAGCATAGGCTTATTGAAAAACCCTGCGTTACCTGCAGGAACATTTTTCATGGAATGTATTTTCACTATTGAAGCGACTGCCCCGAGCCACTTACAACTTGGACGATATTTACCGACGACACCAATTCGTGTTTTAGTGGATAAGAATGGTAATGATTTAGCGGATAAAGTTAGTGAAAATGTTCTTGACCAGCAACTCGCTCCAGTGAAAAAACAAGTCGCCTTGCAATTAGTCAAAGCGTTGAAAGATCAAGTAACACCTCTAGTCGCTAAAGCAGAAGCACACGCTCAACCACAAGTTATGAGTATTCAGGAAAAAGCGCTTGCAAATATGCACTCAGCTTTAGATGCTGAATTCCAAAGATTAACAGCACTAAAAACAATTAACCCAAGTGTTCGTCAACAAGAATTAGACTTCATTAAATTGCAACAAAGTGAATTAAGTCACTACATTGACAAAGCACAATTAAAATTTGAGGCTGTACGTCTAATTGTGGTGAGCAACCAGTAATGACAAAGAATCAAGAAAATCAAAAGGACTTGCAAGCACAACAACAAGTTGTTCGAATGGTTCCAAACCCTGACTTTGTTTATTGCCCTCCAATGTCGCCTTATCTTAATATAATTTATAAAGATAATGATATTGTTGTGCTTAATAAGCAAAGTGGTTTATTAACCGTATCAGGCCGCTTACCCGCACATAAAGATTGCTTACAAAGCAGAGTAAATAAAGTGCTACCAACCGCAACAGTTGTTCACAGGCTTGATATGGCGACATCAGGTATATTGATCATGGCACTTCATAAACCTGCGCACATAGCGATTAGCCGAATGTTTCAACAAAGAGAAACAAAGAAGCGCTATATCGCCCGTGTATATGGCCATATGAAAGATGATAATGGTTCTGTTGATCAACCACTCATTTGTGACTGGCCAAATCGTCCTCGACAAATGGTTGATCATGAACGTGGTAAGCAATCGCTCACACATTACAAAGTTTTATCTCGCGATATCGATGAAAACTCCGTACCAAGTACATTAGTTGAATTAACCCCAATAACAGGACGTTCACATCAATTGCGTGTACATATGTTATTTTTAGGTCATCCTATTCTTGGTGACCGATTGTATTCACATGAAGTTGCAGTTAGGGCAAGTTCGCGATTATTATTGCATGCTCAAATGCTAGAATTAGCACATCCAATTAAAGAAGAAATGCTCAGCTTCAATGTTTCTTGCCCTTTTGTCTAAAGAAAATATTTTATAACAAGTCTTTTTAGTTAAAAAAGTTCAGTGTTTGCCGATAACTTATTTATAATGAATACATTAATAAATTATCGGTGAATTCTTCCCGTTTGTACTTTCCTAAGGAATTTATGTTATTTCGTCTTTTAGCTTCATTGATCATTCTGTTCTTATTAACTTTTAGCCCCTTCTATAGTTATAGCGTTCCTTTTCAAGAAGAATCTGAGAATAAAGAAACGGTAAAAGAAGAAACTGAAGATAAACCCGCAGAAACCCAAAAACCAATAATTATAAAGCGCCCAGAAATTTTTGCACCTGTTGACTCCCTTAAACAAAAAGAACAAGACCTGTCGCATTACTTATCGTCTGATAAAGTCATTCTAATGCTTGCCGGTGCTAAAGAATTTATTACCATTATCAACGAAAACACTGCAAATAATCAGAAAGGTGTAATGATATTGCTTCCAGATTGGGAAATGACGGCAACCAGTAGTAATGCATTAAATTACTTACAGAAAATATTACCAAGCCAAGGCTGGACAACTATTACCATTCAACCACCAGGTAGGCCTATAGGTTATCCTTCAAGTGTATTGAACTTAACTCAACAAGTTGAAGAAAATAATAAGCTTTTAGAGGAATGCCAAGAAAATATCGCATTGATTATGAATGCCGTTATGGAAAAAGCTAAAGATTATCCAGGGATATTTGTTGTGGTTTCGAAAGGGAGTCACGCCATTTTACTCGCAAATTTATATAGCAACGGAACTTTAGAATCACCTAGTGCCATGGTAATGCTCAGTGGATATATGAACACTGGGGCAGATAGTATGGCATTTGCAAAAACGTTAGCGACTAGCGAGTTCCCCGTCTTAGATCTATTCTTATCAAGAGATCATCAATTAGCCACCACAGATTCAATGATTAGAAAAGCGCAAGCGACCAAAGAAATGAAAGTGTATTACAGGCAAGCTCAGCTGCACAATAATCAAATTGGTTTTTACCCTGAAAAACAATTACTCAGATCTATAAACGGTTGGTTAAAATCTATTGGATGGTAAGTAAATTTACGAATAATAAATAGTCGGTTGCCAGATCGCTGAACGCTGATCTGTGCGAATAACAAATGTAATTATCTAGCGGTTATTCTTCGATAATACAATGAGCTAGCCTAGTTCATTAATATGTTAGCTAATTGGTTTACCAATATATTCAGATTAACGAATAGAAAACAAAAAGCCCTGCTGAATATATATATTCAGCAGGGCTTTTTAATATTAAGTCTATTTAAAAGATGACTTAGCAGCCATCAATTTGAAAACTTATAGTTTAAACTCTTGTACTGATTGTTGTAATTCTTCTGCTAACTTAGCAACTTCATTACTTGATTGGGCCGTTTGTTGTGCACCCGCTGTTGTTTGCTCAGCAATCGCTACAATAGATTCTAAGTTCTCACTGATCTCATGGGCAACAACACTTTGTTCTTCGGCAGCAGACGCAATTTGCGTACTTCTGTCAAACGCTTCATGAACTGAGTGAGTAATCGTTTGAAGAGCTTTTTCAGCTTCTTCACTTTGCTCAACACAATTGGCAGCTTGCTTCTTACCTGTGTCCATAACGCCAACAGCTCGTTGTGCACCACTTTGCAGTACTTCAATCATATTTTGTATTTCTTGCGTTGACTCTTGCGTTCTACTTGCTAGCGTTCTTACTTCATCAGCAACAACCGCAAAACCACGACCTTGTTCACCAGCACGTGCAGCTTCGACGGCGGCATTCAATGCTAATAAATTTGATTGTTCAGCAATACCACGTATAACATCAAGTATTCCACCAATAGAGGCACTATCTTGTTGAAGTTTATTGATGACTTGAGAAGCCTCTTCAACTTCATTAGCGAGTAGACCAATCGTTTGACGATTACGCTCAGAGATAACCTTGATACGTTTAGCTTCGTCATCCGCTTGTTTAATTTCGCCTAAAGTATCATTTGCACTTGATAATACACTTTGAGAAGTGCTGCTCATTTGCGTTGTTGCTGAAGCCGCCTGTTCAACCTGTGAACGTTGTTCCGCAATAGCAGTTGTACCTTGCGCTGTTACCGCTGAAGTTTCTTCTGCGGCAGTTGCTAATTGTGTAGAGCGGCTCACAATACCTTGTATAAGGTTTCGCAAGCTATCAATTAATAAATTACAATTACGTGACAATTCAGCAAATTCATCTTTACCACTTTCATCTAGTTTATGAGACAAATCACCTGAAGCAACAATATTCAACATTTTGTTCACAAGGCTTAATGGTCGAGTGATACTAATAAGCGTAAAGTACGCAATAACTGCAGCTGCTATGATTGAAAAAAGCATAATGATAGAAGTTTGTGTTGTTCCATCAGACACTTTCTCTTGAACTAGATTACTGGCTGCTAATGCAGTTTTGTTCGCTAAGTTTACTTGGGTATCTAAAATAGCGTTTGCTTTTTTAATGTTACTTTCAGCTAAAGCTAAGTTATCTGTAGCTGTTTTTAATGCTAATAATTGTGCATCTTTATGAACAAAGATACCGTTATTAGAATTGATTAAGTCGTTAAGTTCGCTTAATGCAACAGTTAAATCGTCGGCTACATCTTGTGCACCGTTTTCAGACAATTCAGCAATAATCTCTTTAAATGAACTATCTACTTCAACGAAGCCATTAGATATTTGTTTACCGACTAAATCAGTTGATGCAATATCAATTAAACCTCGGTATTCAAGAGCCGAACTTACAACACCATTTAAGGAGCCCTCTATATTTTCACCTAAACTAACCGCATTTTCTAGCTTAGTTTCTGCTAAGTCATGGTCTGCAAGATCTAATAATAATGTTGCGGCATCGTCAGCTTTTTCTTCGAGACTATCAATCTTTTCACTTAAGATAATAGCTTCATTGATACTATTTTGTCGATTACTGAAAACAAGGCTAATTTCTTCTTCAAGCTCTTCATAAACCGAATCTACTTTACGCAAATTAGATAATAATGCGTTTTCATTTCGAACTACTGCTTTTAACTGCTTCAACTCTTGAGTGAACCCTTCTTTATCTTCATTATAAGAAGCTAGGTTAACATTTAATGGTGATAATTCAGTTTGATAATACGCACGAAGTGTAACGTTACCTATTTGTGTTAAGGTATTAGCAAGCTTATTACTCCCTTTCAACGTAGGGATTGCTACTTCACTTTGTTGGACCGTGGACTCTTGAATTGTATCTAAATTCCATAGAGATATAAGACTAGTTGCTATCAGAAAAACTGCAATAATGGTAAAACCACCTATTATTTTGATTTTTACCGTAAAATTCATAAATATCACCGTGTAAATGTAGTATTGAGTATTGAGTATTGAGTATGTGTTTAAACTAAATGTACTGCTACTTCCATGAATGCAAATTTATAATTACAAAACCGATAATCATATATTTTTATAATTATTGTCGATTATATTATCGACTAATGTTCTAAAATATTTAGTTATAAAGGTTAGTATAACAAGCTTAATCTTTTTTTCATCTTTAGTTGTTGCTTTATCGTAAGTTTTTTATTTTTTGAATCATCTGTGTGAATGTTCTGTAAATATTTTTTTATCAGACCACCTTAATAAAGTTAAATGTCCTCCCCAAACACAACCAGTATCGAGGGCATAAATATTTTCTGCTGAACAGTGCCCCATTAATGATGCCCAATGACCAAATACCCAACTGTAATCTTTATGGTTATTAGGAAATTCGAACCAAGGTTTAATATGTTCAGGTGCTTTTTCAATGGACTGTTTACAAGAAAACTCTAATGATAGATCAAGTTGACAATATCGCATTCTGGTCAGTGAATTAACTGTAAAACGGAATTTTTCATGAGATAACTTAGCCAAAGACCACTTTTTAGGTTCTTCGCCATACATCACTTTCAACCAATCATTCCTTAACATTGAGGATAAGTTTTTACTTACTTCGTTTGCTTGTTCAATGGCTTCTTCAGGAGACCAAAAAGGAGGTAAACCGGCATGGCTCATGTAAACATTTTCATTGGGTAGTTTTTGAATAAGCGGTTGTTTTGCTAGCCAATCCATTAAATCATTAATGTCTGATGCAGCTAAAAGCTCATCAAGATAATCAGAAGGTTTGGCTTTTTTTATTCCTGCGTGAATAGCTAATAAATGAAGATCGTGATTCCCTAAAACAACTTTGGCACTATCCCCTAATGCTTTGATGTATCTTAATGTTTTTAAAGAATCAGGTCCTCTGGCGACAAGATCACCAGCAAGCCAAAGCTCATCATTACCTGGAGTAAAGGCGACTTGAGCAAGTAATGCTCGTAACTCATCGTAACACCCCTGAACATCTCCAACAAAATAAATGGCCATAAAGTTGAATGTGCTCTTAATTGAGAATTAAAGGCTGGGCTAAACCAAAAACAGGTATTTCAACTTGTTGTAAGTGTTTATCGTCACTGAGCATTTGATAATGCCCTTGCATCGTTCCGACAGGTGTTTTTAAGATACACCCACTTGTATAAGTAAATGTTGTACTTGGTAATATTGTCGGCTGCTTGCCAATAACACCTTCTCCAACAACTGTTGATGTTTCATTGTTACCATCAGTGATCAACCAATAACGGGATAACAACTTAACAGACTCATTAGTATTATTAGTAATACTAATGGTGTAACTGAAAACATAATTTTTTTCATTTTCAATAAACTGAGCACCAATATACTCAGTTTGAACGTTCACCGAAATCTCATGTTCCATTTTTATAGGCTCTACTGCGTTTGACGGTGAGTTTACATTCATAATTCAACCGGATTATCGGTTAAGAAATTAGCAAGTTTAATATAATCGCTAACCGGTAAATTCTCAGCACGCAATGTTGCATCAATACCTAAATCGGCTAATTGCTCAACCGTAAATAATTTTTTAAAACTGTTTCTTATCGTTTTTCTGCGTTGATTAAATGCAGCTAAACAAACTTGGTTTAATGAAGCGATATCTTTAACTGGATTTTTTATTTCACCGTGAGGGATTAATCTCACTATTGCAGAATCAACTTTAGGCGCTGGTTTGAATGCTTCAGGGCCAATTTGCATAACAGGAATAACCTGACATTGATACTGTGTCATAATTGAAAGTCGGCCATACGCTTTGCAATTTTCACTAGCAGCCATTCGTTCAACAACTTCTTTTTGTAACATAAAGTGCATATCTTTGACACTGTCTTTAAAAGTAAGAAGATGAAAAATTAATGGCGTTGAAATATTATAAGGTAAATTACCAAAAATTCTTAAAGGCTTTTCTTTTGTCGCTATTTCGCTGAAATCGAATTTAAGCGCATCCGCTTCATAAATAGTTAATTTAGAGGCAATAAAAGGATGATGGCGTAAACGATGAGCAAGATCCCTATCAAGTTCTACTACAGAAATAGCCCCCGCACGTTCAATGACGGGTTCGGTCAAAGCACCTAATCCAGGCCCAATTTCGATAAGGTTTTCACCTGGTTCTGGATCAATTGCATCAACAATTTTGCTGATAACACCTTCGTCATGTAAAAAGTTTTGTCCGAAGCGTTTTTTAGCCTGATGGCCTAAATGGGTTTTATTATTCATGATTGATTATTTGCTAATTTAATTGCTGTGGTAATAGCTTCAATAAAACTTCCTGAATCAGCTGAGTTTGTGCCCGCTAATTCAAGTGCTGTTCCGTGATCTACCGACGTTCTAATAAACGGTAAACCTAATGTAATATTTACCGATGAACCAAAGCCTTTATACTTCAAAACAGGCAGACCTTGGTCGTGATACATAGTTAAAATTGCATCAGCATCACTTAAGTATTTCTCTTGAAATATGGTATCCGCAGGCAATGGACCTATGACTTTAATTCCTTCAGCCTTTAATTCATCCAAGGCAGGGATCATTACGTCTATTTCTTCTCGGCCTAAATGACCATCTTCACCTGCATGGGGATTTATACCACAGACATATATTTTAGGTTCTTTTATGCCGAATTTATTAATAAGATCGGTATTGAGAATACGAGTAACTTTTTGTAAGCGTTCTGCGGTTATCGCTTTAGCAACATAAGCTAAAGGAATATGCGTTGTGACTAAAGCGACCCTTAAACCTTCTGTTGCTAGCATCATCACGACATCAGAACAATTAGCTTGGTTAGCAAAATATTCAGTATGCCCGCTAAAAGCGATACCTGATTGATTGATTAGTCCTTTATGAACAGGACCAGTAACTATGGCATCAATCTCACCAGAAATATTTTTTTCGCTAGCAATTTTTAACGTTTCAACGACATAACCGCCGTTTTCGGCATTCAGTTCACCAGGAATACAAGCTTCAGCCATATCTACAGAAAGTATAGTTATCGTTCCTGCTTTTTGTGGCTTGGCAATAGCTTCACTATCATAATCAATAAGTGTTAATGGTAAGCCTAATTTTTCAGCTCGTTCTTGCATCAACTTTTTACAAGCGACAACCACAAGCTCAACTGACCAATCTTGCTGTGCGATGGCAATTGTTAAATCTGGTCCAATTCCAGCAGGTTCACCAGGAGTAATTGCAATACGCTTTGTCATTATT
>CAJWBY010000080.1 GCA_913020705.1 uncultured Colwellia sp.
CTGTTGATGAAGTAAAAACATTAGATAAACAAGGCTACAGCCCTTATCACTATTATGAAAACAACAGTGAATTAAAGGCCTGTTTAGACTGGTTAGACACTGACTATTTTACACCCGCTGGTGAACTTTCTTCATTAAAACATAGCTTCCTTGAGGGTGGTGATCCATACAAAGTATTGGCTGATTTCCAATCTTATTCTGATGCGCACTTTGCTTTAGGCAAAGCTTTTCAAAGCAAAAAACGTTGGGCGCGTATGGCTATTTTTAATACGGCAATGATGGGTAAGTTTAATTCAGATAGATCTATTAAAGATTATGTAGACAATATTTGGCACCTAACCAAGAGCTAGATTGTCGCAGCAAGGCACGACAAAGAACATATAAGGAAAAGTATGAGTATGAAAACAAGCACCATAAAAAGTGTATTAAACAGCACTTTAATTAAACAAACGGATGTTGATGCCATTGTACAGGCGCGCCATGGTGCTGCTCATACCATTTTAGGTTTGCGAGTGCTTACTAAGTCCGCTCATCTTGTTATCAGTGCTTTTATTCCTGATGCCGATAGTGTCACCATCTTAGATAAGAGAACTCAAAAGCAGTTAGCGGTATTAACCCAAGTTGATGAAGCTGGTTTTTTTGTTGCCAAACTACGACGTAAAAATCAATTTGCTTATCAGCTTAAAGTAACTTGTGATGGTCAAACAAAAATCATTGATGATGCTTTTGCCTATAGCGCTGATTCCGGAATGTCCATTTTAGGTGAGATGGATATTCATCTGCTAAATGAAGGTAACCATCAAAAGCCATACCAAAAATTAGGCGCACATTCTCAAACATTACTCGATAAAATTGGTCAAAAAATTAAAGGTGTCGCTTTTTCATTATGGGCACCCAACGCAAGTTCAGTTGCTGTTATTGGTGATTTCAATCTATGGGATGGTCGTCTTCATCCAATGGAAAATATTGTTCATCATGGCAATCGCAGTGGTTATTGGACTATTTTTATTCCTGATATTGAATTAGGTAGCCTGTATAAATTTGAATTAAAAGACTCTCATGGCAATGTCCTTGCCAATAAAGCTGATCCTTTTGCTAGCCAAGCACAATATCGACCAGATACAGCTTGCATTGTCTCTGACGAAAATGAATATCCTTGGCAAGATGCACAATGGTTAGCCGAGCGTGCACAGCGTAATGCCCGTAACGCCGCAATTTCTATCTATGAAGTACATTTAGGCTCATGGCAACGAGATGAGAATAATCAATATTTAAACTACCGCACCATTGCCGATAAGCTTATTCCATATACCTTAGAAATGGGCTTTACTCATATTCAATTAATGCCAGTAAGCGAGTTTCCATTTGATGGTTCTTGGGGTTATCAACCCGTAGGTTTATTTTCACCCAGTTCACGTTTTGGCAGTCGAGAAGACTTTCAATACTTTGTTGACCAATGTCACCAAGCGAACTTAGGTTTGCTAATTGACTGGGTACCCGGTCACTTTCCAAGTGATCCGCATGGTCTTGCACAATTTGATGGCAGCCATTTATATGAACATGCTGATCCTCGCCAAGGTTACCACCCTGATTGGAATACCCTAATTTACAACTATGGCCGTGTTGAAGTGGCAAACTTCTTACGCGCCAGTGCCTTACATTGGCTTGATACTTTTCATGTTGATGGCATTCGCGTTGATGCAGTCGCTTCAATGTTGTATTTAGATTACAGCCGTAAAGAAGGTGAGTGGTTACCTAATATTCATGGTGGTCGTGAAAACTTAGAAGCCATTGAATTACTTCAGCAAGTTAACAGCCGTGCTTACTTTAATCATCCCGGTGTAATGATGATTGCTGAAGAGTCTACGGCATGGCCAGGAGTATCAAAACCTGTCGATGGTGGTGGTCTTGGTTTTGGTTTTAAATGGAATATGGGCTGGATGAATGACACGTTAAAATATATGGAACGTGATCCCATTCATCGTCAACATCACCATAACGAAATGACTTTTGGTTTAGTTTACAGTTTTAGCGAAAATTTTGTTTTGCCTTTAAGTCATGATGAAGTTGTGCACGGTAAGGGGTCATTGTTGAATAAAATGCCAGGTGATGATTGGCAAAAATTTGCTAATTTACGCGCTTACTATGGATTTATGTGGACTCATCCAGGGAAAAAATTACTATTCATGGGCTGTGAATTTGCGCAGCGTGATGAATGGAATCATGATCAAAGTTTAGATTGGCATTCACTTCAGCACGATAGTCACAAAGGTGTTCTATCGCTGATTAAAGACCTAAATCACGCCTATAAAAATATCCCCGCATTATATGAACTTGATTGTGATAGTAGTGGTTTTGAATGGTTAGACTCGCAAAATAGTCAACAATCCATATTGGTCTATTTGAGGAAAGGGAAGGAAGGATGTGCGCCAGCCTTGGTGGTTGTAAATCTCACTCCCACGAGCTATGAAAATTACTGTGTAGGTGTTCCTTTGTCTGGTTATTACCGTGAATGTTTGAATACGGATAGCGCAAAATATGGTGGCAGCAATGTGGGTAATGGCGGCGGTGTGAACTCAGTAAATAAAATTTACGCAGGTCAAGCTAATCAACTTACTTTGTCGATTCCACCACTTTCCACCATGATTTTTGAATGGCAAGAAAACGATTAATTATTAATAACAATTTCCAAGGATAAATTATGCCAGCAGTACAGCCTAAACAAGTTAAGACTCAAGCATTTACAGATCAAAAGCCAGGCACCTCAGGTTTAAGAAAAAAAGTGACACAATTTCAACAAATCGGCTATTTAGAAAACTTTGTACAAAGTATTTTTAATACGATTGCATCATGTGAAGGTAAGAAACTCGTTTTAGGTGGAGATGGTCGTTTTTTTAATCGTGAAGCAATACAAATAATTATTCGAATGGCAATCGCTAATGGCTTTTGTCATGTTTTGGTTGGTAAAGGCGGTATCTTATCAACACCAGCGGCCTCTTGTATAATTAGAAAAACTAAAGCATGTGGCGGCATAATCTTATCGGCAAGTCATAATCCCGGTGGTCCGGACGAAGACTTTGGTATTAAATTCAATGGTGAAAACGGTGGACCGGCACCTGAGAAGTTAACCAATTCTATTTTTCAACAAACCTTGTCGATAGAACAATTTAACATTATTGATACTGATGATATTAATCTTGATAAATTAGCAAGCTTGCAAATAGCGCAGTGTCAAATAGATATTATCGATCCGGTTATTGATTATGCCGATTTGATGGAATCTATGTTTGATTTTGATTCCATGAAAAAGCTTCTCTCAAGTGGTAACTTTCGGATGTGTTTTGATGCTATGCACGCGGTTAATGGACCCTACGCGAAAGAAATACTCGAAAACCGATTAGGTGCGCCAGCGGGTACCGTTATTAATGGTATTCCATTAACTGATTTTGGTGGCGGACATCCAGATCCAAACTTAGTACATGCCCATGAACTGGTAGACTTATTACATGGTGATGACCCGCTTGATTTCGGTGCTGCATCAGACGGTGATGGCGATCGTAATATGGTATTAGGTAAAGCTTTCTACATTAACCCGTGTGACAGTTTAGCTATTCTAACTGCGAATGCACATTGTGTACCTGCTTATGCTAAAGGCATTGTGGGTGTTGCTCGCTCAATGCCAACAAGTCGCGCTGTAGATAGAGTCGCCAAAGCGATGAAAATACCTTGTTATGAAACACCAACAGGGTGGAAGTTCTTTGGTAATTTACTCGATGCAGGGAAAATCACACTATGTGGTGAAGAAAGCTTCGGCACAGGCTCTGATCATGTCAGAGAAAAAGATGGTTTATGGGCGGTATTATTTTGGCTAAATTTAATTGCAGTTAAAAAGCAAACCGTCAGTGAAATTGTTAGAAGTCATTGGTCCAAGTATGGTCGTGATTATTTTACTCGTCATGATTTTGAAGCAGTCGACAGTGCTAATGCACAAGAGATGATCGGCCATTTAAAAGCAAAGTTGGTTTCGTTACCAGGTCAAATAGTGACGGGTGTAGAAATCGAATCTGCTGATGATTTTGAATATATTGATCCCATTGATAACAGTAAAGTAAGCGAGCAAGGTGTTCGAATATATTTAAAAAATGGCGGACGTGTTGTCTTTAGGCTTTCAGGTACTGGCACTGAAGGGGCAACCTTAAGACTCTATATAGATTGTTACCAAAGTAACTCTGAGCTTTTAGATCAAGAAACTCAAATCGCGCTTAATAGCTTAATTAAAGTGGCTGAAGCAGTCGCTGGAATTAAGCACTTTACGGGGAGAGAAAAGCCAGATGTGATCACATAACAACGGTTACTTAAGTGCATTTAATATTGATATAATGATCAAGAAAATTTAAAAATGAGTGAAAGGTACTAAAATGAACATATTAATGGCTGCGTCAGAAAATGATGCTTTACCTCATGGTAAGGTAGGAGGAATAGCTGATGTTGTACGTGATATTCCGCTTGCTTTAGCTGAAACTGGCCAAAAAGTTAATGTAGTAATGCCCGGGTATGGTCGTTTATCTAAGCTCTCAGGCGCCAAACATATTACGTCATTGGAGGTAATGTTTGGAGGTCAAAAACAAAAAATTGATATTTATAAATTTTCATTAGCTAATCCACATAAAAATGTTACTCAATGGGTAATTGAACACCCATTGTTTGCCATTGGTGGAATAGGGGCTATTTATTGTGATGACCCAGATAATAGACCTTTTGCTTCTGATGCAACTAAGTTTGCTTTATTTAGTGCTGCAGTTGCAAAAACTATCATTAGCGATGTCTTTGGTAAAATTGATGTAATACATTTACATGACTGGCACACAGCAATGGTGTCAGTGTTGAGAGCTTATGACCCTGAATATCAGGCACTAAAAGATATTAAAGCAGTTTATACCATTCACAATTTAGCGTTACAAGGTATCAGACCGATTGATGGTGATGAGTCATCATTAAAAGCTTGGTTTCCTTATTTATCTTTTGATCATGATCAAATAGGCGATCCCCGTTATCATAATTGTATTAATCCTATGCGCTCAGGTATTAAACTTTCAGACAAAGTACATGCAGTTTCACCCACTTATGCAAAAGAAATATTATCCCCTAGCAATGTAGAGCAAGGGTATTTTGGTGGAGAGGGCTTAGAAAATGACTTACGTAATGTGGCTGATGCAGGCCATTTGTATGGGATCCTAAATGGTTGTGAATACCCAGATAAAGTAAATGTTCGTCTTAAACTAGGTGACTTAATAAAGCTTTCTGAAAAAGAAGTGATTAAATGGGTAGCTGAAAAACCGCTTGTTGATAGTGCCCATTTAATTGCGATAACACGTTTAAAGCAATTGACAGAGAACAAGCATAAAAAGACACCGTTAATATTGACTTCAGTTGGCCGTATTACAGATCAAAAAATCCGCCTTTTTCAGCAGATGATGTCTGATGGGGCAACAGCTTTAGATCATTTGTTAACTCGGCTCTCTGACAAGGGGGTTTTTATCTTACTCGGCAGTGGAGATAATAAATTAGAAGATTTTTTAACAAAAATAGCGTCGAAAAGAAGTAACTTTATTTTTCTAAAAGGCTATTCAGAGGCATTGTCAGAAAGCATGTACAGCTCGGGTGATTTATTCTTAATGCCGAGTTCATTTGAGCCTTGTGGCATCAGCCAAATGTTATCAATGAGAGCAGGGCAGCCTTGTTTAGCTCATAGTGTTGGTGGGTTAACAGACACCATTACTCATAATCAAAATGGTTTTATTTTTAATGGTGATACTCCTCTTGAGCAAGCGAAAAACATGCTCAGTTGTTTTGATTCAGTGATAATACAGAAAAAGAAAAACCCAAAGGAATGGGATAGTATTTCTAAAAACGCTCTTAACGCTAGGTTCTTCTGGGAAGATGCCGCACGTAATTATATTGAGCATTTGTATAAAAGTTAGCCTTTTGTATATATAGAACCTGTCTAACCATTATGGCTAAAAAGATTTTTATTTTCTTAGTTTTTCTAATAGAAATTATATTCATAAGTTCAGTTCAGTACATTATATTTTTGAATCTATTTCTTCAAAAAATTGAATTGCGGTTTGTGTTGTTATTTTGTCCTTAATCTTTATTTTCAAATTATTAATATTATTTTAAATAATTAGCCTAAGCTTACTTATAGTCGTTGAAGTACAGTGACAGGACATTCATCTTTGATAAATAATATTAAACTAATTTTTAAAATAATCTTTTTCGCCGTCATCGCCTTAGTCTATAGCCACAGTGTGTTTGGGGGAGAAAATGAAATTACCCTCAATTCAGCCGCAGAAACACCTTTAAGTAATAGTAGGCAATCAGGGTTTCTTGATGAAGTAGCTAAAGAAGCCTTTAGCCGCATTGGTTATCGATTAAATATAGAACACTTACCGCCGGAACGAGGTTTGAAAAATTCAAATAAGGGGCTTATTGATGGTGAATTAATAAGAATTAAAGGATTGGGAAAGTTGTACCCCAATTTAATTTTTGTACCAGAAAATATTATAAGTTTGGAGTTTGTTGTCTTCTCTAAGAGTCCTTTAAACCTGAGTAACGGTTGGTCAGATTTGTCAGGAAAAACTGTTGCTCATGTAAATGGATGGAAATACTTAGAAGAAAATATTCCTACTACTGCAGATATAACTAAAGTCGGTAATGCAACAATTCTATTTAATTTACTAGAAAAAAACCTAACGGATAGCGTTGTTTATGAATTATGGGGTGGGAATTGGGTTGTGTTAAAACACTCGATGAAGGGGATAATCGTTAATAGTCCCCCCCTTGCAATTAAAGAAATGTTCATATATTTGCATAAAAAACACGAAGAAATCATTCCAAAATTGTCTAAAGCTTTACGCGATATGAAAAATGATGGGCGTTATGAGTTCTTGGTGAAAAAATATCTTACCCCCCTTGAATTACAGCCATAACAAAAAGAGATCTGTTATGTTTGAATACAATAAAAAAACTAATTTCACGCAAAGTCATCTTGGTAGAAGACTCGTTCTGTATATAATTATATTTAGTATTACATTGTCATTGTTTACTTCAATATATCAACTTTATGGTGTCTATAAAAAGGATATAAATAATGTCAAATTAGAGTTAAATGAAATTAGCGAAAGTTATAGTGCTGACATTGCTGAACGTATATGGGTAAGTAATAAAAAAGAGCTCGATAGTGCGTTGCTAGGGTTGCTCCGATTACCTGATATTGAATATATAGAAGTGTTTGAGGATGACAGGCTTTTATCTGAGGTGGGTAATATTTCATCAGAAAATGTCATTGAACGCATCATCCCACTTAAATATTTCTATAAAGGTGAACAACTTCAAATCGGCTCTATGAAAATTACCGCGGGCTTAACTCACACACACCAGCATATTATAGAACAGGCGATTTCTATTACGCTTAACAATGTAATACACACCTTTATTGTGAGTGGGTTTATGTTGCTTTTATTTTATCATTTAGTGGCGAAACAAATCCATAAAATTTCTTCGTACGCAAGTACTATAACACTTGATAATTTGGACAACACACTGTCTCTCCATAGAAAAAATTACGGTGGTGACAGTGGAGATGATCTTGGGCAATTGGTTGATTCAATCAATCGAATGCAAATGAACATGAAACAAACCCTTAATATTCTGGAAGAACAAAAACTCATCTTAAATGAACACTCTATAGTTACGATGACTGATAGCTATGGTTTAATTACCTATGCAAATGACAAGTTCTCAGATATTTCTGGATATTCAAATGGTGAATTAATTGGAAAAAACCATCGGATTATTAACTCTGGATATCATCCACCTGAATTTTTTGCAGAAATCTGGCAGACGATTTCTAGTGGCAATGTGTGGCATGGTGAAATCTGCAATAAATCTAAAAATGGTACCTTATATTGGGTGCTTTCTACGTTAGCTCCTAATTTTGATAGTAACGGAAAAATAGTACAATACACGGCAATTCGAACAGACATAACAAATATAAAGCAGACAGAAAAATTACTAAGACGCACGCAGAAAATGGAAGCGATTGGAGAATTAACAGGTGGGATTGCACACGACTTCAATAACTTACTTGGTATTATTATGGGTAATCTTGATCTTATGACAATAAAAACTGAGGGTGAACATAAGATACAAAAGCAAATTAATAATGCACAAAGTGCAGCGTTGAGAGGAGCAGAATTAACAAGGAAGCTATTGAATTTTTCAAGACAATCAGAAGAAGTTTATAGCCCCGTAAATATTTTCAACATTATTAACGAAAATAAAGACTTTATTCGTAAATCAATAACAGCAAGCATAAATCTAAAGATCCATATTACAGATGAATTATGGCTTGTTGATATAAATCCAGGTGACTTCCAAGATGTGATCATTAATTTATCATTGAATGCTCGTGATGCTATGCCATCAGGAGGAACATTAATATTTGAAGCGAAAAACAAAATATTCGATAAAAATATAGTTGATTACAATATGGATCTTAAAGCCGGAGAATACATAGAAATAATGGTGAGTGATTCGGGTTTTGGTATGAATAAAGAAACCCTGAGTAAAATATTCGATCCATTTTATACGACTAAAGATAAGAGTAAGGGAACTGGATTAGGACTTCCTATGGTATTTGGTTTTATTAAAAGATGTAAGGGAAGTATCACTGTTTGTTCAGATGAAGGGGTTGGAACAACCTTTAAAATATATATACCAAGATCTAAACGTGTGACTGAAGAAAGCATTATCCCTACAAGTATTGATATGAAAATGCCGCAAGGTAAAGAAACCGTTCTGATAGTAGACGATGAACCCGATTTAGCGGCAATAGCTAAATCCGTCTTGGATAGTCTAGGGTATACAACTATTTGTGTTTTTAGTGTCTATGAGGCCCAAGAAATTCTCGATAAGAATGACGGTATTGACTTATTGTTTTCAGATGTTGTTATGCCTGGGGATTTGAATGGTTTTGACTTTGCAGACAATGTGTTAACTGCAAATCCTGAGATGAAAATATTATTGACTTCAGGCTTTACAGGTAAGATTACGCAAAAAAAATCTGTAGAAAAATGGTCAAGAAACTTGTTAAGTAAACCTTATCGTGATTCAGAACTTGCGATGGCAATAAGAAAAACATTAGATGATTAAATTGGAGTTATTCTCAATGGTAAAATTATCGAGTTTATAAAAATATTTTTTAACAGTATGATGTTAAAGTAATTAATACGACAAGGGTATGATTAGATAATATGAAATATTGGTCAGTTATTTTTATCGTTTTGTTTCTTAATGCTTGTTCTAATACAAACTGGAGAACGGCAAGCAGAGAATCTGCAGGTATCGCTTCAGTACCGAGTAAAGATAGTAGAGCTATTATTGAATTCTATGCCGCTGATGCTTTTAGCTGGCGTGGTTGGTTTGCTGTTCATCCATGGATTGCAATTAAAGAAGAGAACGCTACTCAATACAGTGTTTATGAAGTGATTGGATGGCAAGTTAGACGCGGAAAACCAGCTATTCGGCAATATCAAACTCCAACACCTGATAGGTATTGGTATGGTGCAAAACCTGAATTACTGCTTTCTATTAAAGGTGATAAGGCATTTAAGCTTATACCAAAAATTCAGGCAGCAATTGCGCTTTATCCATGGGTAAATGAATATAGCGTATTTCCTGGTCCTAATAGTAATACGTTTGTGGCTTGGATAGGTCAGCAAGTACCCGAGCTAGAATTAGTACTGCCTTTTAGTGCAATTGGTAGTGGCTACACAGATTAATACAGGTTGTTTAACTAGGCTACTTTTGCGTGAATATACAGCCTAATAATTAAAGTAATAATAAATTTAACCGATAAAATTGGTTAACAGATTCATTATTAAATAATATGCACTAAGATTAAACTAAAGTAGGTTAATGAGTTATCGCTATCATACTTGCATTATATACTAAACATCTGAGGTAGAATTATTAATGAGTAGTGTTATAAGTGATAACTTGCAAAGGTTTGAAAAACAAATACTTAGTTTAATTCCTTACGCAAGTAATGATAGATTAGAATACCTCGTAAAAAAGCTGCTTCCTGATGAAAACGCTGGTCGACACCTCGCTGTTAAAAATGAAATTAAAAAACTTGCTCAACAATCAACTAAATCAATAGATTTACGTAATCTTTTTTCAGATTGCGAAATTTTTGAATACAACAATGTTACTCATTATCTGGATCTAGAAGGGCTCCAGTTGTTCAATCAAAAGCTTATTGAATATCAAAATTTATATACTATAGGTCTTTACCACGAAGTTTATGAAGACGCTCAGTTAAGAGCTTCATACAAAAAGAAGGGTGAAATTGAAAGTAGAAAATCAGAATTTACAATTGATAAAACTGAACCTAAACCTTTAGTCAATAAAAATCTAATAGTCGGTGATCTCAAAAAGCTTAACTCTTCGTGTAAAGTATTTCTTAATCCTATAATGGGTATGACAACTCAAGGGAAAAAAGAAGTTGGCATTTCAGCGGTTATTGAACGAATGAATAATCAAAAAGTCGTTATTCAAACCGTAAACGAGTTAAAAAACATTACAGCCGACACTTTATACTTATGGTTGTTTGATCATCATACTGAAGTCGACTTCACTGAAGAGCTTGAACTTGGTTTTATTATTATAGATAGACAAAAATCTAAAGTGAATAATAAATTTGAATATCTTTTACAATTTTCAAGTCCATTAACAGATCAACAAATGCGGGTTTTATTTGCTCACTATCTAAGGCAAAAAAAACTAGCCATCATAGGCCCAACAGAACGATTTATTGAACCATTATTTGATTCGGTTACTTCTAAAGGTTATGAGCAGCTTTACCTCAATAAAACGCATGATATCCCATTACTTTGTTATAAGGCTGATAATATTTGGCACGCAAAAATAGCAATGAAAACTTCAGGTAACGATGAGTTATGGAATTTTTTTAGTGACGATGAAAAAAAGTTCCATTTACCGGTATTACTTGGGAATAAGGATATACAGAAAGCTTTAAACGAAAGAAGTACGGTTGATAAATATGCATTTTTACTGAAATCTAGTTTGAAAGGCACGTTTAATTATTCACTTATTTGGTATGACGATCTTATTCATAACAGAAGTGTTAAAACTGTTTTTAATAATTATTTCAAAAATAGTTTGTTTAGGGTCGTTAAAATTTCATCGTCGTTTATCAACTCCACTGAAGATGCATATGTACCTTCTGCGCTACCATCTCATGTGCATCCTAAAATGGCTGTACTAAACAGGGCAATCCCTAAAGCAGCTTTGGATATGATAAGTGATTGTGATCATATGATCACAGTCTCAGATATCACCAGTTTATATGAAACTATTTATCAACCGGTTAGTGGTAAAATTACTGAGTTAGCAAACTTATTACCCCAACGGTTTCAACTTAGTGCAGTCGATGATCTTTCTGAAACAGAAATAGTAACCGCTGAAAACGATGACTCAAGAGGAGAAGACCGATTTGTATTACATTTTAATATGGCAATAACGCGAAGTAATAATGTCGTTACAAATATCATCGGAAAAACTCAAAATGTATCGGTGCAAGGCTTATTAGTTAATCTTGAAAAAGAGACAAAATTTAAAGCCGGTGAAGAAATCGAAATTGAATTAACCGTTCCTTTTAAAGAGAAAGAACGTACATTAACAAAACAGAAGTATCTTGTATTAGGTTACGACAGTCATGGCGCAGTTAGGTTATTAATGAACGCTATTGAAAGTAAACATTTAGCATGCAGAGCAATACGCAAGTATATTTATCAGCACATTGATAGTCTTGATGCTTGTGGTCAACGAGGTAGTCGGATTTATGGGCTACAAAAAGCCATGAGAAATATATATGCCCATAATCATTTCTCTATCCCTTTTTACTTGAAAGCGACTAAGCATCAACAATATATTAATGCAGCAAGTTTTAGTGGGAATTCAGCACTTAAACACCTTGTGTATAAAAATGAAAATAGCGAAGAAATTATTCTTAATTTGTTAAGTAATAAAAAGTTCAGAGATTCATGTTTATCAATTATCGCTGCCCTCGCTTATAAAGATTTAGCGGCTCGAGCTTTTTATATCCTTGTTTTACCAAAAGATAAAGATGATAGTAAAGAGTACTCCTTCTGGTATCGTGATTTATCAGTATTAAAAAAAGCATCTGAGTTACAAGAATATACCAATAAAGTTTCTAGTCACGGTAAACCTGCCATATTGAAAGTTGAATTAAAGAAAAGTGATAAAGTTCAAAACATGTATTATCGAGACGAAATAACATACTTAAAGACTTTAGATAAAGATTTGGCTGATGATCTTGAAGTTCAATTATACAATACAATTGGTATAGGAGAAGTCACTGATTTAACTGATATCGCCATTAAGATGATCAGTAATACTAAGTAAAGTTATCCAGCTCACAAGAATACCCATTCAATTATTATCATTTAGTACTTCTATAATAAACATTTTCTATGTTATCGCTTTATCGCACCTATAAATTCGTGTTTAATAACGTCAATAATATTTGATTATGCTGTGTTCTATGTACACGCATTATTTACACACTAAAGAAGGTCTACAAATGAGTAATATAGTTAACGGAAGTTGTTTATGTGGCGAAGTCACTTGTAACATTACAGGGCCATTTGAACGTTTTTATCAATGTCATTGTGACAGATGTCAGAAAAAATCAGGCTCTGCTTTTGCTTCATTAATCTTTACATCGTATGACAAAGTTGAGTGGTTGTCAGGAGAGAAAAGCACTAAACGGTTTGATTTACCAAATGCTGAACGATTCAGTAATGCTTTTTGTAGTCAATGTGGTTCTCAAGTTCCTTACATCAGCCGTGATGGTCAGTTCTTAGTAACACCAGCAGGTTTTTTAAATGATGACCCTCTAATCGTACCTCAAGCAAATATATTTATCGAAGAAAAAGCTTGTTGGTATGAGGCAGGACAATCAGCAACAAAATTTGAACGTTATCCAGTATAACGATTAAAGAGTCACCTTGGCTAATGCTACTTTAGCTGTTTTAGTCAAGGTTTGACTCTTTTTTTTAGACTAAATACTTTGATGCGATAAGACATTAACCTACGTAAAAGTAAATTTTATGAAGCATAAATTATTAAACAACATATTATCTTGAAAGCTTAAGCTTAACAGGCTGCAAAGTGCTACTATGGCTTATATTAAACACTATTAGATTATCAATTAAATGTTAGTTTTACTTTTTCAGACAGAATATAGTTGAGTTTAGTCCAATCGATTTATTCAGAAGGCGATAAGACACTGTTTGAATCGATGTCCAATGATATTATTGAAAAGGGTTATAGTATTCGCCCTTATGCATTGCCCACCGATTTAACCCGTTTGTTATTACAGCATATTATCGAACTTCCCACTGAAGAGTTTAAACGTGCAGGCATTGGCAGAACCAAAGATCATCAGGTAAATGATTTTATTCGTACAGATGAAATTAGCTGGATAACGAATAACAGCAATGCGAGTTCTGCTTGGTTAAATTGGACAGAAGCGTTACAAGCGTACTTAAATAGACGATTATTTCTTGGTTTATTCTCCTTTGAAAGTCATTTTGCTCATTATGCTAAAGGTGACTTTTATAAAAAGCATAAGGATGCCTTTAAGGGCGAAGGTAATCGAGTGTTATCGGTAGTGGTTTATCTTAATCAGCATTGGTCACCCTCTGATGGCGGAGAATTAGTTATTTATGATAATAAATCACCTGTTTCATCATTGGTTGATAACCGTAAAATAACAGTGAGCCCAACTTTTGGTACTATAGTCGTTTTTTTAAGTGAAGAGTTTCCTCATGAAGTATTACCAGCTAAGCGAGACCGATACTCTATAGCGGGCTCGTTTAAATACTAGTGTTGCTAATAATATTGATCCACCCAGTTAATGAATATTTATGAGAGTTTAAAGATTGTCTAAATTGACCCCTAAGATCCATTATATTACTGAATTATACGATATAAATGAGAAAATCATACCATTGAAGTCGCTTGCTGAAAGGGAACGAGCCTCTATTTATGGTTTATCAGGTATGGTGTATACACCTTATATAGATGACTATATGAAGATGTGTGTAAAGAAAGCCGCGATATTAGTTTGCTTAAAAAAACAGGGAATAATTGAGATTTCTGAAGTAGAGCTAATAAGTGCTGCACTTGAAGATCTTCATAAACGGGTAAAGAATAATACGGTTGTAGAATATGATGGAAGATTATACCAACGCAGATTTTCACCGTTAAAATTGAGCAAATCTGGTAAAGTTGTTACTAAGTGGGCCAGATATTGGTTTTTGCAATTGTCTAATGGCAAAATCGATCCTCATTGGGAATCTCAGGTGCGGGAAATTTGGCCTTCTTATTTTTTAATTAGAACGGTTGATTTGTAAAACAGTACAAATAAGGCATAAATATCTAAATTAGTAGGTGTTAACAAGTTTGTTTGCGTAAACAATAAATTCAGTTTTATTAGCCTAACAATAAGCTTAAATATTAACAGTAGATCTATTTCATGATTTAAGAATTATTGTGAGGGGCTGAGCTCTGATTTATTTATCTCTATATCATTAAAATGCCTTATTCTGCCACTTTCTTTTTCTAAAATATATCGTCATAAAAATAGCTTTAATGAAAAAATCAGCGCCGGTTAAAACGAATAAAGCTGTAACAGATAAATTAAGTTTAATGAAAATGAACGGTAATATAATACGCACTAAAAGTAATGTTATCAGGGATATGATTAATGGAAATGTCGTTTCACCTGCTCCTCGTATAGCGCCACCTATTGTAAAATCAGTGGCAATTAAAGGCATAGAAAAAGCAATAATCAATAAAAACTTTGCGGTGTGTCTTTGAACATTTACATCACTTGTTAGTAATGCCGCTATTTCATGATTAAACAAATAAAAAATCACACCAAAGAACGACATAAACGCAACACAGAAACGCCAAGCACGCCAACCTTGTTGGTAGGCTATTTCAGGTTCACCCCGCCCTAGGTATTGCCCAACAATAACCGCACCTGACATAGAAAATGCTAAAGAAGTTATTAGTATTAAAGTCAAAACATTCAAACCAAGCCCGTATGCCGCTAGAACATCGCTACCATAACTTGCAATGGCGATAGTAAAAATAACAAACCCTACTTGCAGTAATAGCTGCTCTAAAGCACTCGGCATTCCTATTTTTAAAAGTAAGAGCGTTTTTTTTCTATATTTACTTTCTTCTGGATAGTTAATATTTAAATAATTTTTTCTCCAAAGATAGCTATAAAAAACTAATGAAATAGTTGAACCAAATACACCACCGATCACTAGGCCTTCAATACCTAATGCGGGTAAACCTAAGCCGCCCGTACTCAATATGTAGCAACCAACACCATTCCCAACGCCACTAATTATTGAAAGTATTAGGGGGTGAAATGCATCACCGCTCGCACGTAATGAGCCAGCCATAATAATATTTAACGAATATATAGGAGAAAACAAACAGATCCATTTGATTAGTGTAATGGCTAATTTTTGGGTGTTATCTTCCATTTTGAACAGAGCAGTTAGCTCATATGCGAAAACATAACAAAAAATAGCGAGAAAAATAGAAAGTATAAGACTAAATAATAGGGCGCTTTGAAAGGCTTGTCCTGCACGTTCTTGTTCATTAGCACCAATATTTCTGGCAATAATGGCGGATACACCAGCAGATAAACCAAACAATGAAGCTTGTAGAAGAAAAAATATTCGTTGGCTAACAGTGACTGCTGCGGTGGCTTCAGTGCCAAACTGGGTCGATAATAATATTTGTATAAATCCTACTGAAGCTAATAAAAGATTAGCAATAGTTGTTGGCCAAGCCAGTCGCCAAAGGCTGGGGGGAATTATTGCATTATTTATTTTAGTGCTTTTTAGATTCAAAATTAAGCCAGTTGTTGATGATTAATCCAGAAAAAATGCCATTTGTATCTTGGCCTATGTGTAGATGATAATTATAGAGATCAAAAATACAAAGTCCTACTTTATTATTTATACGATGCTAATGAACTAAACTTGAGGCTGTCAAACTATAACATTGAACTATTCTGAATAGAAATAAATGACAAAGCATTGATTATCTGAATGTTATGCTAGGAAATGTAATTTTGTTATATCTATTGAACGAAGATATTTTAATAAGTATGGAAGTGGTAGTTATTCTGATATTTATATTTATATTTATATTTGATTTGGAAGGGGGGGGATGCGTTTTATATTAAAGTGAAGTTGGTTGCGGGAGCAGGATTTGAACCTACGACCTTCGGGTTATGAGCCCGACGAGCTACCAGACTGCTCCATCCCGCGTCCGAATTTCCTAATAACTTCTAGGAAAGCCAATAACTGTTTTAATTCTTGTTATTACGAACTGTTTTCAAAAACATATGCCCTTGAAAGCGAGGCGTATATTAAGGATAGTTACTTCACATTGCAAGGCGTTTTTTTAACTATTTAACATCTAATTAAAAGTAGTGTTGAATTGCACTAATTATAGACTAAAAGCCGTTTTTATGAGCGAGAAAGCCATAAGATATAAGTTTATAATTATTTTGGAATAAATTTTCCTGAATATCTCGCTTTTCTCAGTGTATCTATATAAGTAGCAGGCGTCTTTGTTTATAATCGCGGGCATAAATCGGTCTGGAAAATTCTTATGCAGCAATTTTTAGCATTAACATCTTTTGGTGTAGAAATATTATTAGCTGAAGAGCTTAAAAACTTAAACGCTCAACAGGTGGTTCAAAAGCCTGAAGGCGTATATTTTATGGCTACAATTGAAGAGGCATATAAAATTTGCCTATATTGTCGTTTATCAACACGAATTCTACTCAAGCTTGCAGAAGGCGATGCCGAAAATAAAGATCAACTTTTTGCCACTGCTGCAAAGGTTAATTGGTCTGAACAATTTGCCAGTAATCATACCTTTTCCATTGATTTTGTCGGTACAAGTGATGAAATCAGAAATACTCAATTTGGTGGCCTTACTATTAAAGATGCCTTAGTAGATCATTTTCGTGATCAAGGTATGGAAAGACCTTCTGTTGACAAAGGCGCTCCAAACATCAGTTTCCAGGGGCGTTTGTCAAGACAAAAAGTCACCATTTATCTTGATTTTTCAGGTCGTAGTTTATTTAAACGTGGTTATCGTGAGCATTCTGGGGCAGCACCGTTAAAAGAACATTTAGCTGCCGCAATAATCAAACGTTCTGGCTGGTTAGATGATACAACTAAACCTATGGTTGATCCGATGTGTGGATCTGGCACTATTTTGATTGAAGCAATAATGATGGCTGCCAATTATGCTGCAGGTATTGATAGAGCAAAATGGGGCTTTGAGTTTTGGAAAGGGCATGAGCTGTACGCATGGCAAGAGCAGTTAACGCAAGCTAAAGCAAAATCACATTTAGGCCTTGAACAATTAAAGGCAAAAGTATTTGGTGTCGATATTGATAGCCGAGTGATAAATACAGCACAAGTTAACGCGCGCAATGCTGGTGTGCAGAAATTTATTGAGTTTTCATGTAAAGATATCAATAACTTGAATAATGGTTTTGGTCACAATGGCACATTTGTACTTAACCCTCCATACGGTGAACGTATTGGTGAATTACCTGAGTTAGTGGAAAATTTTGTACTTTTAGGCAGAAAACTTAAAGCACAATTTGTTGACTGGAATGTTGCTATTTTAACGGCGAATGTTGAATTGTTATCTATGATGAAGCTAGCAAGCCGAAAACGTTATAAATTTAAGAATGGTCCTTTAGATTGTCAACTCGCCATTTATAACGTTGATGAAAAACAAGCAGCAGGTCAAACTAATGTTGATGAATTTGCTGATAAAGATTCTGACTTCGGTAATCGTTTATTAAAAAATAAAAAGAATTTGAAAAACTGGCTCAAAAAAGAGCAGATTGAATGTTACCGCTTATACGACGCCGACATTCCTGAATACAATGTTGCGATTGACGTATATGGTGATCATCTTGTTATACAAGAATACTCAGCACCAAAAATTATTGAAGAAAGTAAAGTTGCTAAACGCTTACAAGAAGTGATTTATTTTGCACCTAAGGTACTTAATGTACCAACTGATAAAGTTATATTGAAAACACGTGCCAAACAAAAGGGTACTGATCAATATCAACGTGTTGATAAAAGTAAGCAATCAATGATTGTGACTGAACATGGTGCAAAAATTAAAATCAACTTGTGGGATTACCTTGATACAGGGCTATTTTTAGATCACCGTAAAACAAGACAAATCGTTGCTCAGAAAGCTAAGAATAAATCTCTGTTAAACTTATTTGCTTATACGGGTTCTGTTTCGTTACAAGCCGCACTTCATGGTGCTGCAACTATTACAACGGTTGATATGTCAAATACCTATTTAAACTGGGCGCAAGAGAATTTTGCGTTAAATAAGTTGTCTGGTCATAAATATCAATTTGTTCAAGCTGATTGTTTAACATGGTTAAAAGAACATAAAACAACTTATGATGTTGTTTTTGTTGATCCCCCAACGTTCTCTAACTCAAAACGTATGGAAGATAGTTTTGACGTTCAAAGCGATCATGTTGCTCTCATCACTGACGCAATGAAATGTGTGGCTGAAAATGGCGAACTAGTTTTCACTAATAATAAACGAAACTTTAAAATGGATTTTGACGCGGTTGCTGCTTTAGATTTTGATGTTAAATCAATCTCTGATTTAACCCGTGATAAAGATTTTCAACGTAATAAGCACATTCATAATAGCTGGTTAATTACTCGTAAAAAAGTTAATACATAATGAGTGTTTTATTTCATTTATATAGTAGTGAAGGTTGTCATCTATGTGAGCAAGCTTTAGCTCTTATCGGTAATGTTATTCCCGATCACCATATCAAAGTTATCGATATAGTTGATAATGAAATTGAAGATGAACAAAATTTAGTACAATTATACGGTGTTCATATTCCCGTATTAGAGCGCCTAAGTGACAACACAAAGTTATTCTGGCCTTTTGAACAATCACAAGTAGTAGAGTTGATATAACCCATGGAATTAATCCGAATAGCTCAAGGCGAATTAGCCTTTGGTGAAGACAGTATTTTAGACAAAGCTAATTTAACCGTTAAAACGGGCGAAAGAGTTTGTTTAGTTGGTAAAAATGGCGCAGGTAAATCGTCATTGATGAAAGTATTAATGGGTAAGCAAAACCTAGATGACGGTCAAATACTAATGTCGAGCAATATTAAATTGGCGATGTTAGAGCAAGATCCTCCTGAATCATCTGACTTGAGTGTA